>DATFQZ010000255.1:0-59686 GCA_035263765.1 Candidatus Angelobacter sp. | reverse complement strand
GGCTTTGTAACGGGAGAAATCAATCACGATTTCGTACCGTTCGGCAATGCCGAGCTGGTCGGTCTGCCTGAGATTGACAGTGCGCGGCAAGAGATTGCCGTCATTGCCGATCTGGACGATGTTCGATCCGTCGCTCAACGCAAAAGCGAAGAAGCGTGAGACGGCGGCGTTGAGGATGCGGAAACGGTAGCGGCGTGCATAGACGTTGAAAAACGGCTTCCAGGCGAAATTGACGGTCATCTGGTCGGCCAGAAAACCATCGAAGGCCAGCGTGTCCATGGTGAGCTGGCCGTTTGCGTCCCAGGCTTTATCGGCAACCAGGAGGTTGACGTCAAAATCCAGGTTGCCCCAGTCCTTCGCCGAACCACTGGGCAGCCGCAGGTTCACGCCATCATTCAGCCCTTCGTTGCCGCGGTCCAGCGAGCTGTAGATGTTGTTCATACCGGCTTCGCCCTTGTACACGTTCTGGTCGGTGAAACTAAACATGTGATCGTGGAACCAGTGCGTACTCATGGTTTCATGCCAGTCGCCAGGCAACTTGCTGATCCCGCCATTGCCGTCAGGGGCTCCGGCGCGAGGGTCTGTGGCGCCAGTGTTGATGCTGGTGAATCCCGCCAGCACCCACGGCCAGTGATAGTCGTAGAACTGGTTGGGCCAGAAGTAGGCGCCGGTAAAGCCGTCGTTCTCTGCTCCATGATGGCCGTTGTGCTCGTGGGTGGTCAGCGTAAACCGGCCAAAGCCTCCATTGTTGGTGATGTCCGTGGGCAAGGCGTTGTGGTGGCGGAACAGCACCGGCTCGCCGTAGCGGACCTGCCCGAGCTTGGGTGGAAACGTGCCGTTGAAGGTCCAGATTCGATTTGCATTCTGCACCGGAAAGCTGGGATGAAACTTTGGCGCAAAAGGGGTGGCCGGATTGATCCCGGAGTTCAGGTCGGAAGTGACGCCAGGATTGTAGGTGGTATTCGTGGTGACGGGTTTGGTCGTTACCTCGATCGCTACCTGCGGCGGGAATTGGGCAAAACGCTGGTGTGCCCAGATTGGTCCCGGGGGACGTCCCTCGATGGGGCCGGTCAGGCCGGTTCGTCCGCCGACCAGCGCGGGATCCAGAGGTTGCTGGGTCTGGTTAGCTTGCGCTTGCGGCGCTGGATTCAACGTGGAAACCGCGTTACGCGGTAGAACGTCGAAGCGCGGCATCGGCTGCGTAAATGGCGAAACGCCGAACGTCGGACTGGGAGGCAATCCTGTTGGAACCTGGCTGCATCCTCCGCCGTCTCCGCCTCCGCCACCGTCTCCTCCGCTTCCACTGCTTCCACCTTTATCGAGGGGAGCCCCACTCAGCGACGGCACAAAGGGACTGCAGCCGCCGATAGGAGCTATGATTCCAGCGGTGGTAAACAACCCCCACCTAACCAGATCCCGTCGGGAGACTTTTCCGTGCGATAAAGCTGCGGTGATTTCGGCCCGATTCTGTCGGGCGTTTTCTGCGTCTCGAAGCCGGCGTGCGTCAGCGTTCGGAGACACCCAGATTCCATCTTGGTCTTTGCTCTTTCGAACCATGTTCGCTTTTCTCCTGACTTTACTTCTTTCCCTAAGCGATCCATGGCCATGACATGAACCGGCGAACAAGCGCTGGTTCCAAGAGCGTCGCCCTAAGCGAGCCAAAGACGGTCAACATTCTATTTCGGAAACGAATCGAAGCGTCAATTCACTTGTCACAAATATGTAAATTCGATAATAGGTAAATTTGACGAATGAGCAGTTCTGTTTTGGCACGAATGAGAGTGCAAGTTCGACGTCGCGGGCGCTCATGCACTGGGCCAAACGGTGTTGCGACCGCGGCCATAGATGTCTGTTAACGGGGCGAAGAAGCACGGCTATAATCGCTGACTTCCCGCTATTTCCGTCGCGTTACGGCACTGAAGGGAGATGAGATTTCACAATGCTGACACATAAGCAAGCTGAAGAGCATGGACTGGCCCAGCGCAATCGTCTCAAGCGGGCTGCCCTGGCAGACCTTGCGCCACGCCACTTTGATCCGTTGGATGTGCTACGCGCCGCATGCCAAGATCACGTGGCCAAGCTCTTGCCGGTGAAGTTCGAGCGCATGAGCGTCTCGCCGTTTGCGTTTTTTCGCGGCGCGGTAGAGATCATGGCCACCGACCTGGGTGCCGGCGCTCGCACCAGCCTGGAAGTCCAGCTCTGCGGCGACGCCCATCTCAAGAATTTCGGTTTCTTTGCCACGCCGGCCTCGGACGTGATTCTGGATATCAATGATTTTGACCAGACGCAGCGCGGGCCGTGGGAGTGGGACGTCAAGCGCTGTGCAACCAGCATCGTGCTGGCGGGCCGCGTCGCCGGCGACGGCGAGAGCGGATGCAAAGAGGCCACGCATCTTTTTCTCGAAGAGTATTCGCGGTGGATTCGTCAATTCGCGGAGACGCCGGCGCTCGACGTGGCGCGCCACCGTGCCTGGCGCAGTAAGCGCGATCCTATGATTCGAGGTGCGCTCAAAGAAGCGGAGCGCTCTACTCCGCTTTCCAACCTCAAGAAGCTTGCCCAGCGCACCGCGGGACACAATTATCGATTAGCCTCCAAGCCGGGTTTAATCTGGGAAGTCACGGGCGCTGAGAAGAAGTCCGTTCTGGCTGCGCTCCCCGAGTACCGCGACTCGCTGTCGCCTGACCATCAGCTTATCTTCGACCGCTACCAGCCGGTGGACGTCGGGTTCAAAGTGGTTGGCACGGGAAGCGTTGGTACCCGAGATTATGTGGTGTTGTTCATCGGCCGCCACCCGCACGATCCGCTGTTCCTCCAGATCAAGGAGGAACCGCCTTCCGCTTACGAGTCCTACTACAAGGACAGCGGCACGCCCAAAAACCAAGGACAGCGCGTTGTCCAGGGACAGCGGGCGATGCAGGTGCTCTCCGATTTCTTGCTGGGCTGGTGCTCCATCGCCGGGCGCGACTACTTGGTGCGGCAGCTTAATGACCACAAAAGCTCGATTGAGCCCGAGGAGCTGGGTGGCCGGCGCCTGGCCGAGTACAGCCGCGTCTGCGCCGAACTCCTCGCCAAAGGGCATGCTCGCTCGGGCGAACCGGTGGCGCTGGCCAGTTACCTGGGACGTTCCGGAAAGGCGGAACGAGCCTTACTCCGATTTGCAGTGAAGTATGCCGACCAGACTGAAGCCGACTTCCAGACATTCCGCAAAGCGCTGAAACATGGCTTTGTGGAACAAGCCGAGAAAGCTTTACGCGGATCTCTAGCGCACGGCGCTGCCGTGGCCCGGTAACAGCCACAAAAGCAGTCCGAGCGCCGTGAGGACGGCGAGATAGTAAGCGGCGATGCCGTGGCTTTCGTGCCGCGTCGCAGTCAGGTCCTCGGGGACCGATGGGACGCTACCGGGCACGGGAACGCGTTGCTCGAGGCCAAGCGTAACTACTTCTTTGGGTCGCCGGCGCGCCACCAACGCGAGCACTACCCGCCACAGCGATCCCGCTGCCACGAAATAAAAAAGCGGTTCGGCTATCACATAACCCAGTGCCACCGCCACCAGCAGCAACAAGAGCGTTTCACTCTTGCGCAGTGCGTGAGCAGCCTGAGCGCCGTCAAAGATCCAGACAGGGATCAGGTTGAGGACGTTGAGCCACGCCCCCACGCGGGCCAGCCCAGCCCACAGCATGTCGCCGGTTTGGTACCAAAGCAGCGCGCAGACTGCGGAGGCCAGAGCTCCAGCCAGCGGCCCGGCCAGGCTGATGGCGGCGCGCGTCTCGAGCGACACTCCCATCGCCTGCCAGCGCACATAGGCCCCCAGACCGGGAAAGAACACGGGCATGTTGGCAGGCAGGCCGCGGCGCTTGATATCAATGTAATGGCCCATTTCGTGGATCAGCACCAGCACGGCGAAGCCGATACCGAACTTGGGTCCCCACAGCGCCCAATACAGACCGATGAAAGTAGCGAAGCTGAACAGGAACTGCAATTTGAGCAGGAACAGAAGGCCTTTGAGCTTGCTGAGCAGCACCGCGATCGGAGCCAGAGGCGCCAGGCGTTTTGCCCATGGATTCTTCGTCCCACCAGGGGCTTCCGGACGCTGCGCCGCCGGGGCTGCGGACTCCAATTGCTGTGCATGATCGCGGATCCACGCCGCCTGCTGGGAGTCGTAAGGAAGTAACGACAATATCGATAGCCAACATTCGCGAGCTTTCACCAGCAAGCTCTGAGCCTCGAGCGAGCGGGCTAGCGCCGCCCTCCGTTCCACTTCTTCTGCGTGCACCAGCGCGTGGCAGCGGTCGCAGACCAACGCCTCCGGCGGCAGAGGCTGCGAACAGCGTGCGCAAGTTATACCTGAATCTCGAATCGATGCGGACACGGTCAATTCTCTGCCAATTCTAATCCCGGCAGGGGATCATTTCGCACGAAATGATCCCCTGCCGAGTATCAGCGTCTAGCGATTCGGTTGCGAATCGCGGGCCTTTAGGCAGACGGCATTTCGTACGAAATGACTCCTGCCGTATATCAGCGTCTAGCGATTCGCTTGCCGTCACGGTGGGCGGAGTCGCCAGCCGAGAGCATTGGTCTCTGTCGCAGGGTGAATCAGACGGCCTTCGTCGTCTCCCGCCACCATCGTGAGACACCACTCAGGGCTTGGGTGTTGCCGTGGGCGCGGGAGTTGCCTTGATGACCGTGACCGGCGTTACGGTAGGTGTCGACGTCCCTTTGGGCGCCGGCGTGGCGGCGCTCTGCCTGACCCCCCGGCCCTGCAAGTGCTGCGATCGAGTTGCCGTCGACGTGATACCGCATGCTGCCGCTGGGCAGAATGCACCCAATAGCTTCGGTAGGCTGTGAAGGTTTAGGTTTTTTGCTTAAGACAGCAGCAGCTCTCAATGCTACAATCATCTCCGTCCATGCGCCCGTGGATTTCGTCAAAAGTACACGACTACCTTCACTGAACCTAGATAGACGACGAAAGAGCGCCGGCCGACCTTATAGAGCAGGACACCACCGTATAGAGTCTGTGGCCGTCGTCTCACCTTTCACGCCTACAGTTCAAGTGGGCACGTCGAGTACAAAACCCGTGGATGTTGAAACACAGGTACGGGAAGGTACAAGGCGATGACGATCAAAACGGAAAAACTCGCGGGTTGTTGCTTAATTGGTATACAGGCTCTGCTGCTTGTCTTTTTCGTTGCTGTGGTTGCACCGGCGGCACAAGCCGCAGACGCCCCTGGCACGGCGCAAAAAGTTGGGCCGAAGATGCCGCCTACGGAAGTCTTCTTCGAACCTTTGAATGCGCGCCAGCAACAGACCGTGCTGTATCGCAGCCATGGCTTAGGGCTCCCTGCCAGTTTCGAACAAGACGCCGTCCGTCTCTCACTACCCAGGAACGTTGCTAGTGGAGCAACACAAAGCACCGACCCGTCCTCCGTACGGCTTCATTTTGTGGGAGGTTCCTCTTCCGCGCGTGTCGAAGGCGCGGAGCTGCTGCAAGGTATCAGCAATTATTTCGCTGGTTCGGATCCGAAGCAATGGAGAACCAAGGTGCCTCATTTTGCCCGCGTCGTCTATCGTGGCGTTTATCCCGGAGTCGATGTGGTGTTTTACGGCGAGCAAGGAAGGCTGGAGTACGACTATGTACTGGCGCCGGGCGCGGATCCTTCGCGTCTGCGCCTGGAGGTCGAGGGAGCTCAGCTTTCCCTGAGCCCGGAAGGCGAAGTGATTGTGGCGTCGGGCGGCAGGGAGGTCATGCGCCTGAAGAAGCCCAAAGCCTTTCAAGACCGCGAACCCCAGCGTCTGGTGGCGGCGGACTATGTCCTAAAGGGAAACGAGGTGGCCGTCCGGCTGGGTAAATACGATCATCACCGCCAGTTGGTGGTAGATCCGGCCTTGGCCTTTGCGACCTTCGTGATGAGCAATTGTACGGGCGTCGCCTGCCGGGACATTATTAATGGCATGGCGGTTGACAACACAGGCGTTTACCTTGTGGGGACGACGACCGCCGCGGTATTTCCCTCCGCCGACGGCCAACCGCCGGTCGGCGTCACGCGCGGCGCTAACACAACTTTCGTGGTCAAACTCGATCCCACGGGTGTGAAGGTTCTCTATGCCAGCTTTTTTGTGTTCAGCAGGGGCGAGGCCATTGCGGTCGATGGCCAGGGCCACGCGGTCTTTGGCGGGGAGGTTTTTGACGCACCCGCAGGGACTCCGGGCTTCCCGCTGACCGCGGGCTCCTTCAACGGCCACACGCCGGTCCACTGCGTCAACTGTGATATCCCGTTCGCCACCGAGTTAAGCAGCGATGGATCCAGCCTGGTCTTCTCAACCCTGCTCCAGGCGGATAGTGGAAACGCCAACGGCGGAAACTTCGTACCGGACTACTCCATACCAGGGATCGCCATCGATTCTACGGGTGCTGTCTATGTTTCGGGTTTCATTTCACAGTTTGGTCATGGCGATACATCCTTGCTGCCTGTGGCGGCGACGCCGGGGGCTTTCTTAACCTCGCATCCGTCAACCAAGGGCAATGCCTTCATCATGAAGCTGAACCCCACCGGATCGGCGCTCGACTACTCAACCTTTATGGGCAGTCCGAGCGGTAACGCCAGCTTTGCGATTGCCGTTGACGGCAATGGGGCGGCGTATTTGCACGGCACGGCAGGCCCGGACTTTCCTACCACGCCCGGCGCCTTTCAGACGACTGCGCCTTCCACTGCGGCCGTGGTTGTCAAGCTTCATCCCGACGCCAAGACTCTGGACTACTCCACGTTCTTCGGCGATTTCACCACGGTGTCTGGCGGGATCGCCGTGGCGAACAACGGAGAGGCCGTGGTTAGCGGCAACGGAGCCACAGTGCCAACGACTCCAGGAGCCATTTGCTCCACCGGCACATCCGGCCAGCAGCGGGCCTATCTCGCCCGATTCAACGCCGCTGGCAGCGCTTTGGTTTATTCCACAACTCTCTGCAACGTTGCCAACTCGAGCTCGGAAAGCGGCGGAGTGGCAGTGGACTCCTCCGGCGCAGCCTACGTCGAGGTGCTCATCACCTCCTTCAATTCGCTGCCCTCAATGCAGTTCCCTTTGCTTAATCCCATCCAAGGTTATGTGCCTCCGCCGGCCCTGGAAACCACTTCTGTGCTCAAGGTGGACTCTAGCGGCGCACTGCAATGGGGCACATTTTTTGGAGACAGCATAGACCACAGCGGCGATCTTCCCAGTACGACGACCGGCGCAATTGCCGTAGACGGCACGGGAGCGGTTTACTTCCTGAGCGGGGGCGTTGCGGCTACGCCAACCACGCCAGGATCCTTTCGGCAGATCTTGCCCGACGGCTATTTTCAGGGTCCGTATCTGGCCAAAATTGTTCCTTCTCTGGGAGCACCGGTGCCCGTGCTGCGCACGAGTCTGGATTTTGGAAGCGTGGCCTTCGGCACTTCCAGCGCGCCCAACGATGCCATCGTTGGCAATTTCGGTGACGCAACTCTGCCCGCACCTACGGCTTCCATCACCGGCGATTTCTCGCAGACCAGCGCTTGCCAGAATCCTGTGCCCGCTGGAGACAAATGTGCTTTCACCGTGACCTTCACTCCGACTGCGGCCGGGCTGCGCACCGGAGTACTCACGGTGCACTTCGGCGGCGCCTTGCCCGATCAGACGACGGCCCTATCCGGTACCGGCTTGGCGCCAACAGTAACGCCGTCGGCGACGAAGATCACGTTTCCGCCACAATTTCCCCTGAACACCACCAGTCCGCCGCAGCAACTGAAAATCACGAACAACGGAACGTTCGCTCTCAACATCAGCAACATACAGACCACGGGAGACTTTGCGCAAACCAATACCTGCAGCTCGGTGGCCATTGGTGCTTTCTGTCTGGTGCAAGTCACCTTCACTCCGACGGCGAACGGCGTGAGAAACGGAACCGTCGAGCTGAGTGACAACGCCGTGAACAGCCCGCAGACCGTCAACCTGGTGGGGTTCGGGGGCCAGGCGCCTGCGGTATCGCTGAATCCTGCCAGCATCGGGTTTGGAAACCAGAATGTGGGCTCGACCAGCGCCGCGGCGTCGGTTACGCTCACGAATAGCGGCAATCAAACTCTGAACGTCTCACAGATCAGCGCCAGCAGCGACTTCAGTCAAACCAACAACTGCACCTCCGTTACCGCGGGCAACACGTGCACGCTGCAGGTGAGTTTTGCTCCCATGGCGTCGGGAACCCGCAACGGCAGCGTGACCATCACGAGCAATTCGTTCTCCTCACCGGACGTACTGCAGGTGACGGGCGTGGCTCTGGACTTCAGCCCTTCACCCAACGGCCCGGCAACGGTAACCGTTGCCGCGGGGCAGACGGCCAACTATGGGATGACCGTCGCTCCCGTGAGCGGTTTCACTGGAACGCTGAACTTCACCTGCACGGGAGCGCCCTTGGCTGCAAACTGTACGGTCTCGCCATCCTCGATCTCGCTGGGCGCGACGTCACAGAGCGTCGCCATCACCGTTACCACGACGGCGCCTACTGTTGGACACTCGGTCGCGTTGTTGCCCAGGGGCGGCCCGGGCGGATGGCCGTTGCTGTTGGCGGCCGGCCTGACCCTGTTGCTGGCGTTGACACTACGCATGCGGAGGCGGATACGCTGGGTGGCGCTAGCGCCACTGGCCCTGATGCTGTTGTTGATCGGTTGCGGTGGAGGTGGCAACAGCGGCGGCGGCGGAACTCAGGGAACGCCGAAAGGGACCTACACCATCACGGTCACCGGAAGCGGCAACGGCGGATCGCCAAGCCACTCGCAGAATTTCACTCTGATCGTGAACTAGCCCGCGTTATCGTGGCTCCTGCTTCGAACATTCGGGAGTATGTCGAAGGAGTCTCCGATTGGCTCGTGCCAAGCAGAAAGACGGAAGCTTTGCAAGGCGCCTTGAGGGGCAAGCCACAGCCATCGCTCACGGCCGGAGCGCATAAGCGATGTGTTACACTTGAAAATGTCTTCCGCAGGAAGCGTCTTCCGCTTTTTTCCAACCGCAAAAGGGCGCGTAGCTCAACTGGCAGAGCAACTGACTCTTAATCAGTAGGTTGAAGGTTCGATTCCTTCCGCGCTCACCATCTGTTGATCACATCTGCACATATATCGGCCGCACGCCGACAGAGTTCAGCCTGTTCTGCGTGCCGCGATGCATCCTTGCGTGAACCTGCTATTTCGTCACACTGCCGGATACACCAGATGGGCTATTGAGAACCATCACGTTCTGGCGTAACGGCGCCTGACAACCATTGGCGGGGAACCTTCAGCTAAGGAAATAAAGGGGGAAGCAGGCGCTTTGTCGGCACAAAAGATCGAGAGACTCGCAAGTTTCCACATCCGATCCGCCGGCTGGATGTTGGTTGGGATGGCCGTTCTGTTGGCCGTGCCCTGTCCCGCCCAAGAGAACTACGAGATCCAGGTGTACGGATCGCAAACAGTCGCGCCCAAGACTACCATGCTCGAGCTGCATAGCAACTTCACCATCGAGGGCAGCAAGCAGACCGAGGAGGGCGTCCTGCCGACCCATCATGCATTGCATGAGACTCTTGAGATCACACAAGGAATCACGCCATGGTTCGAAACCGGATTTTACATCTTCACCACAGTGCAACAGGGGAGCTGGGATTGGGTCGGCGACCACATACGCCCGCGCGTGCGTGCGCCCGAGCAATGGCATTGGCCGGTCGGCGTCAGCCTCTCTGCGGAGTTCGGTTACCAGCGGCCGATCTACGCGACCGGTACCTGGAGCCTGGAAGTGCGCCCGATCGTGGACCAGCAGAAAGGCCGGCTCTATTGGTCTGTCAACCCGGCATTCGACAAGGGTTACACCGGACTGCCCAGTGACCGCAGATGGCAGTTTTCTCCCGCCGCCAAGATCTCTTGGGATTTTAGGAAACAGGTGGCGTTCGGCCTCGAGTACTACGGCGGCTTCGGCCCGGTAGCCGGATTGTTTCCTTTTCACGATCAGTCGCAGCAGTTCATCCCGGCTTTCGATTTGGACGTCTCGCCGCGATGGGAGATCAATTTCGGCGTAGGCGTTGGGGCGACTGCCGGCACGGACCACCTGCTCGTGAAAGCCATCATCGGGCGCCGCTTCAACTGGGGGCACTCGAGCACTGCCCACGGCAAGTACTACCGCACGAGGTGAGACTCGATTAGGCGTGCGGAGGCTCCCTCGGCCCGAGTCCCTCCTGGCCAGCCACTTGCTAATTAGACAAGCGGGCAAACGCCATTTTTGGGGCGTTTTGGAACGTTTTTTTATCGATACGTAAGAATTGGTACGTTTTTCCAGATATCGGGTCGATTTTTTGTGTGAAACAGCTTAATGGAAGCAGCCGAGTTGGGATAGATTTTTGCCATATGTGGATATTTGGGATGTAATTTCTCCCATTGGGAAGGTTTTATGGCCGATGACCGTGAGTGGAAGGTTCCGGTTGGCCTGACGGCCATCATCGACCGGCTGGGTCTCAAAATCCCGTATCCCGCAGTCCGTTCCGAGGTGGCGGCGGGCACGCGGAAGACTATTGTTACAAATACGCAGATCCTGGAACAGTACCCGCGGGTCTACCAGCCGCCGGAGAACATTGCCGGGCACCTCCGCTTCGCCCTTCGCCATGAGCCGCTGGATCTGCGTGTCTATAAAGCCGCCTTCCTGGCCATGGACAGAACGGACCTGGAAGTCTGGGTCCAGAACGAACCCAACGGGATCTTTGCCCGGCGCGCCTGGTACCTTTATGAGGTTTTTACCGGAAAGACACTCAACGTTGACGATCTCGAATCGGGCCGCTACATCGACTTGTTGGATGAAGAGCTGCACATCGTGGGGCCGGCGACTCGGGTGAAACGACAGCGCGTCTTCGACAACCTTCTCGGCAACAAAGACTATTGCCCGCTCATTCGCCGGACAGAAAAGATCAAGGCCGATTTCAACAAAGACCTGGCGGAACAGGCCAAGAGGCTGGTCGCCGGCGTGGATCCGGGAGTGCTAAAGCGGGCGGTGCACTACCTGTTCACCAAAGAGACAAAATCGTCGTTCGCCATTGAGGGCGAAACGCCGAGCAAGGACCGCACGGAACGCTTCGTGGCCGCGCTGATGCGCGCGGAAAAATTCGATCCCGTCCAGAAACAATCGTTTGTCGAGCTGCAAAACTCGATCGTCGATCCCCGCTACGCGCAGAAGGACTGGCGCGAGGTCCAGGTATTCATCGGCTCGATCTCGCCCGATTATTCCCAGGAGGTCCACTTCATCTGCCCCAAGCCCGCCGACGTGGATTCGCTGATGGCGGGTTGGATGCGCATGATGGACCGGCTGCTCGATCCCGAAAGCACGGTGCATCCGGTGTGCGCAGCCGCAGCCGCGGCCTTCGGTTTCGTGTTTGTGCATCCGTTCCTCGACGGCAACGGGCGCATCCATCGATTCCTGGTGCACAACGTGCTCGCCCGCAGGAATTTCACGCCCGAGGGCGTGCTTTTTCCGGTCTCGGCAGCCATGCTTCGGGAGATGAGCACATATGATCGCGTTCTCGAGAATTTTTCCGGCTCCATTCAGCCGTTCATCCAGTACTTCATGAACGCCGAGGAGCAGGTGGAGGTGGCCAACGAGACTGCGGACCTCTACCGCTACTTTGACGCCACCAGCCAAACGGAGTACCTGTTTGACTGTATTGAAGATGCCATCCGCCGCGATCTGCGCTCGGAGCTGGATTTCCTGAAGTTCCGCGACGCCGCCGTCAAAGCCGTGATGGAGATTGTGGACATGCCGAACCTGCGGGCCGCGCAGCTGGTCCGCCTGATTCAACAGAGCAATGGAAAACTCCCCCTGCCCGAAGACAAACGCCGGCAGTTCGCCGAGCTTACCGATGAAGAGATCGGCAAGATGGTCTCGGCCATCCACGACCTCTTGCATCCCGCTGCCGAGCCGGAACCTGGGCAACATCAGGAGCAGGAAGAGGACCAGCAAAGTAAGGAAAGCGAGCAAAATAAAGACAGCGGGCAAGGTACTCCAAGTAGTCATGACGACGGCGAACCTGCCGACGCCGCCGGCGCGCGCGAAGCCTCGTCCCTCAAGGAGACGGCGCCGACGCCGGAGAGTGCCTCGAGCCCTGATCAGGAGGCTGCGGAGTCCAGTGATGCAGAAGAACGCCAGAAAGTCGATTGAAGAATGTCTAGTCTGCCCATGCAGGCCATTCTCCGTTTGCAGCTCTGCCGGGACTCAAGCCCTTGACCTGGGACAACGTTTTCAGTAAATCACTTTGTCTCTTCTTAGCGTCGTGGCATCTTAGCCGACATGGTTGTGTGGCCGGCGATCAGTTTCCGGCCCTGGTTGATTCGAACCATGATAAAGACCATCGCAACCAGGAGCAGGATGTGAATGGCTCCGCCCAGTGTGTGCGAGGTGTATAGGCCAGCCCCCCAGAGAAGCAGCAACGCGACTGCAATCATCACAAGCATGAAAGTCTCCTTTCAGTTATTGCTTCAGTGCCTCCTCTCACGCATTTCACACCCGACCTGCCGGCTTCTCGATCGCCCATGCGACTCTTTACTTGTTGCCGCTTGGATTGGCTCGGGGAGGCTATAACGCAGCACGGCAAGCATCGGCGCAAATCGCCGAAGGTTTGTTGAAGGGCAACATTACAGTTGCAAGGGCAATTTGAGGACCAACATTGCGAAAGGTATTGGTGAATGGAATGTGTAGGTTATGGGGCCCTCAGCCCGCCGCACACGCAATTGTGTAATTTGTTCCGCCGACTCGGCATTTTGGAAGCGTAGCTCGGTTCGTCATCATTATCGGCCAGGGGTTTTGTTTGCGTTACTCTGAATAGGATGATGGTGAATTCGTTGACTCTTAGTCAGTAGGTTGAAGGTTCGATTCCTTCCGCGCTCACCAATTCCTTTCCTGCGACTTGCAAGCCTGAAAATTACGCCCGCTGATTCGTAATCAGTGGGTTAGCGGTCCACTTCTTCTCAGAAGTCATTCACATCCAAAAAACACGTGGCTCGCACTTGTGTTCGCTGATGTGTGCCACAAAACGTGCCATGAAAAATTCTTGCAGAAATCGCATTTGACATCGCAGCGGCAGTCGCTTGATACTGCGGGCAGTGCGCTGACAGGGCGCCACCCACCCGCGGCAAGGGAACACTCCCACCTGTTTTGGTCTGAGTCGTGTGCGTATGCACCTTCTTTCGGCCTGAATTCAGCGGGTACAGGCGGTTTATGAAAGGAGGTCGCAATGACCGCTTCCAAGTCTCTCCCGGTTCGTCCGTCTCTCGAGTCCCTCCGTAAACAGGCCAAGAAGCTCGCGCGCGATATCTCCGCTGACGACGCCGCTGCCCTCGCGCGTGCGCGCGCGCATCTGCCGAATGTCCGCTTGCCGCTGACGCAGCGTAACGCGCAACTTGTGATCGCTCGCGAGTACGGCTACGCGGGCTGGCAGGACCTCACCGCAGAGGTGAGAAAACGCCTGGGCAAGGGCCTGGAGTCGGCGGCACAGCAGGCTCAACGCATCATTCACGACAACGACGTTGAACGGCTGAAGCAACTCTTGGCGGAGCACCCAGCCCTGCTTTCCTGGCAAAGTGATGGGTTGGGCGCGCGCGAAGGTTTGCTGGGATTTGCTACCGGCTCCTATGGCGACAGCTTCGACCCGCTCAGAGAAGAGCGCTTCACCCGCGCTGCGTGTGCCGAGCTGCTGATCGACGCAGGTGCGGTCGTGATGCCTTCGGTGTTCGAGGGCCTTCTCAGCTCGCGCGCCAAGGGGTTGCTGCAGCTGTTTCGGCGGAAAGGCCTGCTTCCGCGCACGCTTAAATTCCTCACTGCGCTTGGCGACCTCGACGCCGTCCGTACGGCGCTCGATGCAAGCGGGAACGATCCGGCGGCAGTCACGGAAGCTTTCACGATCGCCTGCAGCTTCGAGCACAAGGCCATGGTGTCGCTCCTGCTGGACCGAGCCATCGCGCTCGATCCCGAGCTCGGCGCACACGTCGACGGTAGTGTGGGACGGCCGGGCTTCGCGAAGTACTTCATTGACAACCGCCCCAGGCATGCAACCGAGGCCGGCCTTTGGAAAGCTTTTGTCATGGAGCAGGTCAGCCGGGCCGTCTATTCCTGGAGTGGCAGCGAAGCCTCGCTGCAGGATCCACGCGGACAGAGCGATTTGCCGGCGTTCGTTCGTCTTTTGCACCGTGAGCCGTGGCTGCTCGGTGAGGCCTTCGTGGACTTTCAAACGGAGATCATCGGGCGGGCAGCGCTGCATGGTTGCGGAGAATTCATCACCTCTCTCCTCGACCTGGACCCAGCGATCCTGCGGCGTCAGCCGCCGCCGTCATCGCAGGCGATCGAGTTCGCGTTCACGTATGCGAACACACACGTCATTCCTGTCCTCACCCGCATCTGGACGCTGCCAGACGATCTGCCACATGCGGCAGGCATCGGCGACCTCTCGCGGGTGAAGCAGTGGTTCGACGACTCCGGCGCGCCTGTGCTGGGCGACGTCGACAATCACTACCCCTCCAGTCCGTACATGCCGAGGGATCGCGTCGAGGAATATGCACGGCAATGGGGCCCTCTGAAGCAGCAGCGCGTACTCGACGTGGCGCTCGCCTGGTCCGTCATCAACAGCCACCTCGATGTTGCGGATTTCCTACTTCAACACGGCGCGGACATCAACACGACCTGGAGTTCCCATGAGCCGGCGAGTATCCTGCACGAGCTCGTCTGGCATCGGAACTACGAGGCAATGCAATTTCTCATCGACCGCGGCATTGACATGACCATCAAGGACCATCGCTGGAATAGCACGGCACGGGGATGGGCGAAGTACGCTGCGGAAGACCCGAAGCTGGCTCAGTGGCTGGAGGAAGCGGAACGGCAGCGGGAACTGAGACGATGAGCGCCTGGAAGACTCGCCTGGCTATTCCGCCGGAATTCGGACCATTGATGTCTGTGCCATCAACGTGCCATACATTTCGAGCCAACGTGCGCTTGCGGGCCATTTGTTCTAGCTTCAACCTTCAGGCTCTAGACGATGGCGCACGCGATCGACGACCGGCTTGGCGGCGGAAGATTGTCTTGGCGATCACGATAGTAAAGGTCCTTGGCTTCTTGCGGCGAGAGGACCGAGACTTCCGAAAAACCGCTTTTCAACAATTGGCGCGTCAGCTCTTCTGGGCTGTGATAGGTGCGCCAGGGTTCGCCTACTTTGGCGGAAGCGTCGGCGAGTTTCTTCACCGCGCCGTTCGTGCTCTCGCCTTGGGAAAATGTGAGCACGAATTCCGATCCCTTGGGAAACGACGCGATCAGCTCGAAGATTGCCTGCACAGCGTCTTCGGCGAGGTACACGAGCACGCCGAGGCAAGAGAAGAACGCCGGTGCATGAACGTCGAGGCTGCTCCTGGAGAAGATCTCGCGCAGCGACGCGGACTCGAAATCGGCGGCGACGAACTCCACATTCGGCGGAATCGATATCCCACATGCGCGCAGGCGTTCGACCTTTGCCCTCTGACTCGGCGCGTGATCCACCTCAAAAATACGCAGCGCCGAGGCCCATGGCGGCTGACGATAACCGAAAGTATCGAGGCCGGAGCCGAGGCTCACATATTGCCGAACCCCGCGCCCGACCGCATCACGGAGACGATCCTCCGCATATCGGCTGCGGAGCACGACGTGGGAGCGCAAGCCTGTGGTTAGAGCGTCCTGCTTCCATGAGAGATCGGAATTGATCTTATCGAGAGTTGCCTGATCGAGAAGTTGCGGGATCACCGGGTCACTCAGGATCTTGGGAGAGCCGTCGTGGAGCTGATGCATCGCCCTGAGCACGGCGACGCTGACTGCAGTAAGGCTGGGTTTTCGGTCTTGGGAATTCACTCGTTCGCCGCAGGCTCCCTGTCTTTCTTCTCTACGTTTTTCAAATCGAACTATATACCCAGAGTCGTTTCAGAACTGGCATGAACGCCGGAGACGTCTATGAAATCTCTATCGACATGTATCCGGCCGCAATGGTCTTCAAGAAAGGCCACCGCATTCGGGGCCTTGGCTGTGCACTGTAACTCCTAAAGTAGAATGCTGGTTTTGCCTTCCAAAATAGCCGCCAAGCATTCCCGCGAATTGCAATCCGCAGCGTAAGTATTTTTGTGTTCATTACGCAAAATTTCACAAAAATTCTTGTTGCCACTTGACGCTGATTTCGCCTACAATCCCCGCTGCCACCCAGCTTTAAAAAGTTGCCCCCTCATAATTTTTACCCCAGGGCGCCCCCTTGTCGGGGCGAGGAGGAAAACTCAATATGAGACGTTTTATTGTGTTTACGGCCATCGTGTGTCTGATGGCCTGCTTCCCAGCGGCGATGTCAGGCCAGAACACGAAGTTCAAGTTTGTCCAGGATGGGGAGTTCGCGCAGGTTTCGCAGTCCACCGCCTTGTCAAACTTCACTTTGCAGGTCTCTCGTGGGTTCATGTCAGGCAGCGGAGCCTCCGCCAGCCTGCAGTACAACGTATTCAGTATCGCCGCCGACTTCAGCAGCATTACCTTCATCAACGAGTTCGGTCCTATTCCGCCGAGCGCATTTACAGGTCAGAATACGCAGAATCTGGCGCTGAGTATCGATACGTCGGCCCTCGATCCGAGTAGTTTCCAAACGGAAAGCTGCACGTTGGATTTGACGAGCTTCATCCTGACGTGCGGGCCTGGTCCTGTGGGCGTCATAAATCTGCAATTCACTGAGAATGACGCGCAAAGCACACGGGTTCTGGCTTCGAACGTGGAGGTAACCAACGGTCCGGTTACCACCCGAACTCACCAGAAATCGGATCAGAGCACGGCCACGGTTCAAGGCTCGATTTATGGAACCACCGTTGCGCCAAGCGTCTCTGCGGTAGTTGGCGTTAGTCACATGTCGAGCATACAGATCGATCATCAGTGAGTGGGCGCTGTTTGATGGGAGCCGGCAAGTGGCACAGAGTGAAGGCAGTTGTGGGAAGAACCCATGATTCATGGGCTGCCGTAGTTTTGTGGTACGATGCGCAGGCTTTCAAGGAAATTCTGAAGAGGAAGGTTGTCCCGGGTTATACCTCACTCTTACCTATTTAACCAGCAAGCGTAAGGGCAAGGTGTGAGAAATTCCAAAGCTTAAGAAAACTAGAGAGGATATTTGCATGCGTAGAAGCAATTTGTTGACGATTGTGGGTATCGTGCTGTTGGGCTCGGCACTCGCGAGTGCCCAGGCTACCCGCACGTGGGTTTCAGGTGTAGGAGATGATGCCAATCCCTGCAGCCGTACGGCGCCTTGTAAGACCTTTGCCGGCGCCATTTCCAAGACGGCCCCAGGCGGCGAGATCGATGCTTTGGATCCAGGCGGGTTCGGTGCTCTGACTATCACCAAATCCATTACCCTTGATGGCGGCGGAGGCCAGGTAGCTTCGGTTCTGGTCGCCGGCACGAATGGAATCGTCGTGGCGGCCGGAGCGAGCGATGTCGTGATCATTCGCAACCTGAGGCTGGATGGACTGCTAGGCAGTGGCAACGCCAACGCCGGCATCAACGGAATCAGGTTTATCAGCGGCCTGTTTCTTAGCATCGAAAACTGCGACATTTTCGGCTTCAACAACAACGGCATCGACATTGCGTTGGGCGCATCCGGCAAAGTGGAAATCAAGAACACCACTGTAACTAACAATGCCAATGCGGGAATCGCAGCCACGACCAGTTCTGGTCAGGTGCAGGTTTCAATTTCTGACTCTTACGCTACTTTCAACCAGGGAGCCAACGGTGGCGGCATCGTGGCAGGCGATCACAGCAGGGTGAGCGTCATAAACTCCATCATGAGCGACTCAAACAATGGCTTGAGGGCGACTGCCTCAGCCGGAGACTCAATCGTGACGTGTGATCACTGCAACATCAGCCACAACGGGCAGGGAGTCGTGGTCGGTGGCGGAGCTGCAAGTTTTGTCGCCGACTCCACGGTTGCGTTTAATAGCGTTGCCTTCTCCGTCGCAGCCGGCGGCGGGCAAAACAACTCATATCTCAACAACAGGATTCAGAACAACGGATCCGATGGTACGTTTAGCACCGCCAGCCCCGGGCTGCGGTAGACTAGATGACTGTCACGCTTCGGGCTGGCAGCTGCCAGCCCGAAGTAGTTTCTCCAGCCATACACCAGCTGCTTTGATAAATCGCGGGTTGCGGATTCTCCCACCAGCGGTGCCCATCAAACTGCGTGAACAGCTACAGGCGTCAGAGTCAAGTCATCCGTCTGCATAGGATTGACGGGAACCAACAGCATCCTGAAGCTACACAGACCTTACCTTGACAAAAATTGTTATTAAAGGGCGGCAGCTGAGGATTTGTTTTGCACCGGCTCCGTGGCGCAATCGGCCCGAAAACTCGTGAGTTAGGATCGAACCTTTTGGCCACGTGGGCTGACGAAGTAAGTGTATATTGGGAGGCCGATTTTTGAAGGCAGAAGGTATAAGGAGATTCAGATGAAGACAATGAAGGCGGGAGCCCAAGTCCTTACAATGTTAATGCTGGGCGCTTTTTTCTTTTCTTCAGTAGTCAGGGCCCAGGAGTCAAGTACGGCGAAAGTGCAGACGCGTGGTGCCGAGCCGAATCTCGTGACCGGAGAACCAACCGATTCCGCGCAGTCCTTGACCCAACAGATTTCGGGCGTGGCTGTTCCCAGACTCGTGAAATTCGGGACCGTGGTCACCGACGAAAGACAGCAACCTCGCACCGGTGTAGTTGGAGTCACGTTCGCTATTTACAAGGAACAGCATGGGGGAGCGCCGGTTTGGATGGAGACCCAGAACGTCCAACTGGATGCTTCGGGGCGTTTTGACGCGCTGTTGGGCGCAACCAAGTCTGAGGGACTTCCCACCGAGCTCTTCGCGACCGGCGAAGCGCGCTGGCTGGGGTTTCAGGTGCAATTGCCCGGCGAGATTGAGCAGCCGCGCGTTTTGCTGGTGAGTGTGCCCTACGCGATGAAGGCGGCGGATGCCGAGAGCTTGGGTGGAAGGCCTGCCTCTGCCTATGCCCTGGCGGCGACGGGCGGAGCGACTGCCCCGAACCCCGCGGGCACAGCCACCCAGGTTACGGCCTTAGGCCAGACAGTAACTCCATTAGCCGGGACAGCGAACTCCATTCCCATGTTCGTCGACAATTTCGGAACCCTGGGAAACTCGGTGCTGATCCAAAACGGCGGCATGATTGGGTTGGGGACATTGCCGGCAATGGCGCTCGATGTGAATGGAGGAATTCGAGGAACCGGGCTGGCGACGGGAGGCCGCAACGTTGCTGCCGACGCGATCAACACGAACGCATTATTCCTGAACGGGTCGGGCGCCATGGGCGTAATCGGGGCGGACAAACTGGCCATCGGGCCTGGAGTCCTTTACAACACAACGAGTATTTATTCGAGCGGGACGGAGCGCTTCACCATTGTCGGCCAACCTAAGGCCATGACCTTGGCGGCGCCAGGCTTTACCGCTCTCTTTTCCATTCATCTCGTGGGTACCAACACCGCGGGTGGGCGCGTGCTTTACGTGATACGTGCAACTGACGGCGGATCTCAAATCGCCACCGAAGAAGGGGTCATCCAGTATCTGGCCACGGCAAATTCGATCACTTGCACCGTGCAAACAACCGATAAGCTACATCTCGGGACTGTGAATTCCGGTTGCACGCCAGGTTTTTTCAATCCTGGCAGCCAGCCTGGAATTTCGATCTTTGACAATGTGAGCTTCTCAAGTCCTGCGCCTATTGTCGTGCACGAAGTTTTTTTCAGGATTGAAAACGAGTCCGGATCCGATATCCGGCTGGAACCCTAGTTCGCGCGGCACGGCGCGTTGTGCAACGGTATGCCGCATTCTGGGCGTAGTACCTGTTCACAGCGCTTGCCGGAGCTGATGTGGCCAGGAAAGATCAGTCTTCGGGCTGGCATAGGCCAGCCCGAAGCTGTATTCCAGAGCCTTACTTCGCTGCGCACCAATAGTTCACCTTGAATGCAGTCGATGGGCGCAGCTTCACGCCGTTGTTGTCCCAGGTAAAAAGGTCGCTCACTTTGCTCGCGACCTTGTCCATCACGGTGGCACGAGCATCCCAGTTGCCGCCACCCGCGTTGTTCAACGTATAGGAGCACGACGGACTGTTGCTGCCATAGGGAGAAGAGAAATTGAGCTGAATAGCTCCAGAAGCCTGTGTTTCCCCAGCCCCTGTGGTGGCGATGATCGTTCCAGCCATGTCCGTGCTGCCTGCCTCGAGCAAGCACGATGAAGCGGGGCCGCCGCCTCGGAGGAAGAAACAGGCCGGCATTACGCCTTTGGCTTGTAGGCGTCCCACAGTCATATCGAGCCAGGGATTCGCCACGCTGCCCATGTGGGCCTGGGCGCCGTTGCCAACAATACCGCTACTGGTTACCACGAACGGGCAGCTTCCGGCCCCGCAAAGGGTCCACCCGCTGGGAGCGTTGATGGAAGGGGGAGTGCCGGGGATGGGATCGGCTCCGCCTAATCCTACATTGCCGTTCACATCGAACTTGAACGGAGGACAAGTCGAGGTCCAACTCATGCCCTGGACCGTAAATGCGCTTCCGACTTTCAAAATGTGACAGGCGCCGGGTATCGTGCCGTCACTCACGGTCACGTTGCCGGTTCCGTTGGCTAAGCCTCCTTCAACATGAATATCGCTGAATTGGGCATTATTCTGGATGCCAACTTGGTTGTTGACTGGCACGGTGTTCTCCATGCTTACGTTATAAAAGTTCCAATTCCTGGCGCTGTTGACGTTGTCGCCGGCCTGGACCAAGGGTGAAGTGTTACCGCTGACGTCGCCGCTGAAAAAGGAGACTTCACTGGTAGTTCCGGTGCCCCGTACGCTGAAAAGGTTCCCCAGGACCAATTCGCAATTGAACTCCACATTCTGGTTTGAGGCCTTAGTAGGGAACAATTGATTGATCTCCCAATTGATCTGGTTGTTGAAAATGCGCGAATTGCGGCACTCGTTGTAGATGCCGGAAGCATTCTCAGCGTCACCGACGCGCCAGCCGTCCCCGGAGAAGTGAGTGATGATTGAGTCTTGAATCGAACTACCCTGCGCGCCTTGCAGAACAACGCCGTTGACGCCCTGCTGAGCGATACCACCGCTCCCCGCGCCTTTGGTGGTGCTTACAAACGTGAACGCCGTTCCGGCCTGAACCCCTAGGACAATGGCCGTGGTATTAAAGCTTCCGTTGGAGTTTCCGGTAATTGTAATTGACTGGCCAGCTACAAAATTGCAAGCTGCTAGGCAGTTGCCGCTGGCCACGCTCCCGTCCCCGACGATCCTTGTGAGCGCCGCGACGGGCCCTGAAATGTTCGCGAACCCGCAGTTCTGGACACATGCGACAGCCTTCGCGTTGTCCATTGCAAAAGTGGTTGGCGAAGGCGTTGCCAGCACCAGCGCGGTTGTATTGTTCGCCAGCACTTGCCGGCTTAGCGGGTTGGCATTTTGGATCGAGACGAACGTGCTGCCGGCGCGGAATCCATGGGGCGAAGCGGTTTGATACACCGCGTTCCTGCCGCTACCCGTTACTTGGAGGATGTCGACAGAGGACTGCAAGAGGGTACAGTTCTTCAGGATGAAGCGTGAACCGTTCTGGATGAGGAAAGCAGTGGCCGGTGCAGACTGGGGAAGGAAAGTAATCGTCGATCCTCCCAAATTCTGATCGCTGCCGCCGTCGCATTCAATCAACAGCGGACTCCCCATGTTGGACCAGATAACTCCGCTCATCAGCGCCAGATTGCCCGGCACAACGACGTGGCATCCTGCCGCGCCTGCGGGGCAGTGAGAGAGCGCATCAGCGAGCGTTACATTTCTGACGCCGTCCACGGCTATCACCCTTTCTGGGGCGTTCTGAATATCTTGCGGCTTTCCACCGTGACTTGCTGCGCCGGACTGCGGGCATACGCCTTCGGCTACCGGCTGCGCTGGAGCGAAGCAAAAGAAAGGCGTCAAAAAGCACGCTACCACGTTAAGAGTCCACTTCATTGGCTCTCACCCGCCTCTCCCAGCTGTTTCGCGACACACATTCTAACGGCGATCACCCTTGTCCGTGCAGTCATTGCCGTAGCTGCCCAACCGACGTTACCCGCAGAGGCATAGACTTTCCTGGAGACCAAGTAGGTAATTAAGTAGTTTGTCGTAAATAATCGCTGCTCAAGCAGGTGAGACTCTGGACAAAGGTAAGCCAAAAGCGGTAAAGTCGTTCAGAAAAAGAAAAATAAAGACGCGCTTTTTTGGACGGCCGGGGTTTCATTTTTGCAAGGAGCCGCGTGTTTTGGCGACGACCGAACAACAGAAAACGGCGGATTTTCCTCTACGACTGGCCCAAGAAAACCCTGGTGAGGAGGAGAAAGACCTTAGTCTCTTCGATCCACTCATCGTTCTGGCCAAGCGAAGGGTGTTCATCTTCAAGTTCGTCGGCGTTGGGATGGTACTCGGTGCTGCTATCGCCCTCCTGCTGCCGGTGAGGTATTCCGCTACTATCAGGATCATGCCTCCCCAGTCGGGACAATCCAGCGCACTAGCCATGCTGGGCCAGCTTGGACAACTGGCTCCTTTACTGGGCGCGTCCGGCAAAGACATAGGTGTTCGTAGTTCCACCGATCTCTACATTTACATGCTGCGCAGCCGCACCGTTGCCGACGATCTAATCCAACAGTTTTCCTTGTTGCAGGTCTACAAGAAGAAAATGATGAAAGATGCGCGCAAGCGTCTGGAGTCCCTCACTGAGATCACTGCGGGAAAAGAAGGCGGTATTTCCATTTCTGTAGAAGACAGCGATCCCCAGCGGGTGGCCGATCTGGCGAATGCCTATGTGCGCGAACTCCAAGATCTCACGCGAACCCTTGCGGTTACCGAAGCGTCCAGACGGCGTGTGTTCTTCGAGCAGGAAGTGCAGCAGGCGCGCGATGATCTGAGCAAAGCTGAGCTGGATTTGAAACAAACTCAATTGACGACCGGAGTGCTCCAGCTGGACAGCCAGTCGAAAGCTATGCTCGAAGGCTTCATGACCTTGCGCGCCCAGGTGGCGGCTAAAGAAGCTCAAGTCGAATCGATGCGCTCATTTGCGACGCCGGAGAACCCGGATCTGCTTCGCGCCGAGAACGAGCTTGCAGCTCTTCGTAGCCAACTCTCGCGGTTCGAGCGGGGGGAAGGCGGGGGAACTATGGGCGATGTGGCCTTGGAAAAGGTCCCAGCCGCCGGGCTTGAGTACCTCCGTAAACTGCGCGAGGTTAAGTACCGCGAGGCGTTGTTTGAGATGTTGGCCAAACAGTATGAAATCGCCCGGATTGACGAGGCTAAGGATGCTTCCATCATTCAGGTGCTGGACCCGGCATTGCGTCCGGAGGCACAAATACGCACCTGGCCCATCCGCCTGATGATAGCAGCCCTTATAATCTTGTTTTCCCTGGCCATAGCAGTGATTCTTGCATTCCTGGCGGAGAAGCTGGAGCGGATGCAAGAACATTCACAATATTTTGCGCGCATGCAGGTGCTTAAGTACCATCTTTCGCGTCGAGGCAAGACGGATGAGATGGCAGGATAGACGAGAAGCACTGCGGCCTCGGACGCGCCTCGAAGGCCAAGCTTCTTGTTAACGGGCAAAAGAGTGGGGTCCCTGGTTGTCTTCCCGAGTGTACCGACCGAAGAATTGAAACGAGTTTTTGTTGATTACTGCGACGAGCTGGAAGCACGGGACTGAGTAAATCACTAGGAGGACAGATGAAGATAGCTGTGTTGGGAGGGGATGGCTACTGTGGCTGGCCGACGGCGCTGTATCTTTCCAAGCAGGGCCATGAAGTTGCGATCATAGATAATTTTTCTCGACGTCTTTGGGACCACGAGTTAGGCGCCATGACCCTTACACCGATCCGGCCGCTTCCCGAACGCCTTCGCGCCTGGCACCGGGCCACGGGCCGCACGATTGAGCCGTTCATTGGTGACATCAACGATTATGAGTTCCTAGGTTCCATCTTTCAATCTTTTCAGCCGGATGCTGTCGTCCATTTTGCCGAGCAGCGGTCCGCGCCCTATTCCATGATCGACCGTCAGCACGCCGTCTTCACGCAAGTGAACAATGTGGTGGGCACGCTGAATGTGCTTTTCGCCATCAAAGAATTTCGACCGGCTTGTCATCTGGTGAAGCTGGGCACCATGGGTGAGTACGGGACGCCCAACATCGATATCGAAGAGGGCTTCATCAAGATCCAGCACAATGGGCGTGAGGATGTGCTTCCTTTTCCCAAGCAGCCCGGTTCGTTCTACCACCTTTCCAAGGTCCATGACAGCCACAACATCGCTTTTTGCTGCAAGATCTGGGGGCTGTGCGCTACAGATCTTAACCAGGGCGTAGTTTACGGCACGGTAACCGACGAAGTCGCGTTGGACGAAGCGCTCGTCAACCGCTTCGATTATGACGAGGTGTTTGGCACTGCTCTGAACAGGTTCTGTGCCCAGGCCGCCATCGGCCATCCCGTGACTGTGTATGGAAAGGGCGGCCAAACGCGCGGATTTCTTGATATTCGCGATACCGTACGTTGTATTGAGCTGGCTTGCATCAATCCGCCGGCTCGCGGAGAATTCCGCGTCTTCAACCAATTTACGGAACAGTTTTCGGTCTTGCAGTTGGCGAAGATGGTTGAGGTTGCCGGAAAGAAGCTGGGGCTGCGCGTTGCCATCAACCATCTCCCCGATCCGCGTGTGGAAGCCGAGGAACACTACTACAACGCCAAGCATACGAAGCTCACCGATCTTGGCCTGAAGCCGCACCTTCTTTCCGAATCATTACTTGACTCTCTGGTTAATATCGCCCTCGAATACCGGGACCGGATCGACAGCTCTCTTCTCCTGCCGCGCGTTGACTGGCGCAAGAGCCGAAACGACCGCAAAGGCAAGGCGGTCGAAACCAAAACCAAAGCCGCCGCGGTTGGACATCTGGCCAGCGAAGTATCGGCTGACTGAGTATCGGCTGACTGAAGGTTAGCGATTGGCGTCTTTCTTCGGGCCGTTGACCGGGTACGTAACGGGCAATGGTCGAGAAGAACTATTGGCAGAAGCAGTTTACGGTCAAATCAGACTGTCATGACCTATTTGGTAATTACCCCCGAGACAAGCGTGGTGTGGGAGCAACGTTTGTTGCTCGCCATCATTCTGCTCGTTGCTTATGTTTGGATCGCGTATCCGTTGTTGCTGGCGGTGCTTCGCAGGCTGGAAACCCGGCCAGTGGTTCGCCACGAGCCCATGGGAATGCCTTTTGTGTCGTTGATCGTGCCCGTCCACAACGAAGAAACGCGGATCGCTGCGAAGCTGCAGGACTGCCTCGATCTGGACTACCCTAAGCACCTCTTGGACATCTCGGTGGTATCGGACAATTCGAACGACGGAACCGAAGCGCTGGTTCAAGAGTTTGCGCGACGCGACGCGCGTATCCGCTTGCTGCGAACCGAAGGCCGCGCCGGCAAGAGTGGCGCCCAGAATCTGGCGGCCGCGCAGGCGCGTGGCGAGATTCTCTTTCTCACGGACGCTAACACGCGTACGGGCCCGGATACATTGAAAGCTCTTGTGCAGAATTTCTCCGATCCCCGGGTAGGCTTGGTGTCCGCGACCGTGTATTTCGGACAACCGGTCGACGCCGTCTCCCGGGGCCAGGGGTTGTATTGGCGCTACGAGTACGCCCTGCGGCAAGCAGAATCTGACCTCGGGACCCTGGCGACCGGCGGGGGCCAAGCCATGGCTATTCGCAAAAGCTTATTCCGGCCCATACCGCCTATTTACGGTGACGATTGCGTACTGCCCCTTGACGTGCGATTGAACGGTTATCGCGTCTTAAACGATCCGGCGGTCATCGTCTTTGACACTTCGCCGCACACCATCGATGGCGAGCTGCGTGCCCGGGCGCGTATGACCAGCCGCAACTGGACGGGCACATTGAGCCGCTCTGCGTTACTAAATCCGTTTCGCTTTCCGATGACTGCCTTGGGACTGGTCTCTCATAAATTGCTTCGCTGGCTCACGCCGTTTCTGCTGGGCGTAGTGTTTGCTTTGAATACAGCTCTGTTGCTCCAAGAGCGCTGGGCGGGCTTATGGCTGGTCCAGGTTCTGTTCTACAGCTCCGCGCTCGTCGGCTGGCTGTTTGCTCGCAAGGATCGGCCTAGCGGGGTTTTCGCCTACCCGTTTTCTTTTTGCCTGGCTAATGTTGGCTTCTTCCTTGGCATCGTTAGAGCGCTTCGCAATCAAAAGATTACCGCTTATTAGGAGCGAGGGTGAAAGACTATTTTGTTAATTCGTTTTGCCTAGCACGCTGGAAAAGATGGCGGTGCTCTGAGCAGGGTGATCGGCCCCCATGGACGACGATCAAGGAGCAACGTGGCGGCAACAGTCCAGATTAGCGGCCGGCTTTTGGCCAAGAACTGGGCGCTTAACCTCCTGGGCTGGGTGGTCCCGTTGCTGGTTGCTTTGGCTGCGATTCCCTATGTGATCCATGGTTTGGGAACGGAGCGTTTCGGCATTCTGTCCATCGCATCAGCGCTTCTGGTTTCGTTCGGACTGGTTGACATGGGGTTGGGTCGGGCCACCACCCGATTTGTCGCCGAATGCCTGGCGCGCGGAGAGATGGAAAAACTGCCCGGCATTGTCTGGACCTCACTCTGGTCGCAGATGATCTTCGGTGTGATCGCCGGGGTACTGGCATTTGCCCTGATTCCCGTGCTGGTGAGCAGATTCCTGCACATCTCCCCAGGCCTTGAAGACGAGACGCGAAACAGCTTCTTTATTCTTGCCGCGTCACTGCCCGTCTTACTCGCCTTGAACTCTCTTCGCGGTGTACTTGAGGCGGGCCAACACTTCAACGTTGTGAATTACGTCAAGGTGCCGACCAGCATCTCGATGTTCCTGCTGCCTGCGCTGGCGGTGCCGCTCAAGCTTCACCTGCCAGGAATCGTCTACGCGTTGGTTGTCGCCAGGCTGGCAGCAACGGCTGCATATCTTTGGGCTTGCTTGAAGTTCTTTCCCGTTTTGCGACATCGGTTTTCGTCTGATTCCAGACTTCTGCGTCCCATGCTGGTTTATGGTGGCTGGGTTACCATCACCAACTTTGTCACTCCGCTGTTGACCTACATCGATCGCTTTTTTATCGGGTCTTTGATCTCGATGACAGCGGTGGGCTACTACACGGCGCCGTATGAAGCCATCTCCAGGGCGTGGGTGATCCCAGGGACACTTGCCCAGACCCTCTTTCCTGCATTTGCAAACCTGGAAGCCGGCGGATCCAGCGACCGTTTGGAGGAATTGTGTGCCAGGTCTCTGAAGTCCTTGCTCCTGCTATCGGGTCCGGCTTTGCTGCTGGTTGTTATCTTTGCGCGGCAAATCCTGGGGTTGTGGCTGGGAAGCGCCTTTGCGGATGCGAGCGCTTCCGTGCTTCAGATTCTCGCGCTCGGAACCCTGGTACAGTCTCTCGCTCTGGTGCCGTTCAGCCTGCTTCAGGGTATCGGGCGAGCGGACTTGACAGCCAAGTTCAACCTGCTGGAACTGCCTTTCTACGCGATTGCCTGCTGGGTACTCGTCAGACTGATGGGGTTGCCTGGCGCCGCGCTCGCGTGGGCCTTGCGCATGACGGTCGACGCCGTCCTGCTGTTTGGTGCAGCCGTCTGGCTAAAGTGCATATCCCTGCGAACGCTCCGGGGAAAGGGCTTACAAAGGACCGTACTCATCGTCTCCGTCTTCGCTGCTTTCGCAATCTTGCTTTGGTTGGCGGGATGGTCCCTCTTCGTGCAGGTACTGCTGGCAGCTGTTCTATTATCCGTCTTTGCAATTGTGGCTTGGAGCTACGTACTGGATGCACGAGATCGAAGTTTGCTAGGCCTGGTGGCCATCCAGGTTCGCGGCTTATTGGCGAGGAGCAAATAGCTTGAACTCCACCGTACACCGGCTCCACGTAGGACCCGCCTTAGCGCTGGTGATGGCTGTGGCGATCACCATCCTCGCTTTGGCTGTTGTGTCCGTGGGAGGTGCGGTCGCCGACCAGAATACAGTCATGATCATGGCGGGTCTGGGGATGGTATCTCTGCTCGCAGGAATGACCAATCCTACGATTCCCCTGGCCCTTGCGCTTGTTTTCATCACCAGTCCGATTCCCCAAATGGTAAGCCTCGAATGGTCGGCCTACGTGCCGAGTGTCCTGATCGGTGGCTGCGTCCTGGGTATTCTTCTCCAATCATCGGTCCGGCAAGAGACGCAGGCAGATCCGCTTTCCGGAAAGATATGGATCTTCGCGGGCTATGGACTGTTGAGCGTTGTCCGGGGACTGACGCTGCACAATTCGTTTTCCTACGTTGCCGGAGATTTTTTTCAGCTTGCTGAGTTTGCTGTGCTCTACATACTCATCAGCCTTTTGCTGAGAGACAAGAAGTCGATGCAGCCTGTCCTCAAGTGGGTTTTCGCATCTCTTCTCGTGACCGTGGGTTTCCAACTGACGCTTGTTGCCCTTGGCGGAGACGCAAGCGGCTGGCTACCTTCCTGGGAAGCATCGACAGGGAGTGGTACCCTTGCGCGGACGATCGACATCAACGCCATCTTCGTGCTCGCTGTTCTCTTGAATCTGTATTCGCGAGCAGAGAAGTCGAACCAGCGGCTCATCATTTGGTGGTTGCTGGTCCCGACTGTAGCCAATATCCTGCTAAGCCTTTCCCGTGGGGAATGGCTAGGCTCGCTGGTCGTGGTCGCCGTGTCTGTTCTGCTGCCGACGAATACGCGGAGAAAAAGGCTCCTGGGCGCGTTCGCGTCTGTGTTGTTGTTCCTCATGCTTTTGGGCGCGGCGTGGAAGATCGGAACCAGCCGTGACGACAGCCTCCTGGGTGTTTTCGAAGAACGCGTGTCCTGGGGTGTTTCCCAAGTCGAGTCAGGCCTGGAAGGAGACTCGAGTCTGGCGACGCGGCGCTTTATCGAGTTTGCTCTTATCGCACCCCAAGTCCCGGAAGCGCCGATTCTGGGCAAGGGATTGGGTGCGACCTACGAGATTGGCGGATTTGCTGTTCTCAATTCCGTTTCCGATCAACTCGTCGACCACCACTTCATTCATAATTTGTTCTTGCAGATGGCATTTAGGATGGGCTTTCTCGGACTTGGTCTCTATTGCTGGATATTGTTCCGCTATTTTCGGAGGGGTATCGCCGGCTACAAGCTTTTGCCCACCGGCCAAGCCAAGGCCATCGTGGGTGGCTTGATCGCGGGGATGACGGGCATGCTGATGCTTTCCATGACCGAGCCTGTTCTGCTTCGGCATCCTGAATGCGGTCTTGCAGCGTGCGCGATGGCGCTTACGTTCCGGCTTTCCTCAATCGAAGCCGCCGATGCTGAGCCGCGTAGACTGGGGGCACAAGCTGAATGAACGATTCTCTGACCGGCAAAAAACCTGCCCCCGGACTGCCCGCGAATTCAGAATCACAGCGGATTATCGAGGCATATAACCGCCGCGACCAGGCCCTTCCTCCGGGGCGTTACTCGTCCTTTGAAATATCCCATCTTCTTTTACAGCAGGAGCTTGAGCGGCGGATCCTGAGGGTACTGGGAAGCCGAACGCATCAGAACCTGGCAGGCAGGAGAATTCTTGAGGTTGGCTGCGGCTCGGGACGTTGGCTGAGACAGTTCATTCAATGGGGAGCTGCTCCGGAAGACCTTGCAGGGGTGGACCTTCTGCCCGATCGGATCGTTCAGGCCCACAAGCTTTGTCCGGCTGGCGTGCACCTGGAGTGCGGGGACGCTTCCCACCTTGCATTTGAGTCGCAATCCTTCGATATCGTTTTCCAGGCTATGGCCTTTACGTCCATCCTGTCAGGGGAAGTGAAGGGATCGGTCGCCCAGGAAATGTTGCGCGTCCTGCGAAAGGATGGGTTCGTCCTTTGGTACGATTTTTTTGTTAATAATCCGCGTAATCCCGACGTTCGCGGGGTTGGTAAGACGGAGCTGCGCGAGCTGTTCCCAGGATGCCTGATTCAGTGTGCGCGGGTAACGCTGGCTCCACCCATCGGCCGGTTGCTTGGCCGTTTTTCAGAATCGGCATACCGATTTGTCTCCGCTCTCCGGTTTGCCTCTACGCATTTCCTGGCGGTCATAGAAAAACCATGAACTCAAAGACTGAAGTGATGCTCGTTCCATTTCACGTTGCAGCCGTTGGCGAGGAAGAAGCACAAGCCGCGGCAGATGTAATTCGCTCCGGCTGGCTGACCATGGGCCAGAAGACTTTCGAATTCGAGCGGCGCTTCGCCGAATATCTGGGGGTGCGCCACGCGATCGCAGTCGTTTCATGTACTGCCGCGCTTCATCTGGCATTGGAGGCCTTTGGCATAGGCCGAGGGGACGAGGTGCTGGTGCCAACCACAACTTTTACCGCGAGTGGTGAGGTGGTCTGTTATCTCGGTGCCCGGCCGGTCCTGGTGGACGTCCTGCCAGGCTCGATGAACATCGATCCCCAGGACGCAGCTCGCAAGATCACGGCCAGGACAAAAGCCATCATCCCGGTGCATCTCGCGGGCCTCCCCTGCGAACTGGACAGGATCCGCGAACTGGCTTCCGCCCACCAATTGCGAGTGCTTGAGGATGCTGCGCATGCTCTGCCCGCTTCCTATCGCGGCACGCCAATCGGCGCGATCAGCGACGCCACGGCCTTCAGCTTTTATGCCACCAAGACCCTCACTACCGGTGAAGGCGGCATGATCACCACAAATGACGATAAGCTTGCCGAGCGGGTTCGCATCATGCGTCTGCATGGAATCGAACGCGATGCGTGGAAGCGCTACACGAGCGACGGCTCGTGGTTTTACCAGGTGCTTGACGCCGGATATAAATACAACATGACCGACATCCAGGCCGCGATTGGCCTGGTGCAGCTCCATAAGTGCGACGATCTCAGTGCCGCGAGACGAGCTATCGCAGAACGTTACACGACAGCATTCGCCAAACTCTCTTGCCTTGAGACGCCAGAGGAATTCGCTGACCGTACAACATCATGGCATCTCTACATCCTACGTCTACGCGAGGACAAACTATCTATTGACAGGGATAGATTCATTACGGAACTCAAGCGCCGGGGCATAGGCACGAGCGTACATTTCATCCCCCTCCATCTTCACCCGTTCTACAAGACGAAGTTTGACTACAAGCCAGGCGATTTACCCATTGCTGAGGCCCAGTACCATCGAGCCCTTTCGCTGCCTATCTTTCCGACAATGAGCGGCGATGCCATTAATGCCGTGATCGCGGCTGTTTTGGAAATAGCAACGAGCTTTCGGCGTGAATGAAGTCGGCCGGGTCGAACGGGAACTGGTATATAATGGCGCGACTTAGCATCTCGAGGACGCAAAGAGAGAACTGTGCCCGACGATACTTACTATCAGCGTTATGGAAAACGCGCTTTCGACGCGTGCTTCTCGGCGCTGACATTGATAGTGCTGAGTCCGCTGCTTCTGTTAGTTGGCATTGCGGTGAAGTGTAGTTCTCGCGGCCCCGTGTTTTTCGGGCAGATGCGTGTGGGCAGAAGCGGTCGCATGTTCCGGCTGTGGAAGTTCCGATCGATGGTTGACGGCGCAGATCGACTTGGACCAGGCATCACTTCGGCCGGGGATGAGCGCGTTACCACGATTGGCTTATACCTGCGGCGCTGGAAGATCGATGAGTTACCGCAGTTTTGGAACGTTTTTCTCGGGCAGATGAGTATAGTCGGTCCGCGGCCGGAGCTCGGTTGCTACGTCAAGGTTTACACAGACGAACAGCTTGGGGTTCTCTCGGTGCGTCCAGGGCTTACCGATCCGGCTTCGATCGAATACCGGAACGAAGAGCAGATTTTGGCGGCGGCAGAAGATAGAGATTTCTCGTATCGCACCCGTATTTTGCCCCACAAGCTGGCTTTGAATCTCCGCTACATTGACAAGATTTCTTTGACGCGCGACTTGATCATTATTCTTCAAACCTTGAGCGTCGTACTTTTCTTGCCGGATGGACGAGAGGATGTCCATGCCTTGGCCTCGGTCCGTCACGGGGCGTCGCACAGCGATGGAGTAGGCACGAAGGCAGCCGGGACTCTTCTTCGGCGCAACGCGTGGTTTGTCGGGGCGTTTCAGGGGCTTCTGGTACTCCTCGCGTTGACTGTGGCCTGGCTGTTGCGCTTTGATTTTTCTCTTCCCCATCGCCGCTTACTACTCATTACGGCTCCTCTGCTGGTCCTGGTCAGGCTCCTTTTTATGGCGCGCTTCCGGTTGCTGCACGGATGGTGGCGGTACGTGGGCGTGAGGGACACTGTAGATATCGCCAAAGCGGTGTTGCTTGGCAGCCTCGTTTTCTTTGTGCTGGTCCGCTACATCTTGAACATGAAGGAGTTTCCGAGAACGATCTACGTTTCGGAGGCACTAATAACGGCTGGGTTGCTGGCCGGCGTGCGGGTATTGTCCCGTCTTCTGGCGGAGACCATGCGCCAGGATCTGGCTTCCGCCAGGAAGGTTGTCGTAGTCGGCGCCGGCGCCGCCGCGCAGATGGTGGTGCGCGAGCTTAACCAGGCCGGAAGCGGACGCAAGGTCATCGCTTGTTTGGATGACGATCCTCGGAAAATAGGGTCGAAAGCGCAAGGGGTTCCAGTGATGGGACCGATCGACCGATTGCCCGAGCTTTTTTCCGGGATGGAGGACGAATGTGAAGTGCTCGTTGCTATCCCCTCAGCGAGCGGCCGCCAGATGGCACGAATCGTGGAACTTGCCGAGACTGCAGGCCTTCGGTACCGGACTGTCCCCGGTTTACGAGAGCTTATCTCCCGCGACGTGCTGCTAACGCAAGTCCGCGAGGTGAATCTCGACGATCTGTTGGGGAGGGACCAGGTGGAGCTCGACCTGGACGCAGTGGCCGAAAAGATCGCCGGCAAGGTTGTGATGGTGACCGGCGCGGTCGGTTCGATTGGATCGGAACTGTGCCGGCAGATCCTCGGGTTTGCGCCTTTGAGATTGGTTTGTCTCGACCAAAATGAAACCGGGATCTTTTACCTCCAACAAGAACTGACATCTCTGGCAGACGGCACGGAGCTGGTTTTCTGCGTAGCCGATGTGCGCGACAGAGAGCGCCTGAGAAGGGTGTGCCTCGAAAACGAGGTCCTTGTAGTCTTTCATGCAGCGGCCTATAAGCATGTCCCGGTGATGGAGGCCAACACGGATGAAGCAGTACGAAACAACGTGTTTGCGCTGCTAACGCTTATGGACGTGGCGGAGGAGGCCAATTGCCGCGACCTCGTCCTGATATCCAGTGACAAGGCCGTTAACCCAACCAGCGTCATGGGAGCCACCAAGCGGGTGTGCGAGCTCATTCTGGCAGCGCGCCCAGCCAATGGGCTTCGCTGCGTTTCCGTTCGCTTTGGCAACGTGTTGGGTTCCAGCGGAAGCGTTGTTCCGGTCTTTCAGGAACAGTTGCGCCGGGGTTTGCCCATTACCGTGACCCATCCGGACATCCAGCGCTTTTTCATGACGATCCAAGAAGCGGTTTCTCTTGTGCTGCAGGCGTTCGCAATCGGCAGTCATGGGGACATTTTGGTTCTCGACATGGGTATGCCGATTAAGATTGTCGATTTGGCGAGGAAGCTGATCCGGCTGGCCGGAAAGGCGGACGATCGAGTGCCCATTGAGTTTACCGGGCTCCGGCCGGGTGAAAAACTAACGGAAGATCTTTTCTATCCAAGCGAAGAGATCCAAGCCACCTCGCACAGCAAGATCAAGCGTGCTCGCGGCAACGGAAACTGCCCCAAGTGGCCAGAACTGGTGCGCCAACTGGAAGGTCTCAGGGATACGGTCGCTGTGGGCACCACATCGGAGATCTGTGCGAGGATTAGAGTTATCGTTCCCGAATATTGTTCCAAGACCGGCGAGGAGAACAAGGCGTTCGTCACTGCCGCCAGTCAAGCCCGGCACTAACCGTTCTCAAAACAGATACTGGCCGGTACCTGTCCGGGATCAACATTGCTTGTAAGGTTTTACATTTATATTTTGCATCCGGAATGCTTTGGAATATATTTATGTGCAAAACTGCCGATTCCGCGCAACAAAAGAACTGATTGGATGTGGCGAGGTGTCTGGTTTTTAGGTTAAGGCCGCCCAGCAATCGGCTTTGATCAAACAAAAGGCGTTCCGCGGCGCCCTTGCGGCGGTCATGTAGCGCGGCCCGAGAGCGCAAATTGTATCGGTGATCGGAGGCGTTCCGGCGCGTCGAGGCGTTACGGCCCCGACTTTAATAGGTTTTTTTCTACGGGTGAAATGGCTTTGTCAAAATCTGCAATCATCTTCTCTCTGATTCTAGTTGGTGCTCCTCTGAGGGCGCCGGCGCAAACTTCCAGTAACCCCTTCGGTTTTTCGCCGCAGGCGCAAACCGGCAACCCGATGGAGAATCAGCAGACCGGGACCCCGAGTTCTCTCGGTCCTGGGCAAGTGCCGCTCCAACTCCCTCAGCTCCGGAGCGATCCCACTACGATTACCAATGTTTATCCTGGGGAAGAGAATGCGGAGCGGCAGCGGGAGCTACAGCTGCAGCAATGGCAACAGCAACAAGCGTGGCTCAAGCTGATGGCCACGCCAACTCCTGCGCCCGAACCGGACATCGAGTTCCAGGAGTTCGTCGCTGGCTCGCTGGGGACGCGACTGCCGATCTTCGGGCAGAGCATGTTTGACAGCGTCCCTTCGACATTTGCGCCGCTCGACCGGGTGCAGGTGACCCCAGATTACATTCTCGGTCCAGGAGACGAACTGGTCATCCGGACCTGGGGCCAGATCAACGTGGACTGGCGTGCGGTGGTTGATCGCACGGGAGCTATTTATATCCCGAAAGTTGGCGTGTTCAATGTTGCCGGAGTGCGCTATGAAGATCTCCACGATCATTTGAATGCTCAGATCAGCCGGATTTTCAAGGGCTATCAACTCAGTGCCACGCTCGGGAGCCTGCGCTCGATCCAGGTGTTTATCGTCGGTCAGGTGAAAAGACCGGGTGTCTACACCATCAGTTCCCTTAGCTCGCTGGTGGACGCACTCTTTGCCTCTGGTGGGCCTTCTAAGCGCGGATCCCTGCGGAATATTCAGCTGAAGCGAAGCGGGCAGACCGTCACAACATTTGACCTGTACGATTTGATCGTAAGTGGCGACAAGAGCAAGGACGCCAAGCTCTTGCCGGGGGACGTGATCTACGTGCCTGCTGTGGGGCCGTTGGTGGCGTTAGCGGGCAGCGTGAACACTCCCGCAATTTTCGAACTCAAGGAACACAGCACTCTGGGCGAGGTAATCCGATATGCGGGCGGTCTGACCAACACCGCCGCCGGCGATCGTGTTGTGGTCGAGCGGATTGACAATCAAATCCCCCGGACCGAGCGGCAAGTAGCGGGCGATCAACGCGAAGGGAACGTAGTCCGCGCGAACACCCCAGCGGGAAACTCGGCGGTGGTTGAACCGGTTGGCGGCCGCGTGCGAAGCGCCGAGGAGTTTGCGCTTAATCAGGAAGGAATGGGGCGCGAATTGCACGATGGCGACGTTGTGCGTTTCCTCCGTATTCTGTCGAAGTTTGAAAACACGGTGACCTTGCGCGGCAACGTCGCGGTCCCGGGACGATATCCTTGGCACCCGAACATGCGTGTGCACGACCTCATTCCCGATCGTGATTTTTTGGTTACTGAGGATTATTGGCGCAAGCAAAATGAACTGGCCGTGACGGCCCGGACCCCCGATGTCCGCATCGGACAGGCCGAACTAAAGAATGACGTGAAGCGCGTCTCAGCCGAGATCAACTGGGAATATGCGGTCATCCAGCGATTAAATCCTCAAGACCTCAGCTCACACCTCGTGCCGTTCAATCTGGCGCGTGCCATTGAAGGTGATGAGACGCAGAACCTGGCGCTGCAGCCTGGCGATGTGATCACCATTTTTTCCCAGAATGATCTGCAAGTTCCCATCCGTCAGCAGAGTAAGTTCATTTACATCGAAGGTGAATTTGCGCGCGCAGGGGTGTACCAGGTTTCCTCCGGAGAAACATTGCGCCAGCTGATTCATCGCATCGGCGGTCTAACGCCCCAGGCGTACATCTACGGCTCCGAATTCACGCGCCAATCCACCCGGGAGGCCCAGCAGCAACGTCTGGATGAGTATGTCAACTCGCTAGACCGGGCGATTTCGCGCAACTCGGCCGCCATCGCCTCGGGCGGGGACCCTGCGGAGGCGGCTATCGCCAAAGCCCAGGAACAAAGCCAGAGGAGTCTCGTGGAAAGAATGAAAGGGTTGAAGGCCACAGGCCGCATTGTTCTTGAGCTCAAGCCCACCATGAACGGTGCGGACGCGTTTCCGGACCTGGTGTTGGAAGACGGCGACCGCTTAGTTGTGCCGTTTCGCCCCGCGACCGTCAACGTGATCGGCTCCGTCTACAACAGCAACGCCTTCATCTATAAGACTGGCAAGACCGTGGGCGACTACCTCCGGCTGGCCGGCGGCCCCACTCGAGATGGCGATGGTAAGCGTGAATTTGTCATCCGTGCCGACGGTTCGACTGTGAGCCGTCAGCAACATTCTGGCCTGCTCTCGCCGGGCTTCAACTCGCTCCGGCTCATGCCCGGCGACACCCTCGTGGTTCCCGAAAAGATTAATCGCGGCGCCACCTTGCGTGCTTTGAGGGACTACTCGGTGATTTTCGGACAGTTGGGTCTCGCCGCCGGAGGAATCAGGGCTTTGTTCCCTTAAGAGATTGGGACCAGATCCGCCAAATGTTGGCTGCCGTGAACGCTCCAGGTCAGACCTGGCAGAGAAAACGCGTGCTGGCGTCGCTTTGGGTGGCGTGATATTTGCAGCCAGCACATCGTTCATTGGGGACTGTGTGCTGACCGATCCTCAGATCAGCTGCGTCGCCAGATTCTTCACTGCTTCCGTAAACCCCATCCGCTCACCGGACGCCAGCTCACCTGCAGGCCCGCGCTCAGGTCGGTCTTTGGAATTGAAGAAATCAGCGGAAAATCCCAATGCTCGTATTTCACTGTACCGCTGAAGACTAGGTTGCCCGCCCTCACGAAGGTGCCAGTGACGTCAAAGTCGCGCAGGTAGCCTCCGCGCAGGAACTCAGGGTTCACGTGCTGGTTACGGTAGTGGAGTTGCAGGCTATTATCGGCAGTGAAGTGGTAGGTGGTCCAGATGTTCACGCCGCGGCCTTCGCGTCCGATGGCGTTGCCGATGATCTGGCCATAATTCGTGTATCCGCTCAGGTAATGAGCGTTGAAATAAAACACACCCCTCATTTCAAGGCTGGGAATGTCGGTATAGATGCCTTCGGCCCGCAGGTCGATCCGCCCCAGTCTGGGCAGGCGGGGCAAGTAGAGGCCGCCACGAAACGCCGACTTGCGCGGAAATGAAACGGGCGAGTATTCATCTTCGGTGAACGAATCGCCATAGAACGTGAGCCAGTTGCGCAGCCCCGGCACTCGGTAAGAGAAATCAAAGGCCGAGCGACGGTCTCCTGGATCGCCGGGATCACCCGGAACGGAATTAGGTCCATTTCCAAGGGAGTAGCTATGTTTCAGCATGCCCAGGGTCAGCGGAAAGCCAGGGCCACTCAAGAGTGTAGTTACGCCAAACCCAAACTCCAGGTTGCGAGTCGGCTTGAAGGAGATTTTTTCCCCTTGAATAAACGGATGCGGCTCCAGGGGAGCGCTCACCACCTTGCGGGCCCCGGGCGCACCGGCCGGATCGAAGATTCTGACAAACTGGTAACCGTCCAACCGTCCCCACAAGAATTCGACGCGAATGCCGCCCAGCAGACGAAAGAACCAGGGCAGTACAAAGGGTGATGAACGCGAGATGCGTAGCATCGGCAACGGCTCGGCATTGTTACTGAAGAGGAAAGGCCCGTCCTCACCCGGCCCCCACCACAGAGTCTGCTTGCCAAAGGAGATCAGGTTGTTGTGGAAGTTGAACGAGACGTAGGCATCGAGGGGGCGAAAGCGATCAAGAGTCGCGGTCCGTTGCGGGGGCGCGAAAGGCAGGCCATCCTCGTTGATAATCGCGGCCTGGGCTGCGCTGTTGAGCGCAGGAAGCGTTCCGGCGTGCTGGTATTCGCCGCGCGCGTAAAACGCCAGCGGCCCCACAATCGTTCGGGTGGAAGCTCCGGCGACCGCGTTGATGCCCTGGCCAAACGGCCGTCCAAAATCATCGGTGTTAGTTTTGGCAAAATAGTAGTCATCAGTCAGCGGCTGACCGGAAATGCCGCCCACGCGCGTATAGATTTCTTCAACGCGGGTGTAGGGCCGGGTCGCTTGTGCTTCTATCTCGGGAGCAAACTCGGCAGCCAGACGCTCGTTGATTTCCGCCGTCCATTTGCTGGCACCGTCTGGGTCAATTTTCTGCCCCGCTTCTTCCACCAGCCGGGCGCACTCCCTGCGAGTCCAGGGCCTCAGCCCGACCTGAGCGGTTTCGATGTAGCCCATGGCCGCCAGGCGATCAAGCGCCTGGTAGATCCAGCTATCCATCGGAACATCGGTAGTCCCGGTCTGATCTGCTTCAAAACGGCGGCCTTCCGGTATGAAGTGGCCGTACAGCCCGCCGTCCAGCTCCGGGTCATGATGGGCGTGGTAGATCTGCCGCCCGATCAGCCAGCCGGCAGCTCCTCCTACCACCACGTCAGAAGGAAAATGCTGGCGGCCCGTGACCCTGCTGATGCTGACTGTGGCCGCGGCGCTGTACGCCAGAACTTGCGTCAACGCTCCGGGATATTCATGCGCAAGGACGGATGCGGCGGTCCAGGCCAGCGTGGAATGCATGGAAGGAAAGGACCCATTGCTGATATCCGTGAAAAACTTCCCCTGTCCGCCGACCAGCAACGGCCTCTGCCGGGCAAAGACTACTTTCAGCGTTTCGCTCACGACGAGGCTGTTCGCCAAGGCTTCCCCGGTAAGCAAGCCCGTCTCGCGCTGTCTGGTATTTCCTTGCCAGCTTCCCCACATCCACATCGCTGCCGGTAGGGCGGTCAGGCCGGCCACACCCGCGTTGGAGATGGTGTTGCTGCGGCTAATTGCCGCGGGATTGGACCGCGCCCGCTCCATGAATTGGCGGTCGCTGCCGATCATGAGTCCCGTAGCGCCGCTCAAGGGAGCCACCCAGAGAGAATCTCTCCATCGCAGATTAAATGGGCTGCTCCAGATGGCCTTCTGGTCACCGGGCAGGTTCATGAAGACCTTCTTCAGGGTCATAGCACTGTCTTCGCTGTTGTCAGCGGGCTTGTTCGTTTCAGGAGAGGGCGACTGCGAAGGCGCTCCGACGTCACCAGAGGGAGGGCAATTGCCGGGTGGACAGGTCTTCTTCTGGACTTCGGAGGGGTCTGTCTGATCAGGGGTCTGTTGCGCTAGAACCGAGTTGGCGCTCCCAAAGAATAAAGTACCGAGCAGGGTTATCAACAAACCGCTATAAATGCGCATGATGGTTGGAGACCTGGGCTCACATAGTAGCAGAAAAGCTGATTTCAGCCGTGCCGTGAATCGCTTGATAGAGTCTTAAGAATGGAGTCCTAGTTCTAGGGCCCATTCGTTGCTCTTAGGTTGAAAGGCTGACTTAGCGAAACTGCTATCATGGTGCGCGGGTAGCTCCAATGAACAACAAGGAAGCAGTCATTGTTGATGCTGTGCGGACGCCCCTGGGGCGGCGTGACGGCATTCTGAAGGATTGGCACCCGGTGGACCTGCTGGGCCACACTTTGCGCGGGTTAGTGGCGCGCAATCAACTCAAGCCGGGGCTGATTGAGGACGTGATCGCGGGATGCGTGATGCAGGCCGGTGAGCAAGCCGCGAACGTCGGCCGCAACGCGGCACTGGCCGCTGGATTTCCGGAATCGGTTCCTGGGACGACGGTAGATCGGCAATGTGGTTCCAGCCAGCAGGCCATCCACTTTGCCGCGCAAGGCGTATTGGCGGGAAGCTACGAGATCGCCATTGCTTGCGGCGTGGAGAGCATGACCCGTGTGCCCATGGGCTCGTCGGCTGCCAACGGGCCCGGCAAACCTTTTGGTCCGGCCATGATGCGTCGCTACAACAACGCGCGCTTCAATCAAGGGATCAGCGCGGAGATGATGGCCGAGCGCTGGAAGCTGGACCGCGCCAGCCTCGATGCTTACAGTCTGGAGAGCCATCGCCGCGCGGCGCACGCCACCGAGCAAGGCTGGTTCTGCCGCGAGACTCTTCCCACTCCGGTCCAGCGCGAAGATGGCACCACGGTCCAGGTCACTCGAGATGAAGGTATTCGCGCCGACAGCACTCCGGAAAAAATGGCGACGCTGAAAACCGTCTTCAAGCCCGACGGCGTGATCACCGCCGGCAACTCATCGCAGATCACTGATGGCGCGGCTGCGGTGCTCATCATGGAACGTGCCACGGCGGAGCGCCTGGGCTTGAAGCCGCTGGCTCGCTTCGTGGCTTTTGCTCTCGCCGGCGAGGATCCGGTCCTGATGCTAAGCGCCCCCATTCCTGCGACGCGCCGCATTCTGGAGAAGAGCGGGCTCAAGCTCGAGCAAATCGACCGCATCGAGATCAATGAAGCCTTTGCCAGCGTGGTGCTGGCCTGGCAGAAAGAGACCAAAGCCGACCTCAGCCGGGTGAATGTGAACGGCGGAGCCATCGCGTTGGGCCACCCGCTTGGCGCCAGCGGCGCACGGCTGATGGCTACCTTGGTCCACGAACTTAATCGTTCAGGCGGACGTTACGGCTTGCAGACCATGTGCGAGGGCGGCGGGATGGCCAACGCCACGATCATTGAGCGAATTCAGTAGACTTCACGGTGAATAAGAGGGTGGAGCAGGGCTTTAGCCCTGCGTTGAGTGCCGGCAACAGATGGGCTTCAGCCCCTGTGTGAACCTCAGCGGCTAAAGCCACCAGGGCCCCTATCTTCCCGCAGGCCTGAAGGCCTGCTCCACCCAGCAGCTTAGAAAGTAGTGTAAGGAGTGAGCAGACATCCATGAACATCAAAGGCAAAAGCGCTCTCGTCACCGGCGGCGCTTCAGGACTGGGCGCGGCCACGGTGCGCATGCTGGCGGCGCAAGGCGCCAAAGTCGTTATTGCTGACGTGAACGAAAAGACCGGCCAGGACCTCGCGAAACAACTCGGCGGCGCCGTGGCGTTCGTGAAGACCGACGTAACCAACACGGAGCAGGTGAAGGCTGCGGTTGCAGAAGCCGGCGCCAAACACGGCGGACTGCACATCGTTGTAACGGCAGCGGGCATTGGCGTCGCCGAGAAGGTTCTCGGCAAGGAAGGCATCCACGACCTCGGCCGGTATCAGAAAGTCATTCAGGTAAACCTCATCGGGACATTCGACGTCATCCGCTACGCCGCAGAACTGATGGCCCGAAATCAGCCATTGACCGACTCTGACGGCGGACGTGGGATGATCGTTACCACGGCATCTGTCGCAGCCTTTGACGGACAGATTGGTCAAGTTGCATATTCCGCATCGAAGGGAGGCATCGTGGCCATGACTTTGCCGCTGGCACGCGAGTTCGCGCGCGAAGGCATTCGCGTGGTCACAATAGCTCCAGGAATATTCGATACCCCGCTGCTCGCCGGACTGCCGGAGGCGGCGCGCGTTTCGCTCGGCCAGCAAGTGCCCTTTCCGAAACGGCTAGGACAACCGGCTGAGTACGCCGCACTGGTCCAGCACATCATCGAGAACAACATGCTCAACGGCGAGACCATCCGTCTGGATGGAGCGATCCGCATGGCGCCGAAATAAGCTATCGAACGCAGTTGAATTTGATTCAGTTCTTTGTTTTCATAGTCGGCTGTAAAAAACCTGGCGCGGGATTCTACGCGAAAGAGGCCTTCCTTGAGTAATCTAGTCCAGCTGACCAAAAACGAAGACATTGCCGTCATTACCATCGTTAATCCGCCTGTAAACGCCCTGAGCCCGGGCGTACCGGAAGGCATCTCCGCTGCGATCGATCAGATAGGGAAGGACCCAGGTGTAAAGGCTGCAGTGTTGATCGGCAGTGGGACCACGTTCGTTGCCGGGGCCGATATCAGAGAATTCATCAAGATCACCGCAGGCCAAACCAAGCCAAGTTCGGAATTTGTGCCGATGCTACGGCGGATGGAAGATTGTCCCAAGCCTGTGGTGATGGCCATCCACGGTACCGCGTTCGGTGGCGGACTGGAGCTGGCCATGGCCGGCCACTATCGCGTGGCTGCGCCCAGCGCGCAGGTAGGCCAACCGGAAGTTAAGCTGGGCATTATCCCCGGAGCTGCCGGAACACAGCGTTTACCGCGGTTGGCGGGTGTGGCCAAAGCCGTGGAGATGTGCGCCGAAGGCAATCCCATTAAGGCTGACGAAGCTTTGCGGCTGGGAATCGTTGACCGGCTGATCGAAGGCGACCTTCTGGCGGGAGCTGTTGCGTTTGCTCGCGAGATCTCGGGAAAGCCGGCACCAAAGACGCGCGAGCGCAATGACAAACTGGGGACGCCGGAACAGAACGCCGGCATCTTCACCGCTGCCCGCGAGAACGCGCGCAAGAAGCAGCGCGGAATGTCCGCACCCTTGGCCGCCATTAACGCCGTGGAAGCCGCCACCAAGCTGCCTTTCGATCGGGGTTGCGAAGTAGAACGAGAAATCTTCGTCGAATGTTTGTACTCCGAACAATCGAAGGCGCTGATTCACGTCTTCTTCGGCGAGCGCGAAGTGGCCAAGATCCCCGATGTTCCTAAGGAGACGGCAACGATCCCGGTGAAGTCCGCGGCTGTGGTAGGAGCGGGAACCATGGGTGGCGGGATCACCATGGTCTTCGCCAACGCTGGAATCCCGGTGCTGGTCAAGGAAACCGACCAGGCTGCGCTTGACCGCGGCATGGCCACCATCCGCAAGAACTATGAGAACTCGGTGAAACGCGGTCGCTTCACGCCCCAGTTCGTGGAGGAGCGCTTGAAGTTGATCACACCCACGCTTACTTATGACGGTTTTGGTAAGGCAGACATGGTGGTTGAAGCCGTGTTCGAGGGCATGGCGCTCAAAAAGCAAGTCTTCAGCGAGTTAGAACGCATCGCGAAGCCCAACGCGATTCTTGCCAGCAACACCTCCACGCTGAGCATTGACGAAATCGCGCAAGCCACATCGCGCCCGCAAGCGGTGATCGGCACGCACTTCTTCAGCCCGGCAAACGTCATGCGGCTGTTGGAAATCGTGCGCGGCAAGGCCACGGGCAAAGAAGTGATCGCCACCTGTATGCAGCTTTCGAAAAAACTGGGCAAGGTGGGCGTGTTGGTGGGGAACTGCCGGGGGTTTGTCGGCAACCGGATGTTCGGCCCGTACCGCCGCGAAGCCCAGTTTCTGGCCGAAGAAGGCGCCAGCGTGGAGGCCGTGGACGGCGCGCTTTATGAATACGGCATGGCCATGGGACCTATGGCGGTCGGCGACCTGGCCGGCTTGGACGTGGGTTGGCGCATTCGCAAGGAATTTCGCCATCTGGAAAAGCCCGGCGTGCGCCAGCCCATTGCCGAAGACAAGCTCTGCGAGATGGGGCGCTACGGCCAGAAGACCGGCGCCGGCTGGTACAAGTACGACGAAAATCGCCGCGCGATTCCTGATCCGGAAGTCGCGCGGCTGGTCAGCCAGTGGGCGGCAGAGGCCGGCATCCGCCAGCGCCAGATCTCCAAAGAAGAGATCGTTGATCGCTGCATTTATGCCCTGGTCAACGAGGGCGCACGCATCTTGGAAGAGCGCTACGCGCTCCGCGCAGTCGACATCGATGTGATCTACATCAACGGCTACGGATATCCCGCGTACCGCGGCGGGCCCATGTGGTATGCCGATACCGTTGGCCTCAAGAAAGTTTATGAACGCATCTGCGAGCTCCATGCGCAACACGGCGCGTGGTGGGAGCCGGCGCCCTTACTGAAAAAACTGGCTCAAGAAGGAAAGAAGTTCGCAGACTTCGATAGAGACATGAGCAAATGACGTACACGCAGTGGCGTGCTGTGTGCTCTAGAGTGGCATCTCCATTGCGCAGGAGCAGGAAGGTTCTAAGCGTTACTCCCTAGGCGGGCGGCTGCGCCAGACCCTTGTAAGGCATAGGAGGCTCCTGTAACTAAACAACTGATACTATTGTTCCAGAGAAGCCGGATCGGGGGCGCGAGAGGAAACTTGTCAGCACCGACCAGGACGACCGTGAATGAAAACGTGATTGCCGTAGGCGCGCGCAATGGGCTAGAGCTCGCGATCCGGTGTGCTTCGGCGAAAAGCCTCGGCAAGGTCATCGCCCGGCCGGACTCCACAGACTTGATCTCCGGCGTCCGGATTGAGCCGATGACGTTGCACACCGATGACCGCGGTTTTTTTGCGGAGCTGGCCCGGTTGGGATCGAAAGGCATTGCCGCGGAAATGATTGCCAGCAGTGGCAGGCAGATCCAACTTTCCACAACTCTTACCTATCCCGGGACCATCAAGGCCATCCACTATCACTATCACCAAACGGATTTATGGATGCCTGTTGCCGGCATGCTGCAAGTTTTTCTAAATGACATGCGCCGCGGCTCGCCCACCTTCGGCCTCATCAACACACTTTATGTTGGCCTGCTACGTCCATGGGAACTGTTGATTCCACCAGGTGTGGGCCACGGATACAAAGTGTTGGGCACACAGCCGGCTCAACTGGTTTACGTGACCGACCGCTATTACAACCCGGAAGACGAAGGACGCATTGCTTACGACCATCCTGACATCGGGTATGACTGGGAGACGCAGTACAAGTAGGACTTATGCGAATCTTGGTGATCGGCGCGACGGGGCTGCTGGGACGAGTCTTGCTGGAGCGGTGGGCAGACGATGAAGTCATCGGAGCCGGCTCGCGAGACGCTGACGTACGCGATCCTGCGCAGGTCAAAGGCCTCTTTGAGCGCTGCCGGCCGGAGTGGACTGTGTTGGCCGCAGCGTATGCGGATGTGGATGGTTGCGAGAAACATCCGGAACGCGCACATCAGGTCAACTGCGTTGGAGCGGCGAACGTGGCCCGAGCTGCCCGCGAAGCGCGCTCGAAGCTGCTCTTTTTGAGCACGGACTATGTTTTCGATGGCACGAAGAACGCTCCCTATGAGCCTGGAGATCCCACCCGCCCACTCAACGTCTATGGCCGCTCGAAAGCAGAAGCTGAAAAGGGCGTCCGCGAGACCGTGCCGGATTGTTGCATCGTCAGGACATCATGGCTGTTTGGTGTGCAGGGGAAATGCTTTCCTAACACGATTCTTGAGCTGGCGATGACTAGGGATCATTTGAGCGTCGTGGCGGACCAGACAGGCTGTCCCACGTTCAACCGGGATTTGGCCGGAGCGATTATCAAGCTGGTACGCGCAAACGCGCACGGGACTGTTCACGTCACGAATCGCGGCGCGTGCAGTTGGTATGAGTTTGCCCGAGAGATCCTGCGCGGGGCCGGAAAGGGCCGCGTGGCCGTGTCGCCTGCCCGGACGGAGGATGTTCCTCGGCCTGCAGTACGGCCCAAATATTCGGTGCTTTCCGAAGGCGGCCTGGAGAAATTTGGTGTGCGTATGCGCCCCTGGCAGGAAGCTCTGACTGATTATTGTGCAGAATACGCAAGCAGTCGCGTCGACCTGTCGGCCACGCAAACGGGAGCAGCCGTCGCTACCCGCAGCGCGCTGAACCATGGGAGATCGCGATGAAAGGCATCATTTTGGCGGGTGGAACGGGGTCGCGTTTGTTTCCGCTAACGCGCGTCACCAACAAACATCTGCTGCCCGTGTATGACAAGCCCATGATCTACTATCCGCTGCAGACGCTCGTGGACGCCGGGATCGGCGACATCCTGATCGTAAGCGGCGGCAACAGCGCGGGCGATTTTCTCCGCTTGCTCCGCAACGGCAAGGACTTCGGCCTGGAGCGTTTGAACTTTGCCTATCAGGAAGGCGAAGGCGGGATTGCTGACGCCTTGCGCCTGGCCGAACCATTTGCCGCCGAAGACAAGATCTGCGTGGTCCTGGGCGACAACATTATTGAAGGAAGTATCCACACTGCCCGCCAGAAATTCGAGAAGCAGCCCAAAGGCGCGAAAATCCTGCTGAAAGAAGTGCACGATCCCTCACGATTCGGTGTCCCGACGCTGGAGAATGGGGAGATCGTCCGCATTGACGAGAAGCCCGCCCGTCCCGCGTCCTCGTATGCCGTGATCGGAATTTATTTCTACGATGCCACGGTCTTCGACCGCATCCGCACGCTGCGCCCGTCAGAGCGCAAGGAGTACGAGATCACTGACGTCAACAATTCCTATCTCAAGGAACGCCAGCTCACTCACGACATTCTGGAAGGCTGGTGGACGGACGCCGGGACGTTCGAATCGTTGTGGCACGCCGGTAATCTGGTACGGGAAAAGGTCGCAAACGCGACCCAAGCAAAGATGGCGGAAGCGGGGTCCAAGTCGTGAAGATCCTCGTGAGTGGCGGAGCGGGGTTTATCGGCTCGAACTTTGTCCACCATGTTCTACGCAACCACGCGTCCGACCAGGTGGTGGTCGTGGACAAGCTCACCTACGCCGGCCACATGGGGAATCTGGGTGCGGCCCTGAAGGATGAACGGCTGAAGTTTGTGCGCTTGGATATCTGTGATCCGGCCGTCGCAGAAGTGGCCGAGGGGTGCGACGCTGTCGTCCACTTCGCCGCGGAAAGCCACGTGGACCGCAGCATTGAGGATGCGTCTCCTTTCGTGCGTACTAACGTAGAAGGCACCTGGCGCATGGTTGAGGCCTGTCGCAAAAACGGTGTTGGCCGCTTCCTGCACGTGAGCACCGACGAAGTCTATGGCAGCCAAAACGACGGCGGAAAATTCACAGAAGCTTCGCCACTCGATCCCACCAGTCCCTATGCGGCGAGCAAGGCGGCTTCTGATCTGATGGTGTTGTGCGCGGTGAAGACGCATCGGTTTCCCGCCGTTATCACCCGCTGCACCAACAACTACGGACCGTTTCAATTTCCAGAAAAATTCATCCCGTTGATGATCAGCCAGGCCCTTGCCGGCAAACCACTGCCCGTTTACGGAGACGGAAAGAACGTCCGCGACTGGATCCATGTGGCTGATCACTGCCGGGCCCTGGATTTGGTTTTGCGCAAAGGCCAGGAGGGCCAGGTGTACAACATCGGCGGCGATTGCGAATTGGAAAACATCTCCGTGGCAAGGAAGATCCTTGTCACCCTCGGGCGCCCAGAGATGCTGCTCAATTTTGTCACCGACCGGCCTGCTCACGACCGCCGCTATGCCCTCGAGTGCGGCAAACTGAAACGTGAACTGGGCTGGGCCCCGGCATGGAACTTTGAACAGGGGCTCGCCGAAACGATTAACTGGTATCAGGCCAACGGCCCCTGGCTGAGCGAGATTCTCAGCGGTGAATACCAGAAATATTTTGAGCGGCATTACGTGCGCCGTGGTGAAACGCTTGCTGCCGCGGGCAAAGGAGGAAGCCGATGAGTACCGCAGGTTCATCCCTCCACCTGAACGGCGGGCGCCTGCCGGCGCGCAACATCATCTGGATTTCTGCTCGGGCGCGGGAGACTCAGACGCGGCGAGGACAGCCCAAAAGCCGGAGTTGTTTAGTCTTTTGTTATCTTCTTTCATCATGAACTGTCTCTTGCCAAGGATCCTGTTGATCTGTCTGCTGGCCGTACCCAGCTTAGCCGCAACACCCTATTCCAAACCGCAGCCCGCCCAACTCACCAAAGATGGACGCCGCTGGGCCGCGCAGACGCTTAAGAAACTCTCGCTCGAAGAAAAAGTCGGCCAGATGCTGAACGTCCGGTACTTCACCGACTTCCAAAATTTTGACGGCGACAATTACCGGCAGTTCCGGGACCAGATGCACAAATACCACATCGGTTCCATCACCCTGACGGTGCACGTTGACGGAGGGTCGCTGCTGCGCAATCCGCCGCTGGAAATCGCCTCCATCGCCAACCAATTGCAGCGCGATTCCAAGTTGCCCCTGTTGATCGCGGCCGACCTGGAACGCGGTTTGGCTTCGCGCGCCACGTCCGTCCCGGCATTTCCTTTTGCCATGGCCTTCGGGGCGACCGGCAACACCGCCAATGCTGAGAAATTCGGCAGCATTACCGCGGAAGAGGCCCGCGCTGTCGGCATTCAATGGGATTTCTTCCCCGTGGCCGACGTCAACAGCAATCCCAGCAATCCCATCATCAACACGCGCTCCTTCGGCGAAGATCCCGACGCTGTTTCCGGCATGGTGGCGGCGTTTGTCCGCGGCGCCAAGACGTACGGTATGTTGACCACGGCCAAACATTTCCCCGGACACGGCGATACCAGCACGGACTCTCATCTGGGCACGGCGAAGGTGGAAGGCGATCTGGCGCGTCTCGAATCCGTGGAACTTCCGCCTTTCCGCAAAGCAATCGATGCCGGAGTTGATTCGGTGATGGTCGCCCATCTCACCGTTCCCGCGCTCGAACCCGATCCAGAAAAAGTCGCCACGATCTCGACCAAGACCGTCAATGGCCTCCTCCGCGAGCAGATGGGATTCAAGAATCTGATTGTGACCGATGCCCTGGAAATGCGCGGTCTCACGAACCTTTACCCAGCCGGCCACGGCAACCCGGCCGGCCGCGCTGCCGTCGACGCGGTGAAGGCCGGCAACGACGTCATCCTTCTACCCAGCGACCTCGACGGCGCGTTTCATGGCCTGGTGGACGCGGTGAAGAAGGGCGAAATCCCACAGTCGCGCATTGACGCTTCCGTAAGGAGAATCCTGGAGTTGAAAGCGTCTCTCGGCCTCAACAAAGCACGCCTGGTCGATCTTGACCAGGTGCCGCTCCTGGTCAGTAAACAGGAAGATATGCAATTCGCCCAGCAGGTAGCCGACGACGCGGTAACTCTTGTCCGCGACAACGGAAAAACCCTTCCCTTGTCAAAACTCCGTGCTGTCACGGCGGAAAGCGAAGGGCCGCAAGCTCCCGCCAAGCCGAGCGCGCAGCTGGTGGCTATCATCATCACCGATTCCGTCGTCGGATTCTGGGGACGAGGCTTTGAACATGCATTGAAGGCTCGGCGCCCTGACGCGACCGTCTTTTATGTTGATAACAATCTGGCGGCGCCGCTCGAGCCGCTCATCTTGCAATCCGTGAAAGATGCAAACAGCGTGGTCGTGGCCGCGTACGCTGTGCCTACCGCCGGCAAGCAAGTCGTAGTCGACGGCAAGCTGGTGAACAGCGTTGGTCTGGAACAGTCCACGGGAGCGCTGCTAGGGCACGTGCTCGATGCTGCCGCCGCGAAGACGACGGTGATCGCGATGGGCAGTCCGTATTTGGCGTTGGACTTCAGCGGCATACAGACTTACATCTGCACGTATTCCAACGCTCCGTCATCGGAGCTGAGCGCGGTGAAAGTCCTTTTTGGGGAAATTCCACCGCGGGGCAAGCTTCCGGTCACGTTGCCCGGGATCGCGCCACGGGGAACTTCGCTTTCTGTCGTTGGCTCTCCAAACCGCTAGAAAGTTTCGAGTGAAATTGAGGCAGGCATAGGGTCAACTCCATGTGTGCTGAAGTGTCCCCATTCAGTTAAGTGATTGGCTTTACAGGAAGTGGCGAGCCCGGCAGGATTCGAATTTGAGGCGTTTTCGCGGCGTCTGAGCCGCGAGCCGAAATCCTGAGCGCGAAAGCGCGAAGGACCTCTACCGAAAGAATTTGAAGTGCAGTGGCGAGCCCGGCAGGATTCGAACCTGCGACCCTCTGCTTAGAAGGCAGATGCTCTAGTCCAACTGAGCTACGGGCTCTCGCCCTTCATTCTAGCAGTGATTCGCGTTGATCAAGAAAAGCACACCAAACCGCGGATGAGCGCGGATCAATGCAGATATTTGATGGCTTTCGACTGTCCCGTTTGCTTATCCGCGAGCATCCGCATAAATCCGCGGGGTCGGTTGCTAGCAGTGGACGATTTTTTCTGACTTGATGCCCCGGGTGGCGTTGCGGCTGTCCACCACCAGTTGCGACTCGTTTACGATCTTCTTGTAATCGTAGTTGGAATGATCAGTGACGATGAGAACACAGTCGTACTGCCCCAGGTTATCCAGCGGCGTGCAGTTCATCTGGAGGTTGTACTTGCGTCCGCGGCCAACGCGAGGGAAGTAAGGGTCGTTATAGAAAACATCGGCGCCGCGCCGCTGCAGCTCTTCGATGATGGTGAGCGCCGGCGATTCGCGCAGATCGTCGATGTCCTTCTTGTAGGCCACGCCCAACACCAGAACTTTGGATCCGTGTAGCGCCTTCTTGCCACGGTTGAGAGCCGCTCCCACCGAGTCCACAACGTGATAGGGCATGGCAGTATTGATCTCACCCGCCAGCTCGATAAAGCGCGCCTGAAAATCCCATTCTTTCGCTTTCCAGGAAAGATAAAACGGATCCACAGGAATGCAGTGCCCGCCCAATCCTGGCCCGGGATAAAAGGGGTGGAATCCGAAGGGCTTGGTCGAAGCCGCCTGAATCACTTCCCAGATATCAATGCCCATACGCAGTGAAAGCAGCTTGAGTTCGTTGACCAGCGCGATGTTTACGCAGCGGTAGATATTCTCCAGCAGCTTGGTCATCTCCGCCGCCGCGGGACTGGAAACCGGAACCGTGCGGTTGAAGATAGAACTGTAAACCGCGTTGGCCAGGCCAGAGGCCGCAGGGTTCAATCCGCCGACGACTTTGGGAATATCGCGCCGGGCCACGGTGTCGTTCCCAGGATCTTCGCGCTCAGGAGAAAACGCCACATAGAAAACGTTGCCGGTATCGGAGGCGTCGCGTGCAGCGCGCAAGCTGGAGGGGTTGCCCGACTCCAGGATCGGCACCAGCACCTCTTCCGTCGTTCCGGGATACGTTGTGCTCTCGAGAACGATCAGCTGGCCGGCGCGCAGATGCGGCGCGATAGCTTTCGCCGTGGCCTCGATGGGACCCAGATCGGGCTCGCGGTGCTCGTTCAGCGGCGTGGGCACGCAGATAATCACCACATCCAGCTTGGCGACGCTCGAGTAGTCGTCGCTGGCGCTGAAATCTCTCTGGCGCGCTGCGTTGATCTCGGTCTCTGGGATGCGGTAGATGTATGACTTGCCGGCGTTGAGGGATTTGACCTTAGCCGGGTCAATATCCAGACCGGTGACAGAAAACTTCTGCTCGCTGAACAGCAAGGCCAAGGGAAGGCCTACGTAGCCCATTCCGACGATTCCAATTTTGGCTGTGCGCGCTTCAATTGCGGCGCGCAAATCTTTTGCTGAGGCGAGGGACGGGGCCCGTGACGTCGTGGACATAAAGCAGAGATTATAGCATTGGCGCCCTTTTTCACCCCGGGCGTAACCCACCCTTGTCGGCTCAACGCCGGGCCGTAGAATAGCAGCGATGCTGACGATTGCCGGAGCCCTCAGTCTGCTCATCTGGCTCTACCTTTTCGCCGCGCACGGCGGCTTTTGGCGCTTAGGAAAAACGGTGCCGCAGAAGCCCCTGTCGCCAGGGGCGCCGGCGCGCATTACTGTCGTAACGCCCGCCCGGGACGAAGCGGACGTTGTGGGCCCTGCGGTCACTTCGCTGCTCCACCAGAGCGGTGGCCACACCATCCACATCTTTCTTGTCGACGATGCCAGCAGTGACTCCACCGCGCAGGTCGCCCGTGAAGCTGCGCAGAGGGCAGGGAAGCCGGACATGCTTACCGTCATCCCGGGCCTTCCGCTGGCTCCCGGATGGTCGGGGAAACTCTGGGCGGTCAAGCAAGGCTTGGAGCAGGCGCGTGTGCTCAATCCGGATTTCTTCTTGCTCACTGATGCCGACATCGAGCACGCGCCCGACAGCCTGGACACGCTCACAGCCATCGCTCAAACCGGTGACTATGATCTTGCTTCCTTCATGGTGCGGCTGGAATGCCGCACCTTCGCCGAGCGCATGCTGATTCCGGCGTTTGTCTTTTTCTTCCTCAAGCTCTACCCGCCGGCCTGGATCGCCAATCCGAGGCGCACGATGGCCGGTGCAGCCGGCGGCAGCATTCTCATCCGCCCTGAGTCACTGGAGCGCGCCGGGGGCATCGAGTCCATTCGCAGCGAAGTCATTGACGATTGTGCTCTGGCCCGCCGCGTCAAGGAAACCGGCGGGAGAGTCTGGCTCGGGCTTTCGAGCGAAACGCGCAGCATACGTCCTTACGGATCATTTACTGGAATCGGACGCATGATCTCGCGCGGCGCCTTCAACCAGCTCCGGCATTCCGCCTGGATGCTCCTCCTGGCGTTGGCCGGCCTGACGGCGGCATATCTTGTCCCACCGGTGCTTGTCATCTTCAGCCATCGCCTGGCGCCGGCCCTGCTGGGCGGCGCAGCCTGGCTGCTGATGTCGATTTGCTTCCTTCCCACCGTACGTTTCTACCGCGTGTTCCCGCTTTGGGCAACGGCCCTGCCGATCATCGCCACCTTTTATATGGGTGCCTCCGTCCATTCGGCGCTGCGCTACTGGATGGGCCGTGGGGGACAGTGGAAAGGAAGAATCCAAGATCCTGCCGGGAGCTGAAGCACCGAGCGCAGTCCAAGCCACTCTGCTTGACCTGCCTGCTAAGCTTGTTTGACGGACTCCACCATGCTCGTTGAAGCCATCCACAAGATCGCGCATCATCGCGGCTCACTCAGCCGCGATGAAGCCCGCACAGTGATGAGTGAGTTGCTGTCCGGCAAGGCCACGGATGCGCAAATTGCCGCGTTGCTGGTGGCGCTGCACATGAAGGGCGAGACGGTGGACGAGATTGTGGGTTTTGCCGAAGCTATGCGTGGCGCCGCGCAGCCTATCGCCGACACCAACGGAACTGCGCTGGACTTGAGCGGCACAGAACGCGACGCCCTGGTCGACACCTGCGGCACAGGCGGCGACGCCAGCGATACCTTTAACATCTCCACCGCATCCGCGCTGACCATCGCCGGGGCCGGTGTGCGCGTAGCCAAACACGGCAATCGCGGTATCACATCCAAATGCGGGTCGGCTGACGTAATGGAAGCCCTCGGCGTGAACATCAACATGCCCCTCGCGCGACTGGCCGATTGCCTGCGCGAAATCGGTATCGCCTTCATGCTGGCCCCCGCCATGCACACCGCCACTAAGTACGTGCAGCCGGCGAGACGCGAACTGAAGCCGCTGCGCAGCGTTTTCAATCTGCTGGGTCCGCTGACGAATCCGGCGCATGCATCAGCGCAGGTGGTTGGCGTTTACTCCGAGGACCTGGTGGAAAAACTGGCCCAGGCCCTCAAGATGCTGGGACTCCATCGAGCCTTGGTGGTTCACGGCGCCGATGGGCTCGATGAAATCTCCATCAGCGGCCCCACTAAGATCGGCGAAGTCCGCGGCGAGTGGGTGCGCGTCTATGAAGTTACGCCGGAGCAGTTCGGTCTGCGCAACGCGCCGCTCAGCGCCATTAGCGGGGGAGATTTGCACACGAATGCCGAGATCATCCGCGGGATCCTGGCGGGCGAAAAATCCCCGCGCCGCGACGTGGTGCTCATGAACGCGGCTGCGGCGCTGGTCGCTGCCGGCCGCGCAGACGCGCTTGGCGAAGCCATGCCCTTAGCGGCTGAGTCCATTGATTCCGGCGCGGCCCGCAAGAAACTGGACGCGCTGGTAGAGTTCACGAATCGCCGGCAGGTTGCGCGCGCCTAGCGCATAACGTTTTCAAGACGAAGCCCTGAGCGTTGGTTCACGCTCAGGGCCTCGATGCACGGGAACTTGTCCCCCTATTACCCCAGCTCCCGCGTCATTGCAACCCGCGACTCCGTGGCGCGTTGCGGCGTCCCGGGTTGCTGAGCCTATGCCGCGCGGCTAGAGGCTGATCCCTGCGGCTTTAGGCGTTCTACAGTGTGGGTCACGCGCAGAGAGCAAAAGGTTCACATCCCGCGACCCGCAGCACGAAATCATGCCCCGCTAATCAAGGCAAGGTTCAGTGAGACGTGGCAATCCCACGTCTCTACGTCGGCATGCTCGTCTCTACCTCAGCGGCAGAGTTTGGAATCGTGTTTAAGTTCGGCGACCGCGCGGCAGGCGTTGATCAGCCCATTGCCGAATTGGGGATCTTTACCCGGAGGGCCCAGGTCTTGGGCTGTGCGTTCCAGCAAGGTCTGCAGGGCGCGGGGTGAAAGGCGGGATTGCTGTTGTAGGGCCAGTGCCGCTGTTCCGCTGACGAAAGCAGTCGCCAGCGAGGTCCCGGAGGCAACCAGCAGCTTGCCGCCGGGACTGGTGCTGATGATCTCCACGCCCGGCGCCGCCAGAGAGACAAAACTGCCTTGCGTGGCCGACGCGTAGAGATGGTTTTTGCTATCCACGGCGGTCACGGCCATTACGTTGGGAAGCGCGGCGGGAAACCCAGGTCTGGCTTTCGCTCCGTCATTTCCGGCTGCGGCCACGACCAGAGCCCCGCGGTTCACGGCTTCATCCACCATCCGCCTCAGCAGCGGGTCTTCCACCCCAGGAGGCCCGCCCAGACTCATGTTGATGACTCCCACCCTTCTTTCGATCGCCAGATCCACACCGCGCGCCAGCGTCCGCGACCAGCACCGCGCGGCAGCAGCATGGGACGACTCCGGCTGGCATGCTTTGATGGCTAAGAGCCGTGCGCCAGGAGCAATCCCGGAAATCCCCACGCCGCTTTTGGCTTCGCTCGAGATGATTCCCGCGAGCAGAGTCGCGTGGACGTCGGCGGTGAATCCGTTGCCTGTCATATCCGCTTGTTCAGCGATCTTGCCGGCTAGAGCAGGGTGGCCCGCGTCCACCCCAGTATCGATCAGCGCAATCTTCATGTCTTTGCCCGTCACCAGGCCGCGCAGCAGGTCGGCGCCGATCAGCTTGGGGCCGTACTCGAGCCTGGTGAGGGAATCGGGTTCAATCTCCACTTCCTCGTCGTCTTCACTCGTGGCCTTGTAGATAAAATCCGGTTGGGCCAGCACGACCTGAGGCAGCAACTCTGCGACCTTGGCGGGAACGTCGTTACCTTGGCGAAGAGCGAACTCCACCAGGGCCGAATGAATTGATTCGAGCTGGTTAATCTTCACCACGTCCAGATCATGTGCCTTCGCCAATTTTCTTGCGATGATTTCGGCGGCCTGCATGGAGTCGGCAGCGATAATCACTAGCACGCGGTTCGGGACATAGGTCGATGGATCAGGCCGGACCACGGGGACGGCCGGCGCAGGAGGTGCCGGGGCGGGCGCGGGCGGCGCAGGCTGTTTGGAGGGAGTGCCGCTTTGACCAGGCGTGGCGGTAGGAGTGGCACTGGGTTTGCCGGGTTGGCCGGACCGCGTCGGCGTCTGGTTGCCCGTCGCAGTCGTGGCAGGCGACGGGGGTTCCACGGTCATGTAGATGTGCAGTCGCTGGTAATCCTGGCTGCAGGTTTTTTCGGTCCGGCAAGTCAGACAGTGGATGACGACCTGGCCCTCATGCAGTCCCAGAGACAAGCCGGTGCTATCGAACTGCACAGGTACTACATGCTGGCTGAGCGGCGGTACCAGGAAAGCTGATTCTCCTTGAACATGCAGGAACGGCGGCAAGCCCTGCGCAACGATCTCAAAGTGATGCGGTTGGCGGCAGACATTCTGCGCAGTAATGTTGCTGGAGGCTGTCTGGTTCTGCTTGATGGAGAAACGCCACGCGAACTCTCCGGGGTTCTGCGCGTGGAGACGGGCCGGGCCGGCCAGCGAGACCAGGGCCGCCAGCCAAACGAGTCCGCTAGCCCCCCAAAGCCGGGCAATCTCCCACCGCAGCGAGCGAACACCGCGCGCGCCGGGGACCCCGGTCTGCGGATCGCGCCACGCAGGTGCGCTCCAAACTTGTATCCACTCGGTCAAGAAGCCCCCACCCGGTCTTACTCCGACTGTTGCGCTAAGCTGATCACACGCTGGTTCTGCCGGAGTTTATCAAGAACCTTTTCGATTTCTGCTGTGTTTCCTTGGGGGACTTTCAATTCAATGGTGTACACGTTTTGCGCGCTGGGGCCGCCTACGATTGTGCCGCCGATTCCCTCCAGCGCCTGCCGGATCTCGCGCTCCGAGGCGCTTTCGTTGAAGACCACTTTGATCGTGGCCTTATCGCCCTGTGTGCCGGTTGGGCCAGATGAAGTTTTGTAGATAATCTGCGGATGTTTGTACTGATAAACCGCAACGCTCCCCACCGCAAGCACCAGCGCCATCTGGACAGCCAGCGCCACACGCGTGAAGGCCGGTGTCTGCCGTCCCCAGATTGCGCTCATCGCCATCGGCCAACGGAACGAAGTCTTTGCTTTCTGCGTCTTCTGCTTTTCCGCTTCAGCCCGCGTGCGCTCGTAGTCTTCAATCTGAGCCAAGGCGCGGTTGAGCAGATACGGCGAAGGCTCGGGCGTGTCGTCGCCCACTGCTACTACGGCCTTCCGCAGAGCGGTAAGGCTGGCCACTTCCTGGGCGCACTCGCGGCATCCCGAGGCCAGATGCTGGGCGATCTCGGTCCGCTCCGGCTGGCTTAGCGTGCCGTTCACGTACCACGGCAACGATTCGATAATCTCCTGGTGTTTCATGGCATTTCCCCCTTGATGCCTCTTTGCTCCAGGACTTCCTGAAGTTTCTTCTTGGCGTAAAACATACGCGTCTTCACCGTGTTCACCGGGCATTCCATGATCTCAGCGATTTCCTGGTAAGAAAGCTCCTGATAGAAGGTCAGCTCAATGACTTCGCGATGTTCTGCGGAAAGCTCTTGCAGCGCCTGTTTCATGACAGCGTTCAGGCTGCCGCGGCTCACGGACTTTTCCGGACTGTCGGATGACGCGGCCACCGCCATTGCGGTTTCGACTTCCACCATCACGGGATGCTGGCCGCGCATGGCATTCAGCGCTTTGTTCCGGGCGATGGCAAACAACCAGGTTGATGGCTTCGACTGTCCCTTGAAGCTGCCCGCCGCTTTCCAAGCGGCGACCATGGTGTCATTGGTCAGCTCTTCCGCTGTGCCTGTATCGCCGACCATGCGCAGCAGATAGCGGAACAGGCGCGTCTGGTAGGCGGCGTAAAGCTTCTCGAACGCGCCGCGGTCGCCTTCGGCGATGCGCTTCACCCATTCGAGTTCCGGGTTGATTGTCTCCTGGTTCTCCTGCATGCGCAGTTTGGCCCCTGCAGCCAGAGACCGGATATGCAACACATGCTCCATACCCGGTGTGTCACAAAACACCCCGGGAAGGTTCAAACGTATAACTAAAACCATCCTGAGTGTCCTGCATAGCTTATCGCTGAAGGTGGAAAATTGCGCGGGGAATCTACAAGGCCGCGAAGGGGTGCAGAGACTGTATCCAAACCGTATGCCGCGCAAAATAGTGAACCTTCCAGATTGTCACGCGGTATCTTCAGGCAGGACAGGGATTTGCTAACCTAATCCTTAAGGGCTTTCTGCGATGTTGGCCGTCCGCGACAATCTCAGCCAATGCTTCGCCGCGCTACGCGCGAACAAAATGCGCGCTTCGCTCACCATGCTGGGGCTAACCATGGGTGTGGCCACGCTGATTACGGTGATGACCATCGTCCAGGGAGCGAACACTTACGTAGAACAGAAAATCGCCAACCTGGGCACCAACGTCTTCCAGATCGCGCGCACTCCGTTCGCGGTGACTGATTTCAACATCATCATCAAGGCTTTGAAGTACCGGAAAATTGAGGTGGATGACGTGCGAGCGGTAGCGGAAAAGTGTTCCGCCTGCGAGGAAGTCGGCGCCACGGCAAGCGCCCCGGTACGCGCCCGCTATGCCGACAAAGAAGCCCAGGACGTAAGCCTTTCCGGGGTCACGCCCAACATGGTGGATATCGACACCCGCAGCGTGGCGGCGGGCCGTTATTTCACGCCTTCGGAAGCCGAGCACCGCAGCGATGTCTGCCTCATCGGCGACACGGTCGCGCAGCGGTTGTTTCCGGGCATAACGCCAATCGGCAAGACGCTGCGCATTGGCAGCGACGAGCTGGTGGTCATCGGAACCATGGAAAAGGTCGGCAGCGTGCTGGGCCAGGACGAGGACAACTTCGTCATGGTGCCGCTGCCGGTTTTCCTGCGCATGCAGGGTGTGCACACCAGCCTGATCATTAACGCGAAGGCCAGCCCGGAAAAATTCGACCAGGCACAAGACCAGGCGCAGCAAATCCTGCGCGTGCGCCGGCACCTGACGGGCAACATGGAAAATGATTTCTTCATCGGCACGAAAGAAAGCTACATGGCCCTGTGGCGCAGCATCAGTTCGGCGTTTTTCGCGGTGTTCATCATGGTCAGCGTGATCTCGGTAATGGTAGGCGGCATTGTGATCATGAATGTGATGCTGGTGAGCGTGACGGCGCGGCGAAGGGAGATCGGCGTGCGTCGCGCCATGGGTGCCACCAAAGTGGACATTCTTCGCCAATTCATGGCGGAAAGCGTGATGCAATGCATTGCCGGAGGCTTGGTGGGCATCGGGCTTGGTTTTCTCATAGCCGTCTCCTTGCGGACGTTCACTCCCTTTCCGGCTTCCGTGCAGGCTTGGGTCGCGGTGTTTGGGGTGGTTTTAAGTTCCGGCGTTGGGCTGTTTTTCGGAATCTATCCGGCATTGCGCGCCTCTCGCCTCGATCCAGTGATTGCCATGAGGTCTGAGTAATGGCGGTCATGACCCTTTCCCAGGCGCGCGAGAATCTACTCTCCGCATTGGAGACCTTGCGCAACAACAAGGTCCGCTCGGTACTGACCGTCGTGGGCATTGTGATTGGCGTATCGTCGGTAATCTCCATGGCGGCGATCATCGGCGGCCTGAACAAGTTCGTGCAGGACAAAGTAGAGTCTTTGGGCTCGCGCACGTATTTCATCTCGCGGTTCCCGCCAGGCTCCGATCCCACGCGCTGGCCGGAACGTATACGCACGAGAAAATACTTTGAGTACAACTACGCCGACTATATCCGTGAGGCGGCGCCCGACGTGAAAATCGTCACCACGGTGGGCACGCGCGGCTTCTTTTTCGGCGATACCAACCTGATCACCAGCGGCGACCGCAGCGTAGACAAAGTCATCGTGCGCGGCGCCGAGCCGCCCTACATCGACGCCATCCCGCTGTTTTCGATCGAACGCGGCCGCTTTATCAGTGCTTACGACCAGGAGCATGCGCGATCCGTAGTCGTGCTGGGCGCGGCCATCGCTGAATCGCTTTTTCCATACACTGACGCCGTGGGCAAGACCGTGCGCATCAACGGCGGCAATTACGAAGTCATCGGCGTTTTCGAGCACGACCAGGGACTGTTCATCGGACCCGGCGTAGATGCCTTTGCCGTCATTCCGCTCAGCGATTTCAGGAAAAAGTACCCGGAGGCCAAGGAACTGATCATGGTCTACACGGTGCCGGAGGGCGTGAACGTGGAGAAGGCACAGGACCAGATCGTCCAGGCCATGCGCCGTTTGCGGCGCGTTCCGCCCGATAAGGAAAATGACTTCGAGATAAGCTCGCCCGATTTCCTCAGCAATTTGTGGAACCAGCTCACCGGGGCGCTTGTAATCCTCACGGCGGTCATCAGTTCCGTGGGGCTGGTGGTGGGTGGCATCGGCGTGATGAACATTATGCTGATCTCGGTGACGGAACGCACCCAAGAGATCGGCGTCCGCAAGGCC
>DATFQZ010000254.1:0-2203 GCA_035263765.1 Candidatus Angelobacter sp. | reverse complement strand
CGCCAGCACGTACACCTTTGCGCGAGCCACGCTGAACCAGGACCTTGGCAACTGGGTGCAGTGCCACGTGGCCGCCTTCGAGTTTTTTCAAGGTGCGCCGAAGCTGGTGGTCCCCGATAATCCGCGCACCGGCGTGGATCGCGCCTGCCGCTACGAGCCGGACCTGAACCGCACCTATCACGAGATGGCCTTGCATTACAGCGTGGCCGTGATGCCCGCACGCCCGCGAAAACCGCGGGACAAGGCCAAAGTAGAAAATGCCGTTCTCCTAGCCGAGCGTTGGATCGTCGCCGCCTTGCGCCATCGGCGATTCACTTCGCTGGCGGAAGTAAATGAAGCCATCGCCAAGTTGTTGGAGCGACTTAATCAGCGGTCTTTCCGCAAGCGCGAAGGATCGCGCGCCAGCCTATTCGCCGAACTGGACCGGCCGGCGCTGCAACCATTACCCGCCGAGCGCTACGTGCTGGCCCACTGGAAAACCGTGCGTGCCAATATCGATTACCACGTCGAAGTGGACCGTCATTATTACAGCGTCCCGTATCAACTGGCCGGGCAAAAGCTGGAGGCCCGCTCGACCGCCGTCACCGTAGAGATCTTCCATGGTGGGAAGCGAGTCGCTTCGCATGCGCGCAGCAGCGCTGCCTATCGCCACACCACGCTTTCGGCGCACATGCCCAAGAGCCACCAGGCGCATGTGGAGTGGACTCCCTCGCGTCTGATTCACTGGGCCGAAGGCGTCGGCCCGGCCACCGCCGAGTTGGTGCGCACGATTCTAGAGCGCAAACCGCATCCGGAGATGGGCTACCGCGCCTGCCTGGGTGTTCTGAGTCTGGAGAAGCTCTACACCAAGTCACGGTTGGAAGCTGCCAGCCAACGCGCCGTCCAGCTCCAGGCCTTCTCGTATCAGAGCGTGAAATCGATTCTCCAACGTTCGCTCGACCGTCAACTCGTCCTCGATCCGGGGTCCGTCGCTCCTGGCCCGCGTCACGAAAACCTACGTGGGCCGCTGTATTACGATCCGCCCACCAAGCGGCTGCAGTAGCCTCCGCAGCCAACTCGACAAGAAAAAAGGAAGCTTTATGCTGAACCAACAAACCTTCGATAAATTGCACGCCATGAAACTGCATGGACTCGCCGATGCCTTCCGTGCACAACTGGAAACCACCGAAACCGGCCAGCTCAGCTTCGAAGAACGCTTTGCGCTGTTGGTCGATCAACAGTGGCTGTGGAAAGAGAACCGCGCCTTGGCGCGGCGTCTGCGAGCCGCCCATTTGAAAGAACTCGGCGTCATCGAAGATGTCGACTACCAACATGCCCGCGGTCTGGACCGCAAGCTGGTGCGCACGCTATCCTCCAGCGATTGGGTGCGCCAGCATCAAAGCGTTCTACTGTTGGGCCCAACCGGCATTGGGAAAAGCTGGTTAGCCTGCGCCCTAGCGCAGAAAGCCTGCCGCGATGGCTTCTCAGTGCTCCACAAACGTACTTCGGAACTCTTCCGCGAACTGGCCGTCGCCCACGCCGACGGCAGCATCGGCCGGTTGCTGCTTCGGCTTTCGCGCATCGATGTCCTGCTCCTGGACGACTTCGCCATGGCCCCGCTGAAAGATGCTGAGCGCCGCGACTTCCTGGAAATCTGTGATGACCGCTACCAGCGCCGCTCCCTGATCCTGACCTCGCAGATGCCGGTGGCGCACTGGCACGAGCAGATCGGCGATCCCACCATTGCTGACAGCATCCTGGATCGCCTGATCCATAACGCCTATCGCATCGAATTGAAAGGTGAATCTCTGCGCAAGAAACGGCGCAAGCCCGGCGAGGAGGAATCCCTATGACCTCCGTTTTGCCGACACGCGGCCAGGCCCCCTTTCCCTTCACGCCCATCTTCCAGAACGGTCCTCGCCGTCAAGGGTTCGCTTCGCCGCGCAGACTACGCGCGCCCTTGACGGCTCCGGGCCGTTCCGAAACTTCATCCTTAGACAAGGGAAAGGGGGCCAATGCAAAGCGGCATCACTTGACCATGTGAATAAGGTTGAGGCATTATTGCAAGTGCCAGCGAAGCTTGTTTCGACGGCTTATTCAGATCGTCGGAATGACCTATTCACATCGCCGGAATCCGCACCTTTTCGCACTTTTTCCTTGAAATCGGCATCGTCTCCGGTGTACACTCAAATGATAAACTTACTTTAATCTGGCCGGGCGTATC
>DATFQZ010000253.1:0-4049 GCA_035263765.1 Candidatus Angelobacter sp. | reverse complement strand
TTGCTAACGGCTTCTACTTGCCTTGCTCAACGCCGTCACTACATCATTCACAAACCTTATGAAGCCGGCAAAGTTTTCCGCCCAGTTCTGTGCGAACGCCCAATGGATCACCGCCAGCCACAAGGTCAGGAACACCAGGTTCAATCCGATGATCATGGCGATCACCACCAGCATCATCGCCGCGGCTGCGGCCAGCAGCGGGCCGATGATGAGCCACAGAACAGCCGCGAAGATTTTCGCGACGACGCCCATGCGCGCGTGGGCTTCCGCGCGAAACTGCGCGCCCATGCGCTCCAGCCGGCGCAAGCGCTTCTTGAGCGGCGGATGGAACGAAAGAAAACTCTGGCTTTGCAGGCCGGTTTGTCCGCTTTTGGTTTGAACCTGCGCGTTTTGACGGGTGGCGGCGTGAATGCGCTGGATGGCAGCGCGGTCACCGCGCGTGGCCGCGGCGATATCGGCAATGTTGGGAATGTGGACCGAGGCTGCATCGTCTCCGTGGGCCGCGGCCATGGTTTGGACAAAAGCCTGCACGCGCGCCGCAGCCTGAGCATCACCCCGAAACGCGGCCAAGCCGGTAGTCATCATCTCGCGTTTGAGCTGGGCATAATCGGCGGGTACGGCTGAGCTTGTTCCGCCCGGTGCCGACGCTGCCCAACTGGCGGCCGCCTGCTTCATCTGCTCTGAAGTTGGCCTGTCTACGCGCACGCTGTGATCGCCGGTGGGGTTGATCACGAACAAGTGCGTGGCCCACGCGCCGCCCGGAATGGCCGTCGAATCCTGGGCCAGACGCTCGAGGGCTCCAGCCAGGGCGTCAGGGTTGCGAGTGAGTTCGACTGCGCCGGCATCGGCCAGGTAGCGGCGCGTCCGCCATACCAGCGCCATCGACGGCCCCATCAATACGGTGTTGAAGAACCACAGCGTGATCTCAATAGCCATGTTGGTGAACATGATGGGGAAAAACACGAAGCGCAGGAACTTGCGGATAATCCCGGCCTTTTGCCGCGAGTTGAAAAAGCGGTCGATGTCGGTGGAGTTCATGTCCAGGCTGCCGGCCAGCAGTTCGGCGACAGCCTCGGCTTCCGCCGATTTCGCAGTATCACTGCTGCCGCGGAAACCGTAGCGAACGATGCGCCACAGCGTCTTTTGCGACTGCCGTCCAAAAGGCGAGTTGATCAGCGTGACTAGCAGGCCGCAGGTTTCAAACACGCTGGTAACGGTGAAGGCGATACGCAGATCGCCGTTGCCGATGGAGCTGACCAGGTGCGCCAGCAAGGCCTGGAGTTGGTCGCGGTTCAGGTCGTCGAGCAAGCGGCGGGAGATGACGATGCGGGCGTCGTGAGGCGAAGTGCCAATGGCCGCGGCGTTGGCCCCGGGCGAATCCACCAGCATCAGCTTAGGAGCCGGCAAGCCCGCCGCGATGGCCATCTCCTGCGCGGTGTCAGCCAGTTGCAGCTCTTTCAAGTCGCCGGGGCTGGGTTCGCGCGCGTTCAAGCTCTCGAGCGCACCACCCACGCCGCCGTGACGAAACAGCACCAGCATGCACACCCACAGGACGAAGGCCAGAACCATCCCCGGCAACAAAAACAGACCGATGGCCCACAAGAGCTGCTCCGGATCTAGCGTGCCTTTGTGGTTGATGTAGTAGTCGCCAACCCTCTGCCCGAGCCGGGCAATGGCGTTGACCTGCTGCCAGAACTCCGGGGGTAATGGAGAAAATTGGTTGATGATCTCCGCCCCGGCCAAGGTGACGGCGTACAGCAACGGCGTGAGCGCCAGGGTGAGCGGGACCCCCATGATGAAGGCCGCCAGTATCCCCAGAGCGGACATGCGCCAGGTAGCGCGGCGGTTGCGCTTCTGCGCCTTGAAAAAAGTTTCCGGATCGCGCAGAACAAAGGTGGTTGCAGGGCTGGCAGAGTCCTGGATGCTCATGTGGCGTAGAGATTAGCACCGGCTCCTCGCCCGGACAAGATCCCTTCGCCGCCTATTGAGGCCGTTGCATTTGTTGGACCGCGTCGACAAATCTCTTGTCTTTGACAAAATTGCGGAACGAATCGTCTTTCATGGGATCGGGAAAAGATTCCCCTGCAATCATGTTGGCTTTGTACTTGTAGGCCAGGCGCAGCTGCGTCAGGCTCTCGTCCATTTTGCCCATCTCGCCGTACGCGCAGGCCAGGTTGTAGTAGAACATCGGGTACTCGGGGTCCTGCGCGATGCCGTATTCGAACGTCTCTTTGGCCTTGGGTAGCTTGCCGGTTAGCCCGTAAGACATGCCCAGGTTGTCCAGCAGGACGCGAAACAGGGTCGCATTGAGCGTGCGTTTCTGTTTCTCCAGATCCAGAGCCTTCTGATACATGTCGGCGGCCGCCTCATAGTTCTGCTGGGTGAAGAAACGGGAGGCTTGGCCAAAGTAGGCTGTTACGCGATTGGCCTGGGTCTGGTCCTGGGTGCCGGAATCATCGAGGCGAACGCGCACCGTGGCCAGCACTTCGTCGAACAGCTTCTGGTCTTCTGGCACGAATTGCACTTTGGAAAGATGGATCTCCGCGCAAAGATCGCGCGCGCCGAGATAGGCATGGACGGTCTTTTGCCGCACAGGTGTTCCTTGCACCTCAGGGATCACGTACTCCACGCGGGCCATGCCGGCCTGGGTGGTCTGTTGCATGTGGTCCAATTTTATGTTGTGTTCGCGGGAGCCTTTCTCGGTGGCCGGCCACCATTCATCGCGGCAACTCTCCGCGCTCGCCGCAAACGTCACGTGCTGGAGGAAGGCCGTGACCAGCAGGTGGTCCGGCCGGCCCATGGCCTGCAATTGAGTTTCCTTGCCGTCACTCCGCACGCGCGTTTCCCATCTTGTGGGCCCGGGGTCAAACTCCAGAACTCCGCTCACGCCGGGAACCGATACATAGGCCTTACCGAAACCGGATTGCTGGCTCCACGCCGTGGCGCAAAAGCAAAAGGCAACCATCAGAAGTCGCGTCTTCATTCTGTTCCTCCATGTGACGAATCCGTTTCCTCGCACGACGCATTATTACCCACTGCGGCGACGCGCCTATCAGCCAGGGCTCAATTCTTCCTCAACTTCATCTCATTTTGGTCCAAGGGTTGCAGGCGCTTTCAATCCGCAATCGGCTCGTTAAAGCGCAACTTGTTGCCAAACGGGTCCAGCAAATCCAAGGCCCACGTGTTCCAAGGAGTCCGGTTGATGCCCGGGCGGAGATATTTGTAGCTCTTGGCGGAAATTTCAGTGTGAAACTCTTTCACGCCCTGCATGGCGACATAGACAGCCGAGCCTGGAGAGCCGTCACCGTAATGTTCGCTCAAGTGGAACACCAGGTTGCCGCGCGAAACCTGCATGTACTTGGGCGTATTGGGTTCGAACTCGTGCTCCCAGTCGACTTTGAAGCCAAGCCAGCCAACGTAGAACTCTTTAGCTTTCTCCCCGCTGAAAATACGAAGAGTAGGGATGACACGGTTGAATACGATGGGCATGCAGCGCTCCTTACGAAAAGCAAAGCGTAGCAGATCACGGCGTTGCTCCCGCATCACTTGGCCGTTTTCTTACGAGTGGCGCTGCCCGCGGCTCGTACCCGGAATCTTCCGCTCGAGATCGCCGACCCTTTGTCTCTTCGTCCGGGATAGAAATAAGTCCAGGCCTTCTTTGTTTGGCCGCCGATCCAGACATCAGCCAACTTCCTGACAAACAGACCCTCGTCGGTGCCTTCGAACTTGTCCAACTTTTTCAAGTCCTTGTCTGGGCTGGTGAGCTCATACAATCCGCCGCGCACGTAGCGGCGGGAGGCGGTAGGCGCCGCACCGGGGTAGGATTCTCCCTTGATGCGAAAAAGACGGCCCCGGATTCTTCCCTCGCCCAGAAAGCGCGGCCGATGCGCTGCCAGGTGGCGATGATTCTCTCCGCCGCGCTTCAGCGTCCCGTAAACGAATAGCAGACTATGAGCACTCATTATTATCCGGCCGCGTTCGAAGCAGATCCGCCGGCTGCCCTGGCTCTTCCAGCAGTGAGAACTGAAATGTTCTGAGAATACCGCTCG
>DATFQZ010000252.1:0-3900 GCA_035263765.1 Candidatus Angelobacter sp. | reverse complement strand
CACTCTGAGAAAGGATGCTGCCTTGATACATCGCAACATGGTTTCGACCGTTGGCCGAGCTGCTGGTAGAGCCGCTCTGACCTTATTGTATTCCGGCTAGCGCGGTGCTGGACAACGCCGTCCGTAGAGACGCGACATTGTCGCGTCTCCATGTGGGTAGCCGCGAGGTGCTAGGGGGACACCAGACCCGTCGCCACCCAAACAGAGAGACGTGGCAATGCCACGTCTCTACGCCGTAGATCTTGAATCGCCCAAGACGCGATGGTGACCCAGGCATTCTCGATTTCTGCTATCTTTTCTCACACCCGAGGTTTGGCTATGAGGCATGCTGGCATCATCCTATGTTTAGGCTTGACCTTCTTTCTGTTGTTGCCGGCGAAAGCCCGTGCACAAAGACCGTCGCCAACGACAACGGCGGCCACGCCCGCGCCATCCGCGACGCCGATCGCAAATGCGGCGGCGAACGAAAACCACGTCCCGACCACGGCTTACACGCTGCCTCCGGACAAGCTGGCCAAAGCCAAAGCGCTTTACGACCTGCGAATCAAGCTGCTCATCATCGGCACGATTTATGGTCTCATCCAGTTGCTGGCGATTCTCTACTTCGGTGTCATGGCGCGATACCGTGACTGGGCCGAGAAAGCGTCTCGCTGGAGCTTTATCCAGGCCATGATCGCTGTGCCTCTGCTCCTGCTGACGACCACCCTGCTGGATCTGCCGCTCGATGCCTACCATCACAGCATTAGTTTGCAATACGGTCTTTCGGTTCAAGGCTGGGCGTCCTGGCTCGGAGATGTCGGCAAAGGATTTCTCATCACTGCGGTGGCTGGCACCGTGCTGCTGTGGTTGATGATCGTGATCATCCGCAAGAGCCCCACGCGCTGGTGGTTTTATTTCTGGCTGATCCTGCTGCCGTTCATTGTGTTGGATGCCATCGGCGAGCCGCTCATTATTGATCCACTGTTCTACAAGTTTGAACCGCTTGAGAAGACCAATCCGCAACTGGTAGATGCGATTGAAAGAGTCACGCAGCGCGGTGGACTTTCCATCCCGCGCGATCGAATCTTTCTCATGAAAGCCAGCGAGAAGACTAACGAACTCAACGCTTACGTCGCCGGCTTCGGCCCATCCAAGCGTGTTGTTGTCTGGGACACCACCATCCAGAAGACCACAACCCCGGAGACGCTCTTCGTCTTTGGCCATGAGATGGGACACTATGTGCTCAACCACGTCAGGAATGGGTTGGCGTTGGCTGCCCTGGGCCTGTTCATTGCTCTTTATCTCATCTATCGTGTCTCCGGCTGGATGCTGCGCCGTTTCGGCGCCCGCTGGCACATCCGCGAACTCGGCGACTGGGCCGCGCTGCCGATGATTCTCCTGATCCTCAGTGTTTTCGGGTTTTTTGCCGAGCCAATAGGCAATGCTATCAGCCGGCAGGTGGAACACGATGCTGATGTTTACGGCCTGGAAGTTACACACGGCATCAATCCTGACTCGCAGGAGGCCGGCGCGCATTCCTTTCAGGTGATGGGAGAAATCTCCCTCGTCTATCCGTACTCAAGCCGCTTTTTGAACTTCTGGTACGGCAGCCATCCTTATTTCTCGGATCGTGTGCGCTTTGCCCACGAGTACGATCCCTGGGGCAAGGGCGAGCCGCCGAAATATGTGAAGTAATACCGTCATCCCGACGGCCGTAAAACGAGCGCGCGGTGTCTTCAGCGCGCGAGTAGGCCGGAGGGACCTTGCGTTTTAGAGCCAACACAAGGTCCCTCGCTCCTATTCGGGCGCTGATGAGAACGCGCCCTCATTCACGGAGCTCGGGATGACGAATCTTTTTGACGCGAACAGTTCGTCTTCCATTGCTTACTTCGTCCGATAACTGAAAGTCAGTTTGGTCTCCTCATCCAGCACCAGTGTGCGTGCGAACCGGTACGAACTCCCGGCACGGGGCACGTCGACGCGCACGGGAAGCACGCCGGCAACTTTCTTCTGCAGGTTGAAGACGTTCGCGGACGCTTGCTGCGCCTGGTCGTCTCTCTTCTTTTTGTCTACGTTGACCACACTGCCCGCGCCTCTGCCAAATTCCGCACCATTGAAGGTATGCGAAACCTGCGATGTTGAGGTTTCGATCATCGGCGGCTCGGCTGTGACCGTAATGGTTTCCGTGGCCGCTCCAACATTCAGGCGAAGATCCTGCTCTGTAGACCGACCCTGATCATGAACCAGGCTTGCAGTGGTGGTGTTGAAGCCCCGCGCGGTGGCCTGGATGCTGACCGTCCCCGAAGGCATGCCGGAGACCATCCAGCGTCCGTTGGAATCCGTGGCGACTGTCTGTGTGGTGCCGCTCTTGGTGGTCACGTGGACTACCGCGCCGGGTACCACTGCCCCTGACGGATCAGTGATCACTCCTCCAATCTGGCCGGGGAGCAGCGCTGTGGCGTTCAGGACGCCGGGAGCCGCAAGAGTGAGGCCAGATTGCGGCACATTTAGGAGCGCGTCTTTCTCGCCGACTAAGTACCCAACGTTTTCGGCCAGCCACTTGTTGCCACGCAGCAAGCTTGCCGAAATCGCGTCCCCACCGAAGTCTTTCACCTTGTATTGCTCCGGCAGATAGACTTCCCACTCCAGCACGCTGATGGGAACATCCATGCTGGGCAGGGCCAGCTCCGATCCGCCCTTCTTGGCGAAGGGCGCTCCGGAGTGCAGGAAGACGAACGACACTTCGTACGCGTCGGTGGGACGGAAACCGGCACGCAGCAGAGGCACGCGGGCTCCGTCTGTTCCTTGAACCGGTTTGACCTTCTCGCCGGCCACTTCGGCCGAGAGAATGCTTGCGCCCTGTGGAAGATCAACTTTCAGGAACGGCTGCGCCTGGTTCTTCACCGTGAGTTTTACTTCGGTGAGTGAACGGCCTTCGCTCGTGACCATCGTCGTCACGACGGCGCACTCAGCAACTGCGGCGAGCACCGAACTGTCGGGGAAGCGTACCCAGTCAAGTGCCAGAGTTGGCGTCTCGCTGGGCTGGCGATGAAAACGAAATGCCGACTGCAGCGGGTAATGCGAGAGCGAGCGGAGGTATGAGCTGACTTCTTTGAGATCCATCCGCTTCAATCCACCGCCTTCTTTCGAAGTGAGCTCCATGGCCCCGGAGCCTTCCACCAGCACTTCTCCTGTTTCGCGCTGGGTGTTGCTGAAGCCCACGAAGGGCACGTCTACTTTGGTTGCTCCGGCGAGCTGCTTCTCCATCGAGATCAGGAACTGGTGGCTGCGGGGCGCTGTAGCGCTCAGCCTCACCGTGAGTTCGTTGCCGCTGATCTCGCTGCCTTCGACGGTCGAACCGCTGACGTCAGTGATCTCATAGCCGGCCGGCACGGCCAGCTTGAATTCGCTGGGCTCGCCTTGTACCACGGTGACATCGGCCAGCGCGGCGATGCGAAGGTCGGCTTCACCCACAGACACAAGAGTCTTCACGTCAGAGAGGAAGCGAACCTCCTTGGGCACGACCGGCACGGCGATCTCCCGCGTCTGCCACCAGATGCTGGCCGGCTGTCCCGGCTGCAAGGTGGCTTCAACCGTGGTCTGCCCGTTGCTGGATGTCTTGCCCGTGATCAGGCCCGGACTGATGTGGACGTTGGTGTGGTCGCCTGGGATGACCAACGCGAGCCTCACGCTGCCCGCCGCGGGCGCGGGCAGGCTGAACGACGCCCGTCCGGCTTCAATGTTCAACGGCAGCCCTGCTTCCAGCGCGACGGAGAATTCCGTTGCTCCCGGCAGCACGGCCGTGGCCATGGAGCCTTCCTCGAACAGAGGCAGCATCTTGCCCTGCTGGCGTGCGTTGAAGATGGTGAGGCCGCTTACGAGAGGCACCTTGGCCGCGCCTTTGCTGAAGACTTCGCCTTC
>DATFQZ010000251.1:0-18485 GCA_035263765.1 Candidatus Angelobacter sp. | reverse complement strand
CTGCGAACGATTTTTACCACCTTGGCCCGCGCGTCAAGAGAAGGAGCCTTGCAATGAAGTCGATCAAGATGGTCTGGCACATTTTCAAAAAAGATGTCAGGTTATTGTGGCCATTCGTTCTGGGTGCCGCGGGCATTCAATTCGCACATGCAGCAGTTCGCTACGCGTTAGATCAGGCCGGGGCCGCGGAAGCCCAAACATTGTCGATGTTGCTTCAGGTATTGACGCCGGTGAGTCAGCTGGCGGCTGCTTTTCTGATTGCGACGGCGGTGCACCAGGATGCCGTCCCCGGCGTACGTCAGGACTGGCTGGTGCGTCCCGTCAGACGGAAGGACTTGCTGTTTGCCAAGGTGCTTTTTCTTCTGGTCATGGTGCACGGCCCGATTTTGCTGGCCGATATGTTCGAGGCAATGGCGCATGGCTTTCCACTAGGCCAAGCCCTGGCTTCCGCGATCACGCGCAGCCTGCTGTTGTTAGGCTTCTTGACCCTACCTGCGCTGGCCTTTGCTTCTCTTACGCGAAACATGACGGAGGCGCTGATTGGCGGAGTTATTCTTTTCTTCATCATTTCATCTGCGTTCCAGCTCATTGTGCGCAGCGGGCATCAATCACCGCTACTGCAAACAGGACTGGGCTGGATGGGGGGACTCTCGGTCGCTTCGCTGCTCTTTCTCGGGGCCGCTGTTATTTTTACCATGCAGTATTTCCGAAGAAAGACGACATTCTCACGCTGGCTTGGGGCAGGTGTAGTCTGTTTGGGTTTTTTGACCTATAACCTCCTTTGGCAATGGCAAGTTGCCTTTGCCTTGCAAGAGCGACTATCGCCGGCTCCGGGAGCGGGACGCTCGATTCTTGCTGTCTACGCACCTACGCTGGGTAAGTTTTGGCTCCCTGAAGGAGTTAACCGCAATAATGTTACAAAGACAAACGCGGGGACCAGGTACGAAGCCTCAACCGTGTATGTGCCCGTGCACCTCACCGGTCTTCCTGACGATGGGGTGTTGAACGCAGATAGGTCTCAGGTCCGGCTGCTCGCCCTCGATGGTAAGCTGCTCTATCAAGGTCCGGGGGACAATCTTCTGGTCCGCAAGCAAGGCCACCAGGGACCGATCTTCTTTACGATCGGCTCTTTCGGATTTGTGAGGGGGATCAAAACCAACGATCTTTCTGTGCCGCAAGATGGCGAGGCATGGATCTACCACGGCATCCCGCTGCCTCGGGACTTGTATCCGCACCTCAGGAACCAGCCCCTGCGACTGGAAATTGATTATTCGTTCACTCTCCTTCAGGGCGGCACATCCTATATCCCAGCGCTGGATGGTAAACAGGTGCTGCCGGGCCTGGGGCGGTGCACCACAAAGATGGATGACGACGGCGACGACATAGACTTCCACTGCATGAAGACCCTCCCCCCGCCATCTTGTGCTTCCCTATTTCTGGAGCATGTGCCTAGCGGACGAAGAAACCCCGCAGTTTTTGGGTGCCAGCCAGATTACGCCCCGTTTTTGGACCAGTTGGTTCCCGACGGTATCGCCCGTTTCGGAGTGGGGCTTCGCTTTCATGACCTCTACGGCTTAGCCAAGTTTCCTGTGGAAGCTGGGGATCTTCCCCAATCGCGAGTGGTAGTACGTGCGTATCAGCCACAAGAGCACTTCACGCGACAACTGGTCATCCCTCAGATTCGTTTGAGCGACTGGGAGTCGGTCGAACACACGCAACTGGCGCAAAACCACTGAAGCCTGTCTCGGATCACCGGCTGTCCATGGGGGTATCCGCGCTGCTGCGCGGGACGTCCGGGCGCTATTTCGTGGGGTCCCGCCAGGGGCCCCTCGTAAGTAACTTGTTGCTGCCCACCGACTTATGCGATAAGAAGGCCATGCATGCCCAAAAACTGCTTATCCGTATCTGCCTTTGCTGCCTGCCGGTGCTTGCCATGGCCCAGAAGGTTTCTCCGGACGAAGCGAAGGTTCTCGATGCTGAGAAGAGATGGACCGATGCCTACAAGCAGCACAGCGTAAGCATGTTGACTTCGCTGCTTGCCGAGGATTGCATTATCACTGTCGAGGACGGCCGAAGCTTCGGAAAAATCGGATACATGTCTCACACCACCGATTCCTCCGTGCAAGTGGACGTCGCGGAAGAATCGGACGTAAAAGTACGCTTGCATGGTAACGTGGCAGTGGTGACCGGCGCTTATCACGAAGCGGGAATCTCAAAGGGAAAGCGCTATGAATATCGAGACCGCTTCACCGACGTCTGGATGAAGACTGAGGGCCAGTGGCTGCTGATCGCGTCCCACTACAGCATTCCGGCACAGACATGAATGGCACCGTGACGAAACCGTAAGAACGAATTTCTTTTGCGGCCGCCGGCGCTTTTGGGTACGCTTTCTCGGGCATGATGCTCACATGCCTGCCAGGAGACTGATCCATGCCAAAAATCCAAGAATCCAGTCTGATCGCTGTGCCGGTCCACCGCGTGTGGGAATTTGTCCGCGATTTCAACAGCCTGCCCAAGTGGTTTCCAGGAGTGACAGACAGCCACATCGAACCCGGCGTGGCCTCTAACCAGGTTGGCTGCGTTCGCAACTTCGGCCTGGAAGGCGGCCCACGCATCCGTGAGCAGTTGCTCCAACTGTCTGACCAGGACCATGTTTGCAATTACAAGATGATCGAATGCCCGTTGCCCATCGCCAACTACGTGGCGACCCTTCGACTCTCCGCCGCCGACGGCAGCGGCACGCTGGTCGAGATCGTCTCCCAGTTCGATACAGCCCCTGCCCAGGAAAAGGAAATGATCGGGATGCTGGCTACGACGTATCGCGGCGCTTTCGAGATGCTGAAGAAGCATTTCGGGCAGGCGTAAGACAGCTGGCACATGCGGAGTCGAATCGTAAGGGGATGCTTGCTTTTCGTTGTTTTCATCGCCGCAGTCGCGGTGTCATGGATCGCATTCATGACCGCGATGCCGGGTCGATCCTACCGCGAATCCTTGCCTCCACTTTCTCCTCAGGAGTTGGAGAGCGCGGCCAACCTCAAGAAGCATGTTGTGTACCTGGCGGGCACGATTGGTGAAAGAAACGTCATTGCATATCAGGCTCTGGAGCGCACCCGCCAATACATCGAAGATTTTCTAAGCCGCGAGGGTTATCAGGTGCGCTCTCAGGAATACGTTGTGCAGATGAAGAAAGTGAGGAACCTAATCGTTGAAATCTCAGGAGCTAGCCGGCCTAACGAGATCGTGGTCATCGGCGCGCATTACGACACCGTGTACGATTGTCCGGGCGCCGACGACAACAGCAGCGGAGTAGCGGCGCTGCTGGAGTTGGCGCGGCTGTTTAAGTCCACACGTCCCTCACGCACGCTGAGATTCGTAGCTTTTGTGAACGAAGAACCGCCCTGGTTTCAGACCGGGGACATGGGTAGCCTAGTCTATGCCCGGCAGGCGCGCAAACTCAATGAGAACATCGTGGCTGCAGTATCGCTTGAGACCATCGGATGGTACTCGGACAAGCAAGGAAGCCAACAGTATCCTCTCGGATTCGGATTGCTCTACCCCTCCAAGGGTGATTTCATCACCTTCATCGGCAACGTTTCCTCGCGCCACTTGGTTAGGCAAGCGGTTGGAGCCTTCCGGGAGACAACCAAGTTTCCATCAGAAGGCGCTGCGGTGCCTACGGCAATTCCTGGCATCGGTTGGTCGGATCACTGGTCTTTTTGGAATCAGGGCTATCCTGCGATCATGGTCACTGATACTGCGCCGTTTCGCAATCCGAACTATCACATGCCTGATGACAAACCAGAGACACTCGACTACGAAAAGATGGGACGAGTCGTGCGAGGCTTGGAAAAGGTGGTGGGCAAGCTGGGAAGATAGTTGCGGAACTCGGCGGTATCAGCACCACGTTTTGGATGCAATGAACTCTCTTGTGGCACAGCCGGCCCCGGCTGTGACTGTTTTGAAACAAAGCCACCGGCGAGGGCGCCTCCACCCCGCCACGCGAAGCGCGTGTCGGGGACCCCGGCGCCGGTGCCACATGATTCTCGACCAGCCCGGAGTTGGTGCAACTGTTGGTCAGCCGTTATACTGAGTTCATGTCGATCTTTCGCGATATCGCCGGCATCGCCAAGGGAATGTCCGTCACGTTGCGCGAGATGTTTTCGCCCACAGTCGTAGAGAACTACCCCGATGGGCCCGGACCCATGAAGGGTGCGGTGTTTCAGGAGCGCTTCCGCGGCCTGCACGTCTTGCAGCGCGACGAAAACGACCTGGAAAAATGCGTGGCTTGCTTCCTGTGCGCAGCGGCCTGTCCATCCAACTGCATCTACATTGAGGCTGCGGAGAACACAGCGGAGAACCGCATCAGCGGCGCCGAGCGTTACGCCAAGGTTTACAACATCGATTACAACCGCTGCATCTTCTGCGGCTATTGTGTCGAGGCTTGCCCCACGGATGCCATCACCCACGGCCACGGTTTTGAGTTGGCCACTTTCAATGCCAGCAATCTGGTCTATCGGAAAGAAGACTTGCTGGTCAAGGTCGAGCCGGCAAAAGTCAGCTGAAACAAGTCGCCGAAATCCCACGGAATCGTTAACAGAAGCCAACCTTCAGGAATCGCCTGGCAGCCTGCAAGCTTCTCAGTGCTGGACTCAGAGGAGTTCTGTGGTGACGTCATCCCAAGAATTGCCTCAGCGGCTAAAGCCGACAGTCTTGTGGCTCTGGACGCAGGCCTGAAGGCCTGCTCCACCCGGTGGTGGGACACAGATTCGGAATTCCGCTTCCACACAAGTTTGCCCGATCACGCGCGATCTCGTTGCGATGACGGCGATCGCGGCGATTCCTTCACGGTTTCTGTGTCGGCCTGAGCAGAATCTCACTGGCAAAAGAATTTGGCGATTGTGTGACCAGCATGATGACGGCGTGGGCTACGTCCTCCGGCTGCAGCATCTTGCCCGGGTTTTTGCCTTCGTGGGGCCCGAGTTCAGTATGCGTGGAGCCGGGGCAAATGACCGAGACTCGGATATTGTGCCCACGCAGCTCTTCTGCAACGGAGTAGGAGAGTCCGTTCAAACCCCACTTGGATGCCGCATAAGCCGCTCCGTTGGGCAGGGCGTTCTTGCCGGCAAGCGAGGAGATGTTGATGATGTGTCCGCCCTTGCCGGCGATCATCATGGTCGCGAAGGCGCGAATCGTGTAAAAGACGCCGCGCAAATTGGTGTTGATCACGGCGTCCCACTTGTCCACGGGCATGGTGTGCAGAGGGCCGCCAAATCCGCCAATACCCGCGTTGTTCACCAGGATGTCGAGCCGGCCGGAGCCAGTTTGGACTCGGGCCGCCAGCGCAACGACCGAGTTCCAGTCCGCAACGTCGCAAACCTGGGGTTCGCATCGCCCGCCCTCGGCGCCTATCTGCGAGGCCGTTTCCTGCAGCTGCTGAGCCGTGCGGCCGCATATGATGACCGTCGCGCCCAGGCCAGCGAGCCGGCGCGCGATGGCCGCGCCGATGCCCCGGCCGCCGCCCGTTACCAAAGCCGTCTTGCCCATAAGCTTCTGGTTGGACATGTCTGCTCCTTGAATTTACCCTGTTTTTCCGAACTTGCTCCCGTAATTGTAGGAGTTTTACCCCATCCGGCGGAGGGCAACGCGCACAGAAAATCGTGCATCGGGATAACGGCAAACAGAGACTTTGCATCTGAACAGTAAACCGTCATTTTTATGGCCGCCGCTTGCCCAGGAGAGGGGTTCCTCTTTTATAATCCGGGACTCAGATCCCAGTTGAAGTCGGACCGGCCGGTAACGGCCGGAGGGAAAGGGCCGTCCGTACCTCCCTATAAATTTGGCAGTCCTAGATGATGAAGGAGAATCCAATGAGAAAACTGCTCGTCACCTTCGTGTTTGTGCTGGTGGCACTGATGATGGTCCAAGCTGGTGCCCAGCAACCCGCCGCCGATTCGCAGGCCAACGTCCCCGCTAACCAGAAGGTGATTAAGGATCCGGCCGAGTACAACGCGTACATCACCGCGTTGAACACGCAGGACCCGGCGCAGAAGGCTGCCGCTATGGACGCGTTTGTGAAGCAGTATCCCCAGAGCATCGTGAGAGTGGATGCCCTGGAGCAAGCGATGGCGGCCTACCAGCAAGCCGGCAATCAACAAAAGGTGCAGGAGACCGCGAACCTGATCCTGCAGGACAATCCCAACAACGTGCGCGCGCTGGCGGTCATCGTCTTTTTGGAACGCCAGGGAATCAAGGATGCAGCCACCGGGGCGAAGGCACGGGCTGACGCCGAGCGGGGCTTACAGGAACTGACTAACTGGAAGAAGCCGGAAGGCCTCACCGATGCCGATTTCGAGAAGTTGAAGACCCAGATGAGCAATATCTTTGCTGGTACAGCGGCGTTTGGTGCGTTGCAGCAGCAAGACTATGCCGCTGCCAGCAAGTTCTATGAGCAGGCCTTGAAGGTCGACCCCAATGATCTGGCGAACAATTACCAGATGGCGATCTCGCTTCTGCAGGCGAATCCGATGAATCCGCTCGGCTTCTGGTACGGCGCCAAGGCGCTGAGCATTGCGCAAACCGGGAATCCCCAGGCGTTCCAGGCCTGGTCGCCTTACTTTCTCTCGCGTTACAAGAAATATCACGGCAACACCGATGACTGGACCCAGCGGATCGCCACGGCAGCCAAGCAAACCGCTCCGCCGGCAGATTTCGTAGCCAGCATCCCGCTGGCGCCCACGCCATGTGACCTGGCCGCACAAGCGGTGCAGCAGAATAGCCCGGACTCCCTCTCTTTCAGCGACTGGGAACTTGTGCTGAGCTGCCGCGATAAGAGTCCCGCTAACAAAACCGCGGCTGACCAGGTTTGGCAAGCCATCCAGGCAAAGGAAAAGGGCGGAGAAGCGAAGCTGAAGATACCGACCAAGGTGATTTCCGTTCCTGACGCCAACACGCTCGAACTCGCTGTTAGCGAGGACAACCAAACAGCCAACAAGGCGGACCTACGGGTCACCATGGATAAGCCGATGACGAAACCACCTGCGGTAGGTACGAGCCTCGACATCATTGGCGTCATCTCTGAATACACGCCGGACCCGTTCATGTTCACCATGACCAAGGGTGAGCTGCCGGCGCCCGCCAAAACGCCAGTAAAGAAAACGCCGGCGCGTAGACCAGGAGCCACAAAGAAGAAATAGTCGAAGTCTTAAGGAAACAGAGAACAGGCAGCACCTCACGGGCTGCCTGTTTTTTTAGGGGGCCGTTGAGTTGGGCCACGATGTTAATGGTATGACCGGCTGCCCTTTTTTATTCTCCCAGCATGAGGCGCTGGATGGAACTCGCGTGGCCGCTGGAGGAATCGCACTCGATCAACGCGGCGCAAAAGCGGGGATCGCCCTTAGCAGGCTCGAATCGCCCGGGAAGGCCGGTCAGAAATCTCTGCAGTACTTGTTCCTTCTGCACGCCGATCACGCTGTCGTAAGGCCCGGTCATGCCGACGTCAGTCTGATAGGCAGTGCCGTTCGGCAGAACACGGTTATCGGCCGTGGGCACGTGCGTATGCGTGCCCAGTACAGCGGTCACGCGGCCGTCAAGATACCAGCCCATGGAGATCTTCTCTGATGTGGCTTCTGCATGGAAGTCCAGGATCACTACTTTGCTGCTGATGGTCGCAAGCAGGGCATCGGCTTTGCGAAAGGGGTCGTCGTTGTCCTGCATGAACACTCGGCCTTGGAGATTCATGACGGCATAGCGCTGGCCTTTTTTCGTCGCGCCCTCGTACAAGCCGGTGCCGGGAACGCCCTGCGCGTAGTTGGCCGGGCGCAACACGCGACGGACGCGTCCGCTTTCGTCGCCGTTCGCGGAGTTGAAATAGTCCACGATTTCGCGCTTGTCCCAGATGTGGTTGCCGGTGGTGAGCACCTCGCAGCCCAGGTCAAACAGTTCGTTGGCGATGGACGGCGTCAAGCCAAAGCCCCCGGCGGCGTTCTCCGCGTTGGCGATCACCAGGTCAACCTGGTTGTTATCCACCACGTGCGCCAGGTGGTCATGGACGATCTTGCGCCCGACACTCCCGAAAATATCGCCGATGAATAGAACCTTCATGATCAATCTTTGATAGTAACAGCAATCAGCAACCAGCCTTCAGCTACTTCCGAAGTCCCGATCCCGCTCAGCGGGAGAGGGATCCATATGATCTTTGACGTTCTGCAGGTTAATGATCACGGATGTTCCCAAGGGTAGCGGTATAAAGTTTCCGGCACACGGCCGGGTGCCTTCGGAAGGTATCTCATCCCCGCGATTCTGGACGATGATATGGATCCCTCGCTGCTGCTTCGGGATTTCAGAAGAAAGGCCGACTCTATTCGCCTACCAGCTCGACAGTTGTCAGAAAGTCGTAATTACCGGAAGGACTCACCTGAATGTTCTTCACGCGCCGGGAGTGGACCACCACGTTATCGAAGTACCACAGGTTGATGTAGGGCAGGTCGTGGGCCAGGACCTGCTGCACTCGGGCGTAAATCTGCCTGCGTCTTTCCTGGTCCAGGGTGGCGCGACCCTCATCAATCAGCCGGTCGATCTCCGGGTTCACGTAGTAACTCCGGTTGGCGTGCTTGGGAGGGAAGCTCGACGAGTGAAAAGCATAATAGAAGATGTCAGGATCTTCGTTGCCGCCGATCCAGCGCAGCGAGTAGAGCTGGAACGATCCCTTGTTTACGTCGGAGTAGAACGTGGCAAACTCAAAGCTTCGGATGTCGAGCGCGATTCCGACCTTCCGCAGTTGCTGCTGGATCACCGCTGCCATCAGGCGGCTGCTCTCTGCCGATGTCGAGATCTTCATGAGAAGGTGGAAGCGAATACCATCCATCGCTCGCGGATAGCCGGCCGCATCCAGAATCGAGTTGGCTTCAGCGGGATCGTAAGCGTACTGCGGCAGGTTGCTCGCATACGCCCAATGCTGTGGCGGCAGAACGCTGTCGGCAAGCCGGCCTTCGCCGCCAAAGAGATACTCGAGAATCGATCTGCGATCAATAGCATGAGCCAGGGCGTGGCGCACGCGAACATCCTTCAGCACAGGATCACGTAAGTTGAACGCCAGATACGCCAGGACCGTGCCCGGCTGCTCTTCCACCGCAAGCTTCGGGTCGCGACGCAGCGTACCTACGGTGTCCGCACTCAACGATTGGCTCGGAGCAATGTCGGCGCTGCCCTTGCGCAGCTCCAGGGCGCGCGTGGTCTCATCCGGCACTACGGCAAAGCGAACCCGGTCAACACGGGCGCGCTCACCCCAGTAACTGTCATTGCGGTCGAGGACTACTTGGCTGTCCGGATCGTTGCGCACAAAGCGGAACGGACCGGAGCCAATGGGGTTGCCGCTGAACTGCTTGTTACTGCCCAACGGCACAATGCCGAATGCGCCCTCCGACAAGTTGTAGAGAAGAGTGCCGTCCGGTTCCGAGAGATGAATCACCAGCGTGAAGTCATCGGGCGCGTCCACCCGGTCGATCAACTTGTAGGTCGTGGTCTTGAGCGTCATGAGCGACCCGTCGCGGACGGTGTCGAGCGTCCACTTGACGTCGCGCGCGGTCAAGGGGCGGCCGTCGTGGAAGCGAATGTCACGGCGCAGGTGGAAGATGTAGGTGCGTGGATCGGGGATCTCCCAGCGCTCGGCCACCCATGGGCGCATGTTGAAGTGTTCATCACGGCGCACCAGCGAATCAAAGATCAGCTCGTCAATGCGCTCGGACTGCGCGTCCGTGCCGATGCGAGGATCGAGATTGGTCGGGCTGAACTCAATGACCATCACTACGGTGTTGGGCGCGGGCGGATGGGAACAGGACAGCGCGCTGCAGCAAAGAAGAAAGACCGGCAACCACCAAGGACACGAAGTAACACGAAGGAGTTTTGTTCTTGTTGGCTGAGACCTTTGTGTACCTTTGTGTCCTTTGTGGTTAAACATATGAAATCTTTCCGAGCACGGCTGGCCGTGCGGCGCCCGTGGCCGACGGAATGTTGCCCGGCCGGCGATGCCATGTCTGATACGCCAGCAGGGCGAAGGCTACGGCTTCTTTTGCCTGGCTGGGAAGCCCCAGGTCGTCGGAGCGGCGCAGGCTCAGGCCCAGGCGTGATGTTTCTTCCGCCAGCATGAACATCAGCGTCGTGTTGTCGCTTCCGCCGCCGGAGACGATGTACTCGCGGTAGGTTCCATGCGGCAGCACAAACCTCTTGATGGCATCGCCGATGGATCTGACGGTGAGCGCCGTAACCGTGGCAACCAGGTCAGCTTTCGCGGCGCGGTTACGCCGCTTGAGCAGAGCTTTCACGTAGTCACGTCCAAACTCTTCGCGCCCTGCGGTCTTGGGTGGACGCCTTTTGAAATAAGGAGCCCGCAGCAACTCTTCAAGTAATGGTTGAAGTACGGTCCCTTGCCGGGCAATCCGGCCGTCCTGGTCGTAGGACTTGCGAAACAAGGATTGCACGAGTTGGTCGATGACCATGTTGCCGGGGCCTGTATCAAAGGCGAGCACCTCACCTGGTTGGGCGGCGGCAGGGATCGCGGTGAGGTTGGCGATACCGCCGATGTTTTGCACGATGCGCCCCACGCGATGATCGCGAAACAGCGCGTAGTCGAGAAACGGGACCAGCGGGGCGCCTTTGCCGCCTGCAGCCATGTCCGCGGGACGAAAGTCGGAAACCACTGGAACCCCGAGGCGCGCGGCGATCGTCGAGGCCTCGCCCGCTTGCCAGGTGCACGCGATCTTTCGGCCGCAGTACTTCGCGGCCTCGCCTTGGTGGTACAGGGTCTGGCCATGGCAGCCGACAAGATCGAGCTGTCGCATGCGTGCGCTGCGCCGCGTGTGCTCCACGGCTTCAGCATAGAGTTCTCCTAAAAAGAAATTCAGGCGGGAGAGCTCGGCGACGCTGGCGCGTCCGGCGTTCATAGCGCTCAGCACGGCGTCTCGAACGGCGCGCGGGTAAGGAAAATGTTCGTGGCCCAATAACTCAAATCCCAAGCCGGAGTCTTCAGGCAGACCCTTGCCGGCGGCGATGCGGACCAGAGCCACGTCGATTCCGTCGGCCGAAGTTCCGCTCATGATGCCGGCCACGATCAAGCAGGCACCTCAGGAGAAGTGCGTGAAATGGTTTCCGACGCCGTCAGTTCAGAGAAACGTCCCATGATCGCCTTGAGGTGCTCAACCACTTTGGCCTTGGGCTCGGCAGCGAAGCCGCGTAGTTCTTTGGCGCGCTTCTTGAAAGCCATGACACGCCGGGCGGCCTGCGCTACGTGCGCGGCGAACTTGCGGTCACGGCCAGCCTGAACCAGCACGGCTTCATGAGCGCGCTCAACGAGCTCGAGGTTATGGCAGATCAGAAACATGTCTGCTCCAGCGCGCAAGGTTTCTACCGCCACCTCTTCGATCGGGCCTGCGGCCAGGACGCCGCCCATCTCCAGGTCGTCGGAAATGATGAGGCCGCGATAGCCAATCTTGGCGCGAAGAATGTCCTGGATCCATTTTTTTGAAAGTGAAGCCGGAAGGCTGTCTTTTGTCACGCTCGGATAGCAGGCGTGGGCCACCATCACGAAAGGAATTTGGCGCTTCAGCTCACGGTAGGGAAGCAGGTCCTCAGCCCAGAGTTTCTTCCAGGGTTTATCGATAGAAGGAAGTTCGTGGTGGGTGTCCAGATTGGCCTCGCCCAGCCCAGGAAAGTGCTTGCCGCATCCCAGGATCCTCGCCTCTTTGAGACCCCGAAGAATCTCTTTGGCATAGGCCACGACTTTTTTGGGATCAGCGGAAGCGGTTCGCGAAGTGAGCACGGAACGCGATGGCGGCAAGCCGAGATCGAAGACGGGAGCAAAGTCAGTATTGAAGCCGAGAGCGCGGGCTTCCAGACCAAGAATATTACCGTGCATGCGCCACAGCTTGCGGTTGCCGGTAGCGAAGACAGTCTCAACCGAGGGCGCGGGGGCAATGACATTTTTGAGGCGGTCCACGGTGCCGCCTTCGAGATCAACGCACAGGAACAAGGGCTCAGTACACGTGTCTTGCGCATCGCGCAGGAGTTTCCACGTTTGGCTGGGCGACTCGATGTTGCGGGCGAACAGAATCACGCCGCCGGGTTGGATGGCCGATAGCGCACCGCGCAGATGGCCGCCTATCTCCAGGCCATCAAAGCCGAGAATGAGCAACTGGCCGACTTGTTGAAGCAAGTCGGCTGCGGATGTTTTCGACATTCTTACCGATTCTACAGGGTGAGAGCCGTAGGGTGCGTTGGCTGGTGGAGGCCCACTTCGGCGCTGGGCGGCCGGAACGTGGTCTTCGTCCCCCAAGGGGCTTTTTCGACCTGGGAGTATCTGATTTTCTTGGTTTCCAGCCGCTTGAGGTAGGCTTCGAGGTCGTCGCACATCAGGTAGCGTACTGCTCCCAGCAGGCTGCGCTCTCCGTGGACCAAGCTTCGGCTTTCGCCTTCGGTCGGATGAAGCGCGGCTTCGGCGGGAGGCAGCTTGAAGATCAGCCAGCTGTTGCCGGCGTCGACGAAAGGGAATTCCAGGACGTCGCGGAAGAAAGCGCGATCAGCTTCGGGATTATCGGTGTAAAGCAGAACGTGAGCGCCGATAAGCATGGCGAGGGTTCAACATTGGGAACGAGCGGCGCCCGAAAGACCAGTTATCCTCCACTCGAAGCCGACCCTGCCTTGTTCTCTATCCTACTCGATCGCCCGTCTTCGTCTTGCTGTTCGTCATCGAACGACATTGATTTCTTAATTCGGGAGGTAATCGCTGAGCTGATAGCAGTCACAAGTCCAGTGGCCAGGGCGAAATAAACATTCTTCAATTCGACGAGGTTCACGTGGCCGCCAACAATGTAGATCAGGCCGTACGGCAGAAAAGCTGCCAACAGTCCAACAATAATCGGCACGAGGATGAGCTTGAGGTTCCGCAGCATGATGAACATGAGGTGGTAACTCGCAATAAGACCCAGTTGGATGACAACGAGTCCAATCAAGAAACCTCTATACCACGGCAAAACGGCGTGAATACTGGAGTGCTGGAATAAGGCGTTCATCAACAAGACGATGCCAACGAGAATGAGGCCCAAAACGGTGTTATGGACGGCAGCGGCCACCAGCCAAGTGGAAAAGTAACGCTGAATCTCGGTGAGGTAGTTTTTGTTAATTGTTATCTTCGTTGGCCGTAAAACGAGACCAGAGAGTTCTTTGAGCCGGTTTTTCAAGTTCTCCGGTGCTCTCGGTTCAATCGGCGAGTCGACCAATTGGACCTCGGCGATCTGATGCGCGTGAAAATTGAACAAGACCAAGCAGACGAGCAATCCCAGAAACAAACCTGCCTGAATAACTGTTAGTAGGTTCGTATGAGCATCCAGGAACCGCAGTAGGAGATACAGCATCACAATCTGGGCGGTACTCATGATGGGGACAACCAAGCGAGCGACGGCTGGCAACTTTAACAACTCCATTCTCAGGTCAAAATTCTCTTCCGCGAGAGCATCGCCATAAGTGATGGACCTGCCTGCGCTCATCTTGATCACGATTGCCAGAATCTCCTTTTGCCAGATCTCCGACCACCGCGTTTCAAACTCTGCAGCTGATACCGCTTCGTTGTCCTCGGCAAGCAGGTCCTGATAGCGCGTCTTCAGCGACCACTCCGTGATTTCGCGATCAATCCGTCCGATGGCCCTAGCCTTTTCCATATCAGCAGCTGCGAATTGAAGCTTCTTACCTTGCGAACATCTAATGGCAGCAAACAGGATGCCACGGGCTGTGCCGCCAAGCTTTCCGAATGCGGGCGGCCCAAACACGAGCCTGGTCAGAAATGAGTCCAGGAAGCGGACAAGAACAAAAGCCCAGATTAACATCAGCAAAAACAAAATGACGCTTATGGAAATGCGAAAGGTGACACTCGCCGAGTGCGCGCGTGCCGCGTGCGTGAAGATGAGGGCAAGCAAGATCGTGGACCCAAAGCCGACTACTGCCGAAGAGATGGGATTGACAAACAGGAAGGCCAGGGTAAACCCGAGACCGCGTTGCAGGCGATCTAGGAACGGTACATCTGACTTGATCCCGAGACCTCTGATTTCGCGCACATAGCCTCCTTTTGCGATCTCGCCCTAAGCAGGTCACGTTCGGTAGTGCCACTGTGTCTGAAATTCCCCAGAGAAATCCAGTCCGTTATAACACGTCAGCCTGCTATTCGATCGTCTGAAAATCCAGATTGGATCCTCGCCCTTTGCTACATTTTGGTTTTCAGCTTCCGAAGTAATTAAATGCCTCGATTGCCGTTAGGCGATCGAGATCAGCTTCCGTCCGGACGCACTCGTGCACATCGTGATGCAACTTGAAGCCTTGTTACGCGAATCCTAGATTTTGTAACTCCATTCAAACCAAGTCAGGTGAAGCGTGCCTGATGACTGGCTGAGTTCACGCTCGCTTGTATCCTAAATTTCGAGGTGAAAAAGATGACCTTAGATTTTCGCAAGCTTGCATTGCTGATGGCATTCAGCTTTGGCTTGGCAATGCTGACCGCCGCGGCGCAGCAACCGACAGCCCCGCAGAATCCTCCAGCTCAGGACCAAACGCAGCAGCAGCCCTCGGAGAAGCCGCCGCACGTTGATGCGGAACCGAATCCGGAGGACAGAAAGCTCGAGCAGAGCATTCAAGGGGACCTGCAAAAGGATCCGCACATGGCCTTTTCCAGAGTCAGGGTGCATGTAACCGATACGGAGATTATTCTATCGGGGACGGTTTTGACGAACACGGCCAGAGACCAGGCGGCGCAGGCCGCCACGGACCATGCCGCCGGACGGAAGATAATCAACCGGATTCGAGTGAATCCCAACGTCCATCCGGGTCCAGGTCTCTAACAGTTGAATCGAGGGGTGATCATTCCATCCCTTGTTTCAACGCATGCAGCAGGTTCAAAGCCTCGAGTGGCGTGAGGTCGTTGAGGTCGGCTTCCTTCAGCCGGTCCACGATTTGTTGCGATAGAGGCGTGAACATGGTGAGCTGGACGGAGGAATGTTCATCACTGGCGCCAGGCGAGAGGTGCGCTGTGGCCTGGTGCTCCGCGTTCTCGTGTTCGTGGAGGACCTCGCGAGCTCGGGCAATCACGTCCGGCGGCAGACCGGCCAGCTTGGCCACTTCAATCCCGTAACTACGGTCGGCGGGGCCAGGTTCGACTTTGCGCAGAAAGACGATTCCGCCGGCATTCTCCTTCACTGAGACATGAAAGTTCTTCACGCCCTCCAGACGGTCGAGTTCGGTTAGCTCATGGTAGTGCGTGGCAAAGAGAGTCTTGGCGCGGCTCGTGGAGTGAATGTACTCAACCACCGCCCAGGCGATGGCCAAGCCATCGTAGGTCGCGGTGCCGCGTCCGATTTCATCGAGCAGCACCAGAGAGCGGCGCGTAGCGGTATTGAGGATGGCGGCGGTCTCCGTCATTTCGACCATGAAGGTCGAGCGCCCGCGGGCCAGGTTGTCCGACGCGCCGATACGGGTGAAGATGCGGTCCACGACCGGCAGCCGCGCCGAGCGCGCGGGGACGAAGCCACCCATCTGGGCCATCAGCACGACCAGCGCGGTCTGGCGCAAATAGGTGGACTTGCCGCCCATATTCGGCCCCGTCAGGAGCAGAATGGCGTGGGTGCCCGCGTCCATGTAGAGGTCGTTGGGGACAAAGCGGTCGTTCGAGCCGGTCAGCTCGCTGAGCTCCAGCACCGGATGGCGGCCTTCGATGATTTCCAGGACGGCTTCTGCGGCGGAATCGGCTTCGACAAATTGCGGGCGACAGTACGCGCGGTTCTGAGCGATAAAAGCCAGGGAAGCCAGAACGTCCACTTCAGCGAGCGCGAGCGAAGTCTGCCGGATGCGGCGGGCCTCGCCGGCGATCACGCCGCGCAACTCTGCAAACAAACGCCGCTCGATCTCTACGATCTTCTCCTGGGCATCCAGCACTTTAGCTTCGTATTCCTTGAGCTCGGGCGTGGTGAAGCGTTCTGCGTTGACCAAAGTCTGTTTGCGCTCATAATCAGCCGGTGCATGGTGCAGGTTGGCCTTGCTGATCTCCAGGTAATAGCCGAAGACCGAGTTGAACTTGACCTTCAGGGATGCGATTCCGGTGCGCTTGCGCTCCCGCTCTTCAATCTGCGCGATGTATTGCTTGGAGTTGCGCGCCAGATTACGCAGCTCGTCCAGCTCGGGATCGACTCCGGGCTGGATCACCCCGCCATCGCTGAGCGTGAGCGGCGGCTCGGGCACGATCGTGCGATCGATGCGTTCCCGCAAGTCGGAGAGATCGTCGAGCAGCGAGTGTAGAGCAACGAAACGCGCGGATTTCAATCGCGACAACGCGGCTTTGATCAGCGGCGTGCGGTTCAAGCTCGCGCAGAGCGCCAGGACATCGCGCGGGTTCGCGGTCTCGAGCGTCACACGGCTGAGCAGCCGCTCGACGTCGAGCACCCCGCCCAGCGCTCGGCGCAGCTCCTCGCGAGCCACGAAATCTTTCACGCCGGCTTCAACCGAATCCAGGCGTTGGTTGATCTCCTCGGTGTGAATCGACGGCCGCAGCATCCAGGAACGCAGCAGGCGCTTGCCCATCGGGGTTAGCGTGGCGTCGAGTGCGCGGAAAAGCGTGACCTCGTTGCCGGCCCCCGCGAAGAGCGGTTCGGTCAGCTCCAGGTTTCGCGTTGTGACAGCGTCGAGCACCAGGTATTCCTGGCGGTCGTAAAATCCGATGCGGTCCACATGCTGGAGCGTGCCACGCTGCGTGGAGCGGACGTAGTGAAGAATCGCGCCTGCGGCGGTGGCCGCCGCAGGTTTGCCCTGCAGGCCAAAGCCTTCGAGCGAGATCACTCCGAGCTGGTTTTCGAGCAGCGGTACCGCGTAGTCGGCGGAGAAGACCCAATCCTCGAGAGGTGTTTCCGTAAAGCGAGTACGCTCTGCGCCAACTCCCAGACGGGACAGGTCGCCACTCTGGTGGAACGCAGGCGGCGCGCTTTGGATTGCGGAGTCCGTGCCGGGGCCGTTCGATTGAGCCGCGGCGTTCATAGGCGGGCGATCGAACAAGGGCAGGGAACTGGGATAGAGCACTTCCCGCGGCCGCAACTGCTGCAGTTCTTCCAGGACGCGGCGTTCAGCCTCGAGGCCGTGGAATTCGGTGGCGCGAAACTCGCCGGTGGAGAGATCAAGTGCCGCCAGCCCCACGCCGCCGGAGGCACGGGCCAGCGCGGCGAGAAAGTTGTTGTCCTCTGAGCCGATCGAACCATCGAGCGCAGTACCCGGGGTGAGCACGCGCGTGACCTCGCGTCGCACCAGCTTCTTGGCGAAACGCGGGTCTTCCATCTGATCGCAGATCGCGACCTTGAAGCCCTTGCGCAACAACTTTGATAGATAGTTCTCGGCTGCATGGTAGGGCACGCCGCACATGGGAATGGCCTGGTCTTTCTCCTTGTTACGCGAGGTCAGGGTAATCTGCAGCTCGCGCGCGGCAATCACGGCATCTTCGAAGAAGAGTTCGTAGAAATCGCCCAAACGGAAAAACAGCAGTGCGCTGGGATGCTGCTTCTTGATGGCGGCGTATTGCCGCATCAGCGGGGTGGAGGGTTCGGTCATGCGGTGAGCGGATTATATAGCGTTCCCTGAGGGAAGAGGAGATTTCACCGCGGAGCGGAGACGCGGAGAAGAAGAGAATGAAGGGTTCCCTCGCTTGGTAGAATCTGTTTCGGTCATCCGGTATCCGACCCGTTCAATATATGGTTTTCCTCTCGGCGGAATGGCGCTACATAGCCATGCTGAACTACGAGGTCGATCCCCGACTGCTCGAGACGTTTGTCCCTACGGGAACGGAGTTGGATCGCTGGCAAGGGAAGACGTTCGTGAGCCTAGTGGGATTTCGTTTCCTGAAGAGCAAAGTTCGTGGCATCCCGATTCCTTTTCATCGTGACTTTGACGAAGTCAACTTGCGCTTCTACGTTGTGCGCGGAGAAGGAAGCGAGATCCGGCGCGGCGTGGTGTTTGTGCGAGAAATCGTTCCCCGCTGGGCGATCGCCACTGTCGCGCGCCTGGCGTACAACGAACAGTATGTCTCTCTGCCGATGTCGCACAGCATCGCATCTCGGCCCGATGGCTGTCTGAACGTCGAATACCGCTGGCGCACAGCGCGGGCGTGGAGCGGTCTGAGCTTAAGTGCCGGCGGCGAGCCTCGGATTCCTGAGGAAGGTTCTGAGGAGCAGTTCATCACCGAGCACTACTGGGGCTACTCTGCGCAGCATGATGGCGGATGCGTAGAGTACCGCGTAACCCATCCTCCCTGGCGGGTGTGGAACAGCGGCGACGCGAGATTTGATGGCGATGTGGAAGAGTTGTATGGGCGTGGCCTGGCGGCAGTGCTACGCGGCAAACCGGATTCGGCTTTTTTAGCAGAAGGATCGGAGGTCAGTGTGTATCGGGGCAAACGGCTCAATCCGTAAGGAGCA
>DATFQZ010000250.1:0-10605 GCA_035263765.1 Candidatus Angelobacter sp. | reverse complement strand
GGGATACCGGCCACAGTTCTACTTCCGCACGACAGACGTGACGGGAGTGGCGGAGCTGCCGGCGGGCACGGAGATGGTGATGCCGGGCGACAACGTGGCGTTGACGATCGAGCTGATCACGCCGGTGGCGATGGAGAAGGGATTGCGGTTCGCGATCCGCGAAGGCGGACGGACGGTAGGCGCGGGCACGATCAGCGAGATCATTCAATAGATTTCAAATTTGAAATTTCAAATTTGAGATTGAAAATCTGAAATGGGCGACCACCACAGGTTTCGTGGGGTTTGACCAGAGATCTTTAGAGGAAATCAAGTGATCGGAAAAGAGAGAATTCGCATACGGCTGAAGGCGTACGACTATCGCATCCTCGATCAGTCGACGGGTGAGATTGTCGAGACTGCCAAGCGCACCGGGGCGCAGATCGCGGGACCGATCCCGCTGCCCACGGTGAAGAACAAATATTGCGTGCTGCGCTCGCCCCACGTGGACAAGAAGTCACGTGAACAGTTTGAGATCCGTACGCACAAACGGCTGATCGACATCCTGGAGCCGACGCAGAATACGGTGGACGCGCTGATGAAGCTCGATCTGCCCGCGGGCGTGGATGTGGAGATCAAGGCGTTTGGGAAGGAACACAAATAGCAGTTAGCAATTAGCCATTAGCACTTAGCCAAGACGGGTTGCGCAAGCAGTTTGGCTAAAGGCTAAGGGCCAAGTGCTAGTGCTAAGGCTGAACCTACAGTTCCTCGATGTGGCAAGCAGAGGAATGATGAGGAGAGAGAACAATGGTTAACGGAATTCTTGGAAAAAAAATCGGGATGACCCAGGTCTTTGACGACCAGGGCAACGTGCATCCGGTCACGGTGCTGCAAGCCGGGCCGTGCGTGATCACGCAGATCAAGCGCGCGACCAAAGACGGCTACGAATCGGCGCAGATCGGCCTGGTGGAATTTGTGAAAGGCAAGAACGTGTCCAAGGCCATGCAAGGGCACTTCGGCAAGCATGATCTTCCGCCGGTGAAGTTTATCCGCGAGGTTGCGTTGGAGACCGAGGACGGAGCCAAAGCCGCGGAGAAGCCCGCCGAAGAGGGTCAAGCGGAAGCCAGTGGCGGCAATGGCGCGGCGAAGGTCGGCGACAAGGTGCTGGTCGATATCTTCGCCAACGAGAAGTATGTAGACGTGACGGGCGTGAGCAAAGGGCGCGGCTTCGCCGGCGTCGTGCGCCGCCATCATTTCGGCGGCGGCCCAGCGGCCCACGGACACATGTTCCAGGTGCAGGGCTCGATCGGTGCATCCTCGTTTCCGTCGCGCACCTTCCCTGGGCAGCGTATGTCCGGTCACATGGGCGTGGATCAGACCACGGTGCGCAACTTGAAGATTCGCGGCATTGACACGGACGACAACCTGTTGCTGGTGGAGGGCGCGGTGCCTGGCCACAAGAACGGATACGTGCTGATTTTGAAAGCCAAGAAGCCGCCGCGCGAGCGCCGCGGTTTCGCCGGAGCCACCACAGTGGATCCGTTAAAGGCGGCGAAGAAAGCGGCTGCCGGTAAGGCGAAGAAGTAAGGGGTGAGCGCGGAGTGAGCACCGCGTAGCGATCCCGCGAAGCGGGAGCGAGGGCGAAGCAGCAAAGCGTTGCGGAGCCCTTGAAGGAAAGCCGCACAGGCAAGAGTGCCTGTGCCACACGCAGCCGAGGGCGGCTGCGCTCCAAACGCGGTTGCAGGTGGACCGCGCAACGAAAGAGAGCTAATTGCCAATTGCTAATTGCCAATTGCTCCTAGCTAAGAGCTGATTATGGCCAAGATTGATGTAGTAGACCTGAAAGGTAAAAAAGTCGGCACGCTGGAGCTCGAAGACGAGGTCTTCGGCGCCATCAACGAAGACCTGTTGTGGGAAGCGGTGAAGCACTACCGCGCCGCGCAGCGCGCCGGCACGCATGCCACCAAGAACCGCAAGCTGGTCGCGGGTTCAGGCAAGAAACTGTGGCGGCAGAAGGGCACTGGACGTGCCCGCGTGGGCTCCATCCGTTCGCCTCTATGGCGCCACGGCGGCACAGTGCATGGCCCGCAGCCACGTTCGTATGATTACCAGTTCCCCAGGAAAAAGCTTCTCGGGGCGCTGCGTTCGGCATTGGCTGCGAAGCTGGCCGACGGCAAGCTGATCGTGGTGGAAGACTTTGAGCTGAAGGAAATCAGCACCAAGGATTTCCGCGCAGCGCTGGACACCCTCGGCGTGGAAAAGACGGCCTTGCTGATCGATGGCGTGCAAGCCAACCGCAACCTGCAGTTGAGCGCCCGCAACATCGCCGGCGTGGAACTGATGGCGGGCAACCAGGTGCATCCCTATCACCTGTTGCGCTATGACGCGGCCATCTTTTCGCAGGCGGCGCTCGAAAAACTGCAGAAATCGCTGAAGGCTACAGCGCCCAAGCGGAAGGCGGAGGTGGCCTGATGAAGTCGGCGTATCAGATTATTCGCAAGCCGGTGATCACGGAAAAGGGCCTGGGCGCAAAAGAAGGCCAGTCGACGCTGGTGTTCGAAGTGGCGGCCAAGGCGACCAAGACGGAAGTGAAAGAAGCGGTGCAGAAGATTTTCAAGGTGAGAGTGGACTCGGTTCGCACCGCGAACTTTCAGGGCAAAGAACGCCGCCGGGGCAAGTTCGCCGGCTATCGTCCTGATTGGAAGAAGGCGTACGTGAAGCTGAAGTCCGGCGAGAAGATGCCGGAGTACGCTGCGAATCTTTAATTCGAAAACCGCTTGAGGGGCTGGCTCGTGGAAAAAACGCGAACGCCTCTCGGCAGCGCAACCCGGCGGGCCGGGTTGCTTGTAAAGAAAAAGAAGAAAGCCGTTAGCTTCAGAAACAAAGCTAAGAGCTAAAGGCTAAGTACTAAAGGCTGATTTTATGGCAATCAAAACATACAGGCCGATCACGCCGTCGCGGCGGTTCATTACTACGCTGACGAACGAGGAGATCACCGCGGAGAAGCCGCACAAGCCGCTGACCAGGATCAAGCTGCGCACCGGCGGACGCCGCAACTCGGGTGACATCACCAACTGGCACCGGGGCGGCGGTCACAAGCGCAAGCTGCGCGCGATCGATTTCAAACGCGACAAGTCCGGCGTGCCGGGCACGGTGCTTTCGATCGAGTACGATCCCAACCGCTCCGCGCGAATCGCCCTGGTGTCGTACACCGACGGCGAAAAGCGCTACATCCTGCAGCCGGTGGGCTTGCAAGTGGGGCAGAAGATCATCAGCGGCCCGGAAGCCGACATCCTGGTGGGCAATGCTCTCCCGCTGCGCAACATCCCCGCCGGCACCACGGTGCACAACATCGAACTGAAGCCGGGTAAAGGCGCGCAGATGGTTCGCTCCGCCGGCGGCGCCGCGCAACTGGTGGCGAAAGAAGGCGACTACGCGCTGGTGAAGCTGCCTTCGGGCGAGACCCGCAGAGTCCTGATCGATTGCATGGCCACGGTCGGGCAGATCGGCAACGTGGAACATGAGAACGTGCACATCGGCAAGGCAGGACGCAATATCTGGCTGGGCAAGAAGCCGGTGAACCGTGGCGTCGCCATGAACCCTGTGGACCATCCGCATGGCGGCGGCGAAGGCAAGACTTCCGGCGGGCGCCATCCTGTGACGCCTTGGGGACAGCCCACGCGCGGCTACAAGACGCGCAACAATAAGCGTACGGACAAGTTTATCGTGAGCAGGAGGCAGAAATAATGGCGCGGTCACTGAAAAAGGGTCCGTTCATCGACGGCCACCTGCTGAAGAGGATCGAGGACATGAACGCCAGGAGCGACAAGAAAGTTGTCCGTACCTGGTCACGGCGGTCCACGATCTCTCCGGAGATGGTGGGACACACGATCGCCGTGCACAACGGCAAGAAGTTTATTCCGGTATACGTCACCGAGAACATGGTGGGACACAAGCTGGGCGAGTTCTCTTTTACCCGCCAGTTCAAAGGGCACTCAGTCAAGGCAGCGGCGGAAGCCGCCGCCAGACCGGCGGGCGTGCCCGGCGGCCCGGGAGCGATTGTCCCGTCGGCGCCATCGGGGCCGGCACCGGCAGCGCCGCCGGCGCCTAAGGGGTAAAGGAAACTACGATGGAATTCAAAGCCAAAGCGAATTTCACCCGCGTCTCGCCGCAAAAGGCGCGCCTGGTGCTGGACCTGATCAAAGGCAAGCGCGTGGAAGATGCCTTGAGCACGCTGCAGTTCACCAAAAAGCGAATTGCTCCGGCGATCTTCCAGCTGGTGCGCTCGGCGGTGGAGAACGCCAATTACCTGAGCGGCGAAAAAGGCATCGACGTGGATGTGGACAAGCTCTACGTGAAGCATGCTGTCGCCAATGACGGGCCGCGCATGAAGCGGGTTCGTCCAGCCCCCATGGGCCGCGCCTACCGTTATCAGCGCAGGATCGCGCACTTGGAAGTGGTGTTGGCGGAAAAAGGCGTGCCCGAGCGCCAGGATCTGGCCACGGTGGTGGGCGAAGAGCCTGCCACGGAGCCGGCGAAAAAGAAGAAAGCGGTGGCTGCCAAAAAGAAGCCGGCAGCCAAGCACAAGAAGGCGGCAAGCAAATAGCTTCTAGCTACTAGCCGCTAGCTCCTAGGAGTTAGTAGCTAGCAGCCAGTAGCTGATGCCGCAAGATCAAGATCGTTATGACAGGAAGAGTTTTGGGGCGCATTCGACGCCCGTCATGAGGAAATTATGGGACAGAAAGTCCATCCATACGGATTTCGTCTCGGCTACACCAAGCCGTGGCGGTCGCGCTGGTTCGTGGAGCGCGACTACAACAAGCTGCTTCTCGAAGATGTGAAGCTCAAGGACGAGCTGAAGGACAAGCTCAAGTCGGCGGGCATCAGCTCGGTGGAGATCGAGCGGCCGGGGAACAAGCTGCGCATCATCATCCGCACGGCGCGTCCGGGGATCATTATCGGGCGCAAAGGCGCGGAGATCGACAAGCTGAAGGTCGAGCTGCAGAAGCGCACCTCCCGTGACGTGTTCATCGATATCACCGAGGTGCATAAGCCGGAGCTGGACGCGCAACTGGTGTCGGAAGCGATCGCGCTGCAACTGGAAAAACGCGTGGGTTTCCGCCGGGCAATGCGTAAGAGCGTGGACTCGGCGCTGCGCTTCGGCTGTAAAGGCATCAAGGTTCGCGTGTCGGGCCGGCTGAACGGCAATGAAATCGCGCGCTCGGAGTGGTACCTGCAGGGCCGGTTGCCGCTGCACACGCTGCGCGCCGACATCGAGTACGGCTTCTCCGAGGCCCGCACCACCTACGGCGTGATCGGCGTGAAGGTGTGGATCTACCGTGGGGACATCCTGCCGCAGAAGAAACGCGGCACGGAACAGAGACAGCCGGCGGGGGCAGGAGCATTCTAGCCGCTAGCGACTAGCTGCTGGGTTCTAGCTAGGAGCTAGTGGCTAGAAGCTGGACCGAATGACGGCGAAAGCAGTGAGAGGAACGGTTAGGGCAGAGCCGTCGAACACGAGGGATTAGACATCATGTTAATGCCAAAAAAAGTTAAATACCGCAAGCAACAGCGGGGTCGCATGTGCGGCAAGTCATGGCGCGGCGGCGAGCTGGCTTTCGGCGACTACGGGCTGAAAGTCATGGAGCCGGGATGGATCACCGACCGCCAGATCGAAGCCAGCCGTGTGGCCATGACCCGGTTCGTGAAGCGCGGCGGGAAGATCTGGTTGCGCCTGTTTCCCGACAAACCGGTCACCAAAAAGCCGGCTGAGACCCGCATGGGCAAAGGCAAAGGCGCGCCCGACCACTGGGTTGCGGTGGTACGGCCCGGCAAGATCCTGTTTGAGATGGAAGGTGTGACCCGCACCGAGGCCATGGAGGCCATGCGCCTGGCTTCGCATAAGCTGGGACTGAGGACCAAATTTGTAGCGCGTCACGGCGTGCACGAGAAGAAAGAGGCTCAAGGGTAAGAGCCAAGGACGAGCGGACGAGAATCCGCGCGGAAGAGAAAATCATGGATGCAGAGAAACTTAGAAACTTGACTGACAGCGAGCTGCAGCACCAGCAGCGCGAGCTCAACGATCAGCTCTTCAAGCTGAAGTTCCAGCTGAAGATGGGGCAAACCGAGAGCCTCAACAAGATCCGCGGGCTGCGCAAGGACGTGGCCCGGATCCATACCATCATGCGGGAAAAGCAGCTGAATATCGTGCACCCCGCCCATGTGGCAGCCGCGCCTGTCTCGGAAACGGCGGCGGCCGAGACGGAGGCTGCGGAGCCCAAGAAAGCCGCTCCGGCCAAAGCGGCGGGCAAAAAAGCCAAGGCCGCAAAGCCTGCAGCCAAAACGAGGAAGAAGTAAATGGCAGAGACAACCAAGACTCCGCAAGCCAGCCGCCGCAGCACCAAGATCGGCAAGGTGACTTCGGTCAAGATGAGCAAGACCATCGTGGTAGAGGTGATCCGCAAGAGATCGCACCCGCTGTATGCGCGCGTGATCGCCAAGAACAAGAAGTTTTACGCGCACGATGAGGGGAACACGGCGCGCGTGGGCGACTTCGTGGAAATCGAAGAGACGCGGCCCATGTCCAAGCTGAAGCGCTGGCGTTTGAAGAACATTATCCAGAAGGCCAAGCTGGTAGCGGGCGAAGAAGCCGCGGTCAGCAATTAGCTGTTGGCCGTTGGCGATTGGCTCCTGTGTCGTGAGGTAAGGGGATCGGCTAAAAGCCAAGAGCTAAGAGCCAAAGTCAGCAAGCAAGACGTTAGAAAAAGTGTTAGCGGCGTAGCGGCTGCGCACAACGGAGATTTCAACCATGGCAGTCATGATGAGAACCATCCTCGACGTGGCCGATAACAGCGGCGCGAGGCGTCTGCAGATGATCCTGCCGCTGGGCGGGCACACCGGGCTGAACGCCGGCCTGGGCGACGTGGTGACCGCGGCAGTGAAGGAAGCTGCGCCCGACGGGACGGCGAAAAAAGGCAGCGTGGTCAAGTGCGTGATCGTGCGCCAGCGCAAGGAACATCGCCGCCGCGACGGAACTTACATCCGCTTTGACCAGAATGCTGCCGTGCTCATCAATGAAGCCGGCGAGCCGGTGGGAACGCGCGTCTTCGGCCCGGTGGCCCGCGAACTGCGCGAAAAGAAGTTTTTGAAGATCGTTTCCCTTGCGCCTGAGGTGCTCTAGGGAACGCGAAGGCTGAACATGCATACAAGAGTCGACATCAAGCGCAATGACCAGGTGAAAGTGATCACCGGCCGTGACAAAGGCAAGCAAGGACGCGTGCTGCGCGTGTTTCCTGGTGAAGGCAAGGTGCTGGTGGAGCACGTGATGATGGTGAAGAAGAACGTGCGTCCCAATCCGCAGCGCAACATCAAGGGCGGGATCGCGGAGCAGGAATCGCCGCTCTCGATCTCGAACGTGATGTTGGTTTGTCCGAGCTGCAATCGTCCGTCCCGTGTGCGCCATCATTTGCAGGGCGAGCGGAACGTGCGCATTTGCCACCGCTGTGATTCACCGATCGACAAGAAATAAGACGGGGACGTGGCGAGCCACGTCGCAACGTCCATAAAAAACTGAAGACCTCACGAACCCGTGAAACCGGAAACCGTGAGAAAGGCAGAAGCAAAGACCATGGCAGGACCGAAAACAACAGTACGGTTGAAAGAAAAGTTCAGCAAGGAGATTGCTCCGGCGCTGGCCAAAGAGCTGGGATTAACCAACCCCATGGCCGTGCCGCGACTGCATAAGATCGTGGTCAACATGGGCGTGGGCGAAGCCACGCAGAACTCGAAGATGCTGGATCCGCTGGCCAATGATCTGGGGAACATCACCGGACAGAAGCCGGTGATCACCAAGGCCAAGAAGTCGATTGCGGCGTTCAAGGTGCGCGCGGGCATGCCGATCGGAGCCATGGTCACGCTGCGCGGCGACCGCATGTATGAGTTTATCGACCGGCTGATCAACATCGCGCTACCGCGCGTACGCGACTTCCGTGGGGTGTCGACCAAGTCATTTGACGGCCGCGGCAACTATACTCTGGGCCTGCGCGACCAGTTGATCTTCCCGGAGATCGATTACGCGAAAGTGGACAAGCTGAAGGGCATGAACGTGACCATTGTCACCACGGCCCGCGACGACAACCAGGCAAGGGCGTTGCTGAAGCATCTGGGAATGCCGTTTAAACAGTAGCACTCAGCACTCAGCATTCAGCGAGGCAGGCTGGATGCAGGAGCCGAAGCTAAGTTTGGGAAGAAGCAAGTTTGAATAGTGAATAGTGAAGGAGGCAGGCGGGACTAAGGAATCGGTAATCAGCAAGAATCTGTTTTCTGGCTGAATGCTGATTGCTGAATGCTGACTGCTTGTCCGAAGGACAAAATGGCTACAACAGCAAAAATTGCCAAGACGAACAAGAAACCCAAGTTCTCCACCCAGCACCGCAACCGCTGCAGCATCTGCGGACGGCCGCGCGGCTATCTGCGCAAGTTTGGCCTGTGCCGTCTGTGCTTCCGTGGTCTGGCGCTGAAGGGTGAAGTGCCTGGGGTCTCGAAGTCGAGCTGGTAGATAAGCAATTAGCAAATAGCAATTGGCAATGAGCCAGTTCGCTTTGAGACTGCTAGAGATTGCCGGCTCCCGCGAGACAAAGGCTAATTGCTAACTGCTAACGGCAAAGTGCTTGGAAGTACGTCACGGACAGGTTCCCCGGCGAGCCGGGGCAAACGGGTGACGAAAAGAGGAGATGAAAGAAGATGAGTTTGACCGATCCGGTCGCAGATTTGCTGGCGCGCATACGCAACTCGATCCACGCGCGTCATCAGAAGCTTGATATTCCCGCTTCGCGGCTGAAGCAGGAGATCGCGCGCATTTTGAAAGAGGAAGGCTACATCGCCAATTTCAAGGCGACGGAGGAGGAAGGCCGCAAAGTCCTGCGTATTTACCTGAAGTATGGCCCGGACAACGCCGCCACCATCTCCAACTTGCAGCGCATCTCTCGTCCCGGTTGCCGCGTGTATGTGGGGCACAACGATATCCCGCGCGTGCTGGGCGGGCTGGGCATCAATATTCTCACCACTCCCAAGGGAGTGATGACCGGCCGCCAGGCGCGCAGAGAAGGCGTGGGCGGCGAGATTTTGTGTGAAGTGTGGTAATTCGCGCGGTGCGCGAATTACCACGCTCCTAGCTGCTAGCTGCTAGGGGATGCGGGTTTGGCTAGCGGCTAGGAGCTAGCAGCTCGTGAGGAGACCGGCGTGGAACTTGATTGTTGTCACAATCGAGGGACTTGCCAGAAATTAGGATTAAGCAATGTCACGCATCGGAAAAAAACCGATCCCACTCCCCCAGGGAGTGAAGTTTGAAGTCAAGGGCAACACCGTTGTGGTGCAAGGTCCCAAAGGCCAGGTGCAGACGCATCTGCCAGCGGGCGTGAAGCTCCAGACCGCCGACGGCCACATCCAGGTCACGCGGGAGAACGAGGATCGCGCCGCGGTGCACGGCCTGGTGCGCGCCCTGGTGAACAACGCCGTGGAAGGCGTGACCAAGGGCTGGAGCAAGGAGCTGGAGATCGTGGGCATCGGCTATCGCGCCGAGTTGAAAGGCAAAGCAACCGTGGTGTTCACGCTGGGCTACTCGCATCCCATTGAATACCCGTTGCCGAACGGCATCACGGTGGCCATCGATCCCAAGCAGACCCGGCTGACGGTCAACGGTATTGATCGCCAGAAGGTCGGCCAGGTGGCGGCGGAGATGCGCGGCCTGCGTCCGCCAGACCCTTACAAGCAGAAGGGTGTCCGCTACGTCGGCGAGAGATTGAAGAAGAAGGTAGGCAAGACAGGTGCGAAGTAAGTTGGTAAGTGGGTAACTTGGTAATTGAGTAATTGAATTGAGAGCGTGGAAACCCTCAGGTTTTCAATTACCAAATTTCAAATTACCAAATTACTCAATTCTGATCAGGCGCGAGAATGCAATTTTGATCGTGGAGTCGAGGGCTCTACGAAGCAAGGGACAAAGAAATGATTCCTGAGATTTCGAAAGACAAAATACGGCGGCGAATCCACGAGCGGCTGCGGCAAGGGATGCAAGGGAGCAAGGAGCGTCCGCGGCTGAACGTGTATCGTTCGCTGAACCACATTTACGTCCAGGTCATTGACGATGCCAGCGGTAAAACGCTCGCCTCGGCGAGCACGGCCCGCGGCAAAAAAGGCGGGAACAAGAGGACCGGCGGCAACGTGGCTAGCGCCAAGGAAATCGGCAAGCTGATCGCGGAGCGGGCCAAGGAAAAAGGCGTGAAGAAAGTTGTGTTCGACCGCGGTGGATATCTGTATCACGGAAGAATCAAAGCGCTGGCCGATGCGGCGCGCGAAGCAGGTCTGGAGTTCTAATGGCGACAGCAATCAAGAAGAAACTCGATGCCGGCAGCTACCAGTTGAAAGACCAGGTGGTGGCCATCAACCGCGTGACCAAGGTGGTCAAGGGCGGCAAAAACATGTCCTTTGCGGCGTTGGTCGTGGTGGGCGATCCGGGGGCTGGTGTGGTCGGCTACGGGTCCGGCAAAGCCAAGGAAGTGCCACAAGCCATCCGCAAAGGCATTGAATCGGCCAAGAAAAACCTGGTGAAGGTCAATCTGACACAGAACTCCA
>DATFQZ010000249.1:0-20072 GCA_035263765.1 Candidatus Angelobacter sp. | reverse complement strand
CGCGGCGGCAGGCGTCTGCTGACGATTCATTTCCGGGAGCCCCGGCAACTCCGGTACAATGCCTCTCTAGCCTTCTACCGGAGAGACCCCAATGTCCACAGTCAGATCGTTTGCCGCACTTCTCTTGTCAGTCGTACTCATCGGGCAGATTCCCCTGAGCGCGCAGTCTGCCGCCGATCCTGACATCAACAAGAAGATCCGCCAGGAAGAGATGGACCATTCGCAGATCATGCACACCATGCATTTTCTGACGGATGTTTACGGCCCGCGCCTGACCGGCTCGCCCAACCATAAAGCCGCGGCCGACTGGGCGATTCAACAGATGACATCGTGGGGATTCGAGAACGCGCACCTGGAGCCGTGGGACTTTGGACATCCGGGATGGATGAACGAACGGGCGAGCGGTTACGTGCTTTCGCCCATCCATGACCAGCTGACGTTCCGCGTCCTGGCTTGGACGCCCGGCACAAGGGGCACGGTGAAGGGCGAGGTCTTCCAACTTATCCCCCCGGAGAAGCCCACCGCGGAAAAGCTCACCGCGTATCTCGACTCGGTCAAGGACAAGGTCAAGAAAAAGATCGTGCTTGTCGGCAAAGCAGAAGTGATTCCCGTAGTGATCGACGTTCCTCCGCGCCGGCTCGACGACAAGGCTGCAGGGGAGCGATACGATCCCAAGAATCCCAACGCCGGACAGTTCGGCCGCGGTGGCCCAGGCGGAGGCCAGAACCGGCCTGAGCCAGGCGTGCTGACCGCCGTGCAGATCAACGAGCAGATTGACCAATTCCTGGTCGAGCACGGCGCTTTGGTTCGGGCCAACGATTCGCGCATGGGGAACGGCCATATCCGCGCTTTTCAGAACCGCACGTATGACATCAGCAAGGCCGTGCCTACCGTCGTGCTGCGCAACGAGGATTTCGGGCGCATTACGCGCATTCTTGCCGACGGATCAACCGTGGAAGTGGAGTTCAATATCGAGAACAAGCTGTATCCGGAAGGGAAGACCTCGTACAACACCATTGCTGAGATCCCCGGCACCGACAGGAAAGATGAAGTCATCATGCTGGGTGGCCATCTGGATTCGTGGCATTCGGCGACGGGCGCCACGGACAATGCCATTGGCTGTGCCGTGATGATGGAAGCTGCGCGCATCCTGAAGTCGCTGGGCGTGAAACCGCGGCGCACCATCCGGGTAGCTCTCTGGAGCGGCGAAGAAGAAGGCTTGCTGGGTTCACAAGCCTACGTCAAACAACATTTCGGAACTTTTGAGGAACCAAAGCCGGAGTTCGCGAAGTTCGACGGTTATTTCAACGTTGACTCGGGTACGGGACGCGTCCGCGGCGCCAGCGTTTTCGGCCCAGCCGAAGACGCAGACATTCTGCGCCAGGCTCTCGCGCCGTTCGCGGACCTGGGCGTGGCCGGAGCGATTTCCAACAAGAGCCGCAGGCTCGGTGGAACAGACAGCACATCGTTTGCACAGGCAGGATTGCCCGGCGTTGGGCTGGGCCAGGACCCGATCGAATACTTCCTCGATACCTGGCACACCAACCTCGACACCTACGAGCGAATCATTGAAGAGGATGCGAAGAAATCGGCTATCGTCGTTGCGGCTGCGGTTTATCAGCTGGCGATGCGCGACGATATGCTGCCACGTTTCGCCGCAGCCGACATGCCGCCCAAGCCCGCTCCTGAGCAGCCGGCGCAAACCACGCGCCCGGCAGCGCAGACGGAACCGGCTAAACCGGCTACGACAACACCTGGTGGAACAAAGCAGCAGCCGTAAGAGACTCGAATCACACGGAGCCGATCCAAACCATGAAATCTTCACGCCGCAGTTTTCTCCAGTCTGCCGGAATCGCCGCCACCGTGGCCTTGACGCAAACGGCGAATGCCGTGACAACGCAGGGTGAAGCTACAGGCAAATCGCTGCCGGAGCCGATTGCGAAACTGAAGTCGCGCAAAGCGGAAGCCCAGCCCATCACCGCGGCCGAGCGCCAACAGCGTCTGGATCGAGCGCGCCAACTGATGGCGGCAAACAAACTCGACGCAATTCTGCTCATGGGTGGCACATCGCTCGTGTATTTCACAGGCATTCGCTGGTTCATGAGCGAGCGCACGTTTGCCATGATTGTCCCTATCAAGGGCAGTCCGTTCTACGTTTGCCCGGCCTTTGAGGAAGATCGCGCGCGCGAGCAGATTGCGGGCGGACCGGACGGAAGCAATCCCGAATTGCGGCTGTGGCAAGAGGACGAAAACCCGTATCAGCGCATTGCCGATGGCCTGAAGGATCGCGGGCTGGCCTCCGCCCGCCTGGGCGCCGAAGAGACAGTGCGTTACGTCTTCAGCGAAGGCGTAAGCAAAGCTGCGCCCGCGTTGCAGATCGTGAGCGGTACGCCTGTGACCGCCGGCTGCCGCATGATCAAGAGCCCGCACGAGCTGCAGCTCATGACTCTGGCCAACCAGATTACGCTCGCGGCCTACGAGGCGGCGTACTTGTCGACGAAGGAAGGCATGACACAGCGAGACTTCGGCCAGATGGTGGCAACCGCGCACGAACGCCAGGGCTTTCCCGGCGGCGCCAGCATTCAAGTCGGAGAGAACTCTGCTTTGCCGCACGGCTCGGCCAAACCGCAGGTGATCCGCGAGGGCACCATCCTGCTGATGGACGGCGGTTGCCGTGTGGAAGAGTACGAATCCGACATCAGCCGCACCGTGGTTCTGGGGAAACCCACGGACAAAATGAAACAGGTCTTCGACATCGTGCATCGCGCGCAACAAGCGGCTCTGGGCGCAGCTAAGCCCGGCGTGCAGTGCCAGTCGGTCGACGCCGCTGCGCGCAAAGTGATCGCCGACGCCGGTTACGGTCCCGACTACAAATACTTCACACACCGCGTGGGCCACGGCATCGGCATGGACGGCCACGAGTGGCCTTATCTGGTCCGCGGCAATACTTTGCCGCTCGCCCCCAATATGTGCTTCAGTGACGAACCCGGCGTCTACATCCGTGGAGAGTTCGGCGTCCGCCTGGAAGATGACATGCACATCACGGAAAACGGCGCGGAGCTGTTTACGCCGCAAAGCGGGTCGTTGGAAAACCCGTTCGGCAGGACTTCTTAAACCACGAAGGACACAAAGGAACACGAAGTAGTCTGATCCCGGGCCTTTGTGATCCTTTGTGTCCTTTGTGGTTATTAGCTCATTTCAGCGCGTTTGCGATAAACGCCGTCACGTCCTTCTTCAGCTCTCCCAGCGAAGAATCCTGGATATACATCATGTGTCCCGCGCCGTAGTAGCCCAGGCTGACGCGCGCGTGCTGGTCTGGGTTGAGCGCCATGTGGTTCAAGGTGTATTGCGTTCCGAAGTAGGGCGTGGCCAGGTCGTAGTAACCGGAGCCCACGAACAATTTCATGAACGGGTTTTTGTCGAACGCGTCTTTGAGAGCCTGAGCCGTGTCCGGGAAGCCGCCGCGCTGTACGCCCCAGTCCCACTCGTCAGGACGGAAGCCGCCGCCTAGTATGTAGTACTCGAGGTCTGACTTGTAACCCAGTTCCGTACGCACGTATTGATTGAACATCGCCGTGTAGGGCGGACGAATCGCGCTCATGCTGGGATCGTAGCGGGCGGTCTCCGCGATCTGCGAGCGATCGCTGCCTGTGAAACGGGTGTCCAGCCGGCCGACGGTCTTGTTCTGATCGCGCAAAAGCTCCTTGACGAAGTGTGGCTCGTCAATGCGTAGGTTGCTTTGCTCAATGTAGGTCTTGCTCAGGCCTGTGTAGCGAGAGAGTTTCTCGGCAACGGTGGCGCGCTCCTCCGGCGTCAAACGGTCGCCTTTCGCCAGCGCTTCCGCGTAGTCGTTTGCAGCCCACTGTTCGACCTCAGCGCGCATCTTGGCGAAATCCTTCTGCAGGTCCGGCGGTTGCCTTTTGTGGTACCAGGCAGTGTCGGCGTAGGTGGGTAGAAACAGAACGTAAGGCAGATCGTTTCCCGGCGAGAAGTCCGTGGTCTCAAAGTTGAGGATGCTGGAGATCAGCATAATGCCGTTGAAAGCGATGCCGTGTTCCACCAGGTATCCAGAAAGCCCGGCGGCGCGCGTGGTGCCGTAACTTTCTCCCACCAAAAACAGCGGGGACGACCAGCGCTCGGCACGTCCCAGGTAGAGACGAATGAACTCACCCACGGACTCGATGTCGCCGCGCAGGCCGAGGAACTTGCGGGTCTGGTCGCGTTTGACGGCGCGGCTGTAGCCGGTGCCGACCGGATCAATGAACACCAGGTCTGTCTGGTCCAGCCATGTGTATTCGTTGTCGACCAGCTGGTACGGTGGAGCTGGCATCATGCCGTCGGGCTGCATGCGCACGCGCTTAGGGCCGATCGCGCCCATGTGCAGCCACACCGACGCCGAGCCGGGTCCACCGTTGAAAGAAAATGTCAGTGGACGGTGCTCCGGCGATTGGCCGTCAAGGGTATAAGCAATGTAGAAGATGTGTGCCTCGACTTCCCCGGTATCGACATTCTTGAGCGGCATCATGCCTGCCGTGGCCGTGTAACGCAGCGTCTTACCCCCAACGTGGATCTCATGGTGCGTGACAACTGGGGGCGCTTCTGGCGCTTCCTTGACTTCTCTCTTCGGTTCAGCGGGCGCACGAACTTCGCCAGCCGCCGGAGTGGCGGACGGCGCAGCCCCGGGCTGCTGGCCTTGACGATCCCGCTGTTGGCCGGAGGCCAGCAGGGAAGCGAGCAAGATGAAAGCGAAGAACACAGGCGCAACACGGCGTAGCATCATTCGAGACTCCAGCTGGAATTTTGACTGCTGTTGGGGAAAACGAAGTGAGTTTAGCTGGAGACGGAGCAAAAGGGAAGAAGGTACAGCCACCAGCAGAGACCCATCTCGGGGAAGCCGCTAATGAGGAAATGAAAATCGGGTGATCCGGTGATCTGGTGATCGGGTGATCTGAAAAATCGGACCGGTTGGTCGTCGGGATAAAGCGGTCTTGTCAGTCCGACTCTCGCCGGATCAAACCAAGCGGAGCGCCACATGCTTCGATCACGCGATCACCGGATCACCCGATCAACCGATGGTTTTAATGTGTCGGCACCACCAGATCACGGTCCAGCCTGACTTCCAGCTGCGTGCCTTTGTCGAGTTTCAGCTCGTTGCCTTGGAGCAGAAGGGCGGTTCCCGGGTTCATCCCAGACCTTGCACCTTTTGCAGCGCCCTGCCTGCCGCCGGAAACGCCGCCTTCAGCGGCACCTACACCGGCGCCGATCGCCGCATCGATGGCCGCGCGCTTCTTGTCCGCACCCTGGCGCGTGATCTGGCCTTCCTGACCTGTGGACTTGATCGTCGGATCGCCGGGCACGCCGGTTATGGTGGCGATGAGCGGCACCCAGCCTTTGCGGGTCTCTAATTCGTCGGTCGCCAGCGTCAAGCGAGCGCCAGTGTACCCGCGCTCGAAGGCCGCGACGTGGCCTTTGACGCCCCGGCCTTTAGGCACGATCAAACCGCTGGGTGTCACCAGGTCTTCGCGAAGCTCGGCTTTGAAGTGCTTGCCAACCTCCAGCTTCTTCGTGTCGAGCGTGTCTTTGAGCTTGATGATGAAGCGCGTGCCTTCCGGAATGGCGTTTTGCGACGCCGTTAATGTTGGCTCCTGGCTGTACGTGCCTGCCGCCCTCTCCTGGGCAACGGACACGGCCGCGCCGGCTAGAGCCAGCGACAGAGCACAAGTCCAGGAAATTCGCTTTGCATGCATGGCGAGTACCTCGCGACTTACCCGTAAGTCTTGTGAAATGACTTCCCAGTATGATGCGTCTTTCATGCATAAGAGCTGCTCAGCAACGCTGTTTTTTCCGGCGGGCTGGGCCTTCCCGCCAGAGGTTGTGCTACGGAAATCGCGCCACGAGCCGGGAAGTTACCGAAGGCACCTGTACAAAAGTGTTGAACTTTTTGCATCCTGAGAGCATCAAAAAACGAGCCATGTCGACCGACAAGAATTTCACGTGGAACTGGGTGGCCCCGCTCTCGGTCATCGGGTTAAGCGCGCTGGGACTGGCCTTCGCTAGCCGACGCGGGCGGAACCAGATGAGCGCCTTGCTGGAGCGCCTGAGCCGCAGCAGCGATCCCGTGGGTGAGGTCAACAAGTTTTTCGATCAGCAGCTCGACGCCATCCAGGGTGCGCTCGATCGCCTGGCTGATTCCCTGCAGGGGGAAGAAGAGCAAGAAGTCTGAGTCAGATTTGGTTTTTGGTAATTGAGTAATTGCCAGGATACTCGGCGACCTGGCCTTCCCATTTCATACACAAATCCAGTCAGTGAGAAATCGGATAGTTTCGTGAGCATTGCCAAGACGCTCGGGGTCTGCGTTTTCCAGATTACCCAGTTACCAAATTAGTCCATTACGCAATCCCATTGATCCGCTCAGCCATTTGCACATCCCGCTGCGTGACTCCGCCGGCATCGTGTGATACCAACCCCATCGTTACCTTGTTGTAGCGAATGTCGATGTCGGGATGATGGTTGGCCTGCTCCGCGGCATCGGCAACCTTGTTCACGAACTGCATGGCTGCCTTGAAGTCCGGGAACTGGAAGACGCGCTGGATCGCGATGCCGCTGCGCTGCCATCCTGGCAGTTTGGCCAGAGCTTGCTGGATCTCCGAATCAGTCAGGACTGCCATTTTCCACCTCGCCGTAAAGCGGCGCTCTAGCGCCGATCAGAAACATTGTATCGCCTACACCTGTCGCGGAGGAGTTGAAGCGCGGAGGGCAGCACTGCGGCAGCAGAGCCTTCAAGCATTTCGCGGAAAGCCACAGAACCTTGAGAGAGATGCGGATTAGACAGTGGTCTTGCTATCGGTCAGCACCGGCACAGCTTTGATCGGATAGGTGAAGCGGTAGATCTGGGAGTTGATTTCCTTGCGCAGGTCATCCCAGATGGTGTCCGGCATTTGCAGGAAGATCTGGACCACTTCCGGATCGAACTGGCGTCCGGAGAAACGCAACACTTCCTCGCGGGCCGCCGGAATGGACTGGGCCGCGCGGTAGGGACGGTCTGATGTGATTGCGTCGAGCGTGTCGGCGATGGAGAAGATGCGTGCGCCCAGTGGGATTTCCTTGCCCTTGAGGCCGCGGGGATAGCCGCTGCCGTCATAGCGTTCCTGGTGGGCATAGACGATCTCCGAAGCTTCGGCCAGGAAGGGGATCTTCTTGAGCATCTGATAGCCGCGGAAGCAGTGCTCGCGCATGATCTGAGTTTCTTCGATGGTTAGAGCTCCGGGTTTGCGCAGGATGCTATCCGGAATGGCCATCTTGCCGATGTCATGCAGGAAGGCGCCGCGGGCGATCACCCGGATCTTGTCCCCGGAAAGGCCCATGGCACGGGCGATAGCGATGGTAAACGCCGTAACCCGCTTGGAGTGACCTTCCGTCTCGGCGTCCTTTAGGTCCAGGGCATCGCCGAGAGCTTCCAGAGTGATGTCATACGAGCGCTCCAGATCGGTCATGGCCTGGCGTAACTGCTCGGTCCGTGCCGCCACCAGGGATTCCAGGTTGGATTGATACGCCCGGTTTTCCAGCTTCAATCTCCGGTGTTCGAGCGCCCGCCGGACCATCGCCAGAAGCTGTTCCCGCTCAAAGGGTTTCAGCAGGTAGTCGTACGCACCGTTGCGGATCGCGGCCAGGGCCACGGAAATATCGTGCACCGCAGTGACCATGATCACCGGCATGTCTGGGTACTTCTCTTTCGACCGTTCCAGCAAGGCGATGCCGTCCAACTCGGCCATCATCAGGTCGGAGAGCATGAGTTCGTACTCCCCGCTGGAGTTCAGGATGGCCAGGGCCTCCATGCCGGAGCAAGCCTGCCGGGTTTTATAGCCGGCAGCGCTAAGCATGGAAGAAATAATCTCCCTTATGGGCTCCTCATCGTCAACGACCAGGATCCGCTCTGTGGTCATGGGAAGAATTCTGCACCTGCCCGGGGGGATTTTCACTCTACCGCAGAGTTCCCGGAAATACAATCCCAGGTAAACAAAAAAGCCCTTGCCAACAGCTATTTATGGTATATAAACCTTGCCCAGAAACCCCCGCTGAACTAGAAACCCTATGAACCTGGTGACCATGGACTTGGCGCTGCGGTCCCCTTTCCTTGCTGAAGCCCTGATCTTGTTGATTCTGCTGGCTGGATTGGTGCTTTTGTACTGGAGCTTCAGGAAGCAGTACCTGCTGCCGTGGATGGGTGGGTGGGTGGTCTACGGCCTATCGAAGGCCTTTGCGGTTCTCGGCGTTCGCCCTGGCCATTCCCACCTCTGGATGGCGCTCGATTACTCGGGATTTGCTGTGGCTGCCGGCCTATTCGGCATGGGGGTCTTGCTTTACGTCCACCAGAAGAAGCTCCTCTTGCCGGCGGGACTGATTCTGTCATTGGCTGTGATGTTGGGGTTCGTACGCGGTCTTTGGCTGCCTGACAGCGCGGGCGTTCGCTTTCTATTTGATTATCTTTCCTGGCGGCCGGTGGTGGTGCTGGCAGCGGTACAGTTGTTCCGTTTCGCCTGGGGGAGGGCGAACATAGGGCGATGGACGCTGGGCATGATGCTGCTGGTCTTGCATCCAGAGGCGCAAGGCCCCCATGCTCTGTTGGGTTTTGACGTTCTAGGTGATCTCCTGCTGGGGCTGTGCATGATGATCGTGGTATTGCACGACTCACGGACCCAGATCCAGCGGCTGGACGTACTCAACAGCATCACGGCGAAAAGCTCGACTCCCGGAGAGTTCGCGCCAATTGTCCGGGCGATGCTGGAAGAGATAATCAAGATGACCGGAGCCAAAGCTGCCTGGTTCCGGACGCTGGAAAGTGACCAACTGGTGATCTTTGCCCAGGTTGGCCTTTCCCCGGCCTATACCGCAGGGGCGCGAACGCTGGATACGGCCAAGAGCGTCAGTGCGTACGCCCTGCGCGAGAAGGAACTTTGTGTTCTGCTCGTGGGCGAAGCCGCACCGGGATACCGCGAACTGCTGCGAGCCGAAGGTATTCACCATCTCATCCTGGCGCCGGTCCAAGGCAAAACGTCCGGGGTCGGCACGCTGGTCATGGGCATGCCGCACTATCGCGCGCACACCGAAAACGAGAAGCAGTTTCTGCTGGCTGTCGCCAAGCAGCTGGGACTCGCCGCCGAGAACCACAATCTGGTCAACCAGGTGGTGCAATCGAGGAATGAATGGGCCCGAACCTTCGACTCCATTCCTGATTACATCTTTGTCCACGATCCGGAATACCGTATTCTGCGCGCCAATCAGGCTCTGCTGGACCGACTCCGGCTGTCACGCCTGCAGGTCACCGGGGAGATGTGCCAGAGGGTTTTGCCGGGCGCGGGAGGCAACTGGGATGGATGTCCGTACTGCACCAAGGCGGAATGGGCGGTCGGTGAAGATCCTTGCTTCGGCGGGTACTCTGTGGTCTCCACCTCGGCCTTCAGCGGCGAAGGCACGATGCGCGGCGGAACCGTGCACGTGATCAAGGACATCACCGAGGCCAGGGCCGCGGAAGAACGCTACACCTCATTATTCAACCACATGCACGAAGGCGTCTTCGTCTCCACCGCGGACGGCAAAATCGTGGAGTGCAACGAAGCCTTTGTGCGCATGCTGGGCTATGCCAACAAAGAAGAGCTCCTGAAACTGGATGTGGTGCAGTCGCTCTACGTGGATCCGGGTCACAGGGAGAAGTTTCTCGCTGAGATCGCCCGGCACGACTACGTCAGGAATTTCGAGTATGTGCTGCGGCGCAAAGATGGCCGCGAAATCAACGTAATCGAAAGCAGCTTTGCCTCGCGCGACGCAGCCGGCAACATTGACCGTTACCAGGGTGTGGTGCTCGATGTAACGGAAATGAAACGAGCGGAGGATGAAATCCGCCGGCGCAACCGCGAACTTTACGTCCTCAACAACATCGCTGTGGCTTTCAACCAGTCGTTCGACATCGAAGAGATCCTCCAATTAAGCATGTTGCAGATCGTGGAACTTCTTTCCACCGATACCGCCGGCGTGTATCTATTCGACGAAGAGACCAGCAGCATACGCAAAAAGGCTTCGTACGGATATCGTAGCGCATGGGTCACGGAGACCGAGTCATTTCCGCTGCCGGCGGATTTCATCGAGCTCCTCAAAGCCAACCACACCGAGATCATCGACCACGAGCAGCGGGAACGGATGCCGCAGGTCATCCAGAAGTTTATCGAAGCGGAAGACCTTCGTTCCTGGCTGTGGGTGATCCTGTGGCGGAAGGAAAAAATGCTAGGTGTGCTGGCGACCAGCAGCCGCGCTCCCCGCAAGTTCGGCCCTTCGGAAGAAGGAGTCATGATCGCTGTGGGACGCCAACTGGCCACCACCATTGAAAAAGTCCATCTCTACAATGAGACCAAGAAGGCTTACGAGGATTTGCGCCGAACCCAGGAGCAACTGTTGCAAAGCGAGAAAATGTCTGCGGTTGGCCAGCTGATCTCCGGCGTGGCCCACGAGCTGAACAACCCGCTGACCGCGGTTCTTGGTTACGCCCAGTTGCTGGAGACCGAGCCGCTGGAGCCGCGGGTCCATGAGTTTATCCAGAAGCTGCGCAAGCAGGCGGTGCGCACCCAGAAGATTGTGCAGAACCTGCTCTCCTTTGGACGCCAGCATAAACCCAGCCGCGTCCACGTGGACTTGCGCAGCGTGATCGAGGACACGATCGCTCTTCGCGACTATGACCTGAAGGTCAACAACATTGTGGTGCACCGCGAGTTCGAAACGGTGTTGCCTTCCGTGGTGGTTGATCCGCACCAGATCGAACAGGTGTATCTCAACATCATCAACAATGCGGCTGACGCTATGCTCGAAAGCGGACGCGGCGGCGACCTCCGCATCCGGCTCCGGGCAGAAAACGGACGCGTGGTGACGGAGTTCCACGATTCCGGTCCCGGGTTCCTCGAACCTAAACGAGCCTTTGATCCCTTTTACACGACCAAGGGGGTGGGCAAGGGAACCGGGCTGGGACTCAGCATCTGCTATGGCATCGTCAAGGAACATGGCGGCGAGATCACCGCGCTCAATCATCCAAGCGGCGGAGCCGTAGTCCGCATGAGCCTGGCGGTAGCCGTGGGCGAGAAGCCCATGACCGAAAGCGAACGCATCGTGGCGCGCCGTGGCCCGCGGCTGGATGGATATGTGCTCCTGATAGATGATGAAGAGGCAGTGCTTGACTTTGAACGGGAAGTGCTGACCGCCGCAGGCCTGCGCGTAGCCGCCGTGACTTCCGGCGCCGCCGCTCTCGAATGCCTGAAAGAAGATGAGTTTGACGCTGTTTTCCTCGACAGCAAGATCCCCGGCGAGTGGTCGAGCGAGGACGTTTACCATTGGATCGAGCAGCATCGCCCCAATCTGGTCTCCAAGACCGTGCTGGTGCTCTCCAACGTCTCCGACTCCGGGGTGCGCGCGTTCGTGGATGCCACCAAGATTCTCTGCCTGGTGAAGCCATTTGAGGTTGCCGATCTGCTGGCGGTCGCTCGCCGCATGCTGCGCCGTGCAAAGGCCGTGGCACATTCCTAGAATCGCCGTGATCGCCGTAATCGCTCCATAGCCGTCACCTCTCCAAACAGGCTGTAATAAAGAGCTGTCATCCCGAGCGCAGCGCGAGTGAAATGCTTCCAGCTAAAGAAGTTTCTGGCGCGGAGTCGAGGGACCCCGATTGAGTATCCCAGTACCACGCAGACTCGGGGAAATTCTCAGGAGGCTTTCCATGTGCAATCTGCTACCACGCTGCCCTTGTGCGCTCGCAAGGTGAACACAAGTACTGGATGTACATCATGTCCAGCCTCGCGGGCACGCTGTACATCGGTGTGACCGGCCAACTGTATGCCCGCGTCTTTCAACACAAGGCTGGTGAGATTCCCGGATTCTCTGCGACTTACAAGTGCGTCCTGGTTTATTACGAAGCCTTTGATGACGTGAGGAGAGCCATAGCGCGGGAAAAGCAGCTCAAGCGCTGGCGACGCGAGAAAAAGATTGCGCTTATCGAGAAGATGAACCCGCGTTGGCAGGACTTGTCGGAACACTGGGGAAGGGAAATGTTGTTTCCGGGAGAGCCCCTGGTAAGAACTCCCTAAGACTTCCTGGAAAGGGACACACGTTTGGGGTCCCTCGACTCCGCGCCCATCATTACTGTAACAAGTTTGTCGTGGCGCTGCGCTCGGGATGACAGTTCTAAATGGCCTTGGGAATCTGGCCAACAGCTTTGACCCCGCCAAAGCGCGTTTCTGTTTTTTTTTTGATACGCGCGGCTCGGCCGGATTCAGTCGGAAGAATTGGACATCAATCGGGTGTCTGCGCCCTCGTTGCTCTCACAATCAACTTTGCCACCGGGCGAGTCCCCACTAGGCCCACGAGCCGCGAACGAAGCCATTTCGGGACTGCGAGCAAGGCGCGCAACCGGGCAGCGTTGCGGAAAGCAGGCGCAAAGCGCTCGACGTACACGGTGCGGTATCGCTGCTGCGATTCTTCGAGGGAGAGCTTTCCGGCGAGAAACGGCAGGAGCGAGTCCGCTGCCAAAGCGCCGCCGTGCAGCGCCAGGGAGATGCCGTCGCCGGCGAAGGGATCGATGAAGCCGGCCGCGTCGCCCGCCAGCAGCATGCCCTGGTCGCATGTCTCCGGCCGCCGGAAGTAAAGGGGTGAAGTAGTCACGGCAGAGAACACCAGTTCCCAGTCGCGGCTGCGACGCCAAAGCTCAGGATGGGCGGCAAAAACCTCTTCCAGGGAACGTGCCGCGCCGGCTTCGACCATGGCGCAGGCGTTCACGGTCTGCGCGTCCACAGGAGTCACGCCGCAGTAGCCGCCGGGGAAGAAATAGAGATCGACGGAGTTCGGCGGAGCAGACTCGCGGAAATGGGCCTTCAATCCGATCCACTTGTTTTTCCGGGCGACGTCATATTGCGTCAGCTGTGACCAGCGCCCCGTGGCATTGACCACAGCTGCAGCCGTGAAAGCTGTTTCTGCGGTACGCACGGTGAACGTCCCATTCCGTACAACCTGGCGGACAGCGGCACATTCTTGCACGCGTACGCCGCTACCATGCGCGGAGGCGAGCAAAGCGGCGTCGAGGTCGAAACGAGGAATGCTGCGCGCCGCCGGCGCAACTGGAAACGCCACAGATTTTCCGTCAAGAAAGATCCGGGCGGCCGGCACATCCTGGCGCGCGGCAAAATCGCGGGTCTGCTGATCGCCGAGCAAAGAACCGAGGAGATGCAACGACTCGGCGGAGACGAACTCGCCGCACACTTTGTGACGGGGGAATCTGTCCTTGTCCAGAAGCAGGACACGATGGCCCGCGCGCGCCGCGGTGATGGCGCAGGCCGATCCAGCGGGACCGGCGCCGGCGACAATCAGGTCAAACTCGGCCTTGGTTCCCGTGGTTTCCACAGCGTAACTCCCATGCGGAAAAGGTAGAACGTCTTGACCGAGAATCCCGTGATCCCGGCCCCTTCGAGGATGTCCTTCATCTCGGCAACAGTGTACGCCCGCCGCACGGACGCCGGCGCGTCGTGGCGGGTTAGGCGGCTGCGGTACAACGGCAGACCTGCGTAGCTGAGGGCCAGGTGGAGCGGATGTCGCACCAGATCGTTGATAACGAAGGCATGGCGGGCGACGCGCAAGCCCTCGCCGGCAAAGCGCAACAGCTCGTCCGGCTGAAGATGATGGACAAAAAGAGAACTGCCCACGAGGTCAAAACTGTTGTCACGGAAGGGCAGAGCCAGAGCGTCGCCGCAGACATTGATGTGGGAGCCGTTTATGTGCAAATGCGAGGCCGCGCGATCCAGGACCACCGGATAAAGTTTGATGCCGTTGCGATGCAATGCTTCCTGGGTGAGCGTGACCATGTCGCCGGAACCACCGGCCACGTCCAGCCATGACATCTCGCTCAGACGCTGCCGCTCGGCGACCTCGCGCAGCAACGCGGTCATCACGCGGACGCCGCCAAAGGTCCGGTTGAACATACGCAGGTCGGCCAGGGAGTCAGCCACTTCGCGGAGCGTACCGCTGTCACTGTCCAACAGCTCGGGCACAAGAACGCGTTTCACGGCTCAGACTTGTTCCAGCTCCTCTTCAAGGAGCTGTTTGTTGTAGAGGTCAGTGTAGTAGCCGTTGCGGGCCAGCAGCTCGTCATGCGTTCCCAATTCGACGATGCGGCCGGCATGCAGTACGGCGATGCGGTCGGCGTTGCGCACCGTGGAGACGCGATGCGAGATGAAGATCGTAGTGCGTCCCCGCATGACTTCGCGGAGATGGTTCAAGATCTTCTCTTCGGTGTAGGTGTCTACGCTGGCCAGAGCGTCGTCGAGCACCAGGATCCCGGGATCGCGGAGAATGGCGCGGGCGATAGCCGTGCGCTGTTTCTGCCCGCCGGAAAGAGTGATGCCGCGCTCGCCGACCAGCGTTTCGTACTGCATGGGAAAACTCTCGATGTCGCTGGCAATGCTGGCGGCTTGTGCGGCGGAACGCACCTGTTCATCGCTGGCGCCGGGAACGCCGAAGGCAATGTTCTCACGCAGGCTGTCGCTGAAGAGAAACGTTTCCTGCGGCACAAACCCGATGCTGCGGCGCAGCGTGGCCAGCGGATACTCACGCAGAGGACGCCCGTCAAGCAGGAGTGAGCCGCTCACTGTGCCGTTTGATGATTCATCTTTTACTTGAAAGATTCTCGGTATCAGACTGACTAAAGTGGTTTTACCTGATCCTGTCGGGCCGACGATCGCCAGGCTGCTCCCGGCCGGGACGGTCAGATTGATGTCTTTCAAGACCGGCACGCCGTTGTAAGCGAAGTTGAGATGACGGAATTCGATCTCGCCTTTGACGGCGCGATCGCCAAGATCGCGGAGGTCTTGGGCCACGGCCGCGTCGGTGATGTCGGATTGCGCGGAAAGCACCTGGTGGATTCTTCCCATCGAAGCCATGCCGCGCTGGAAAATGTTGATGACCCAGCCCAGCGCGATCACGGGCCAGGTGAGCATCATGATGTAGGTGTTGAAAGCCACAAATTTGCCGACGCTGATGCGGCCGAGCAGGACCTCACGTCCGCCCAGCCACAGTACGATCACAATCGCAAATCCCAACATGACTTCCAGAGCCGGCCACAACATGCCCACCAGTCGCGCCAGGGGAAGGCTGCGTGTAACGTACTCCTGGTTGGACTTTTCGAATAGGGTGATCTCGGCCTGCTCCTGGGCGTAAGCGCGAATCAGCCGCGCGCCGGAGAAATTCTCTTGAGCGCGCGCTGAGATTTCGGAAAACTGTGCCTGGATTTTCTCAAAGCGCTCGTGGATCCTCTTTCCGAAATACTGGATGATGATGCTGGCCAGCGGCAGCGGTGCGAAAGCGTAGAGAGTGAGGCGGGGGCTGATCTTCATCATGAAAATCAGCGCCGCGGCGGTGAAGACGAGCGTATTGGCCGTGTACATGATGGCTGGTCCCAGCAGCATGCGAACGGCATTCAGGTCGTTGGTGGCGCGGGCCATGATGTCGCCGGTACGGTTCTTCTGGAAGTAGGAGTATGGCAAGGACTCCAGATGTGCGAACAAATCATTGCGCAGGTCGTATTCGATCTCGCGGGAGACGCCAATCATCAGCCAGCGCGTCAGAAACTGGAAGATGCCCTTGGTTCCGGCCACAGCCAGAAGCAGCAGCGCGTACGTGAGGAATTTCTGTCGAGTCGCCCCATGGTTCAGGTCGTCGACAGCACGGCCGATCACCTGAGGAAACAGCACCCAAATCCCGTTGTTAAAGAATACGGTCAGCGCGCCCCAGAACAGCGTGACGCGGTACTTTTTGAGATAAGGGAAAAGCGGCTGCAGGTTCTTAAGCATGCGACCTTCAAGATGATTTTAGCAGCGTCTGAGATTCAGGTAGTGGGCCAGTTTGAAAATGGCTCACTAGCACTATCAGCGTCTAGCGATTCCGGTGCGACGGGATCCGCGGGTCCCGCTTGGATGAATGCTCTCCGACAAACCGATCCACTATCGAGATTCAGGTCAGGACGGCGTCTTGAGGATCATGTAACCGCCGGCCAGCCCGAAGATCAAATCGGGCATCCAGGCGGCGACCAGTGGCGGAAGCTGGCTCGCGTTGCCCATGGCTTCAAACAGCGCGGCAATCATTTGATAGACGATGGCGATCAGCAGGGCCAGGGCCACTCCGCTGAGCGCTCCGCGACGTCCACCGGAAAGCGCGAAGGGGACTGCCAGGACTGCCATGACCAGCGTAATGAGCGGAAACGCGATTTTCCTCTGCAACTGAACGCGCAAGCGCACAACGTCAAACCCGCTTTGCTGCAAGTCGCGGATGTAGTTGCGCAGTTCCTCGTAGTTCATTTCCGAGTATTGCCGGATTTCCTTTTTGAAGTAGCTGGGCATCTCGTCCATTTCCGGGAAGGTGCTGACGTCAAACTGACGGAAATCGGAGACTAGATCACCGTTGAAAGTGCGCTGCCAACCGTTTTCGAAGACCCACTTCTGAAGACCTTCTGCCCAGTGCGCCCGGGCGGCGTACACGCGTTTGGTGATCTGGAAGGTCTGAGGATCGAGCTCGAAGGTTGAGATGCTGCCGAATTGGTCGCGGTCAGGATCGTAAAACTTGTAGTAATAGACTTTCCAGGCACCCTCTTTGCCTTTGGCTATGCCGGCATTGCTGCTCTGGCCGAAAATCCAGCGTGCGGGCCGGAGATAGGTTTGCGGCGGGCGTCCTTTGATGGTATTGCGCAGCGTTTCGGCGCGTTTGTTGGCGGTCGGCAAGTACCACTGGTCCAGCAGAAACAGTCCACAGGCCAAAGCCGTCGCAATACCCAGGATAGGAATGACAGTGCGGTACACGCTCACGCCCGTGGCTTTCATGGCCGTAATCTCGCTGGTCTTGTGCAGCAGCCCAAACGAGATCAGCACCGCCAGCAGGACACTCAACGGAACTACCGGCATGTAGAGCAGGTCAGGGACTTTATTCAACAGATACTCACCCACCGTGACCAACGGGATTCTGTTGTGGGCAATGTCACCCAGCAGTTCGAAAAACGTGAAGATCAGTGACACCACCACCAGGCTGGACATGATCAGTGTCAGGAAGCGGGCGAATGTCTTGAGAACGTAGTTGTCCAGGATCAACAAAAAACGCTGTACCAGCAGGACGATGACTCCCAATACGAACAAGGACACGAGCGCGTAAAAATATTCTTCGCCCCAGACGGCAGACGGCACGCGGCCTACCAGGCGGGAAAGAGGACCAAAGAGCGCCAGCACCAGGACCGCGATTCCTAAGAATGTCACTAGAGTGATGGTCAGCCTAGTACCCAGGCCGCGACGGCCGCCCGGAGCTGCGGCGCGCTCCTCACGTTCCTTGATCCAGGAGCGGGTCCACCCTTTCATCGTTGCCAGTAACACCTGGCCGAGGCCGATTTCAACCGGCAATTTGTCGGTTCGCCAGAGCAAAAGCAGGCCCACCACGGCAAAGACGATGTTGGCCATCCACACGCCCAAGGCAGGCGCCACCCTGCCTCCGCGGGCCAATGCCACGCCAATAATGGAAAGGAAGTAATAGACGAAAACCAGAACGATGGTGAGCACAAAACCTGCGCCACGTCCGCCCTTCTTCGCGGAGAGGCCGAGTGGGATCCCGATCAGCACCAGCACCAGGCAGGCCGTGGGCAGCGCCAGTCGCCGATGAAACTCGATCCTATAAGCGCGCGCGAAATCTTTGTTAGTGGCGCTGTTGGAGAGGCGCAGCAGCTCCAGAGTGCCCAGTTGCGCCAGGGGCACAGCGTCACGCGGGGGCGTGGCTACCGGCGGCAGGCTGATGGCCATATCGGTTTCTCGGAAGGTGGAAATGTTGTACTGGCCTGGCGCCTGGGCGTTGCTTTCGTGGTTCTGGCCGTCGATCAGGTGCAATCGGATCGTATTGGGCTCGCTGGTGACGATGGCCTGTTTGGCGATGGTGATCGAGGGCGCGTCGGGATTGCTGATGTCGGCGAGAAAGACGTTTTTCCACACCGAAGCGCCGGAGACTGTGCTGACGTCTTCCACGTAGAGCACGCGGTCCTTGAACTCTTCGTAGAACACTCGCGGCTGGACTTCAAACGAGAGCGTCGAAGCAGCCATGCTTTTTTCCAGCCGGGTCAGCGCCGCTGCCGAGAGCGGTTCGACGATGGTGGTGTTGCCCAGCGCCAGAAGCCACGCTGCCAGGCCAAAGATGGCGATAATCTTCAGGAACGTCCGGACGCTCACGCCGGCCGCGCGCATGGCCGTGACTTCGCTATCGGCGGCCAAACGGCTCAGCGCGATCAGGATTCCGACCAGAACTCCCGTAGGGATGGTGAACTTAAATGCGGTCGGTAGCGTCAGAAAGAACAGCTGGGCGATGCTGGGAACCGGCGCGCTGTTGCGCACGACTAGTTCCAGAATCCGCGTCACCAGCCGCATGAAGATAACGAAGGTAAACACTGAGGCCCCAATGAGCCCGTGCCAAAGTACTTCCTTCAAAACATAGCGGGTAAAGATGCGCACGCGTGTTCTGCTATGAGTCTAGCAGAAGCCCGCGTATGTTATTAATGGATCAAGAGGATATGCCCGTAATCCGTCTCCTTTTCCTCTGGCATATGCATCAGCCGTACTACAAGGACCTGGTGACGGGAGAATACCGCTTGCCCTGGGTGCGCCTGCATGCCCTCAAGGACTACTACGGCATGGTGAAACTGCTCGACGAGTTTCCCCGCGTGCACGCCACATTCAATCTGGTGCCATCGCTGATCGCGCAAATCCAGGATTACGTCGCTGGGAACGCGAGGGATCCCTTCCTGCAAGTTGTGGCCAAGCCGGCTGGCGAGTTGAGCTTCAGCGAGCGGCTTTTCGCGGTGCAGTATCTCTTTCAGGCGCAGATCACCAACATGATCGGCCGTTATCCGCGCTACCGCGAGTTGTGGCAGGAGTTCGGGGTAAGTCCGGAAGGGGCGCCGGCGCTGGTATCCAGGCTTGCAGAGCGCGACTTGACGGACCTGCAAGTACTCTCCCAGATCGCGTGGATGGACGAATTCTTTCTCGATGAGCCGGAGATCAAGGAACTGGTCCGGAAAGGCCATGATTATTCGCTTGAGGACCAGCAAGTAGTTATCGGGAAGCAGAAGGAGTTTCTGGGGAAGGTTCTGCGGGAGTACAGAGCTGCGGCGAAGCGGGGCGGGATCGAGATTTCGACATCGCCCTACTACCACCCGATTCTGCCCCTGTTGTGTGACACGAATTTAGGCGCCGTATCCCATCCCGGATTGCCGCTGCCCTCAGCCAGATTTCGCCGCCCCGAGGACGCGCAAGAGCAAATCGCTCGTGGCGCGGCGTTGCACGAACAGGTGTTCAGCGCGCGCCCGCGCGGCATGTGGCCATCAGAGGGAAGTGTGTCCGACGAAACGCTGGCCCTGTCGCACGACCTCGGATTCGATTGGATGGCCAGCGACGAGGGCGTGCTCGGCCGCTCGATCAACGCGTCGTTTCCCCGCGACGCCACTGGCACGCTGGAGCCTGGCGCGGCCGAAAAACTGTACCAGGTCTATCGCTGGGAGCGGGAAGGCAAGAGCATGCACATGCTCTTTCGCGATCACACGCTCTCTGACCTGATCGGCTTTGTGTATTCCAAAGTGCATGCCGGCGAAGCGGCGGAAGATTTTATCCGGCGCGTGAAAAAGTCCGCGGAACCGCTCCTAAAGAAGGGAAGAGACGCCGTTGTCTCCATCATCCTGGACGGCGAGAACGCCTGGGAGTTCTATCCCAGGTCGGGACGTGAATTCCTGCGCCGGCTTTACGATGGCGTCCAGAAAGATCCCGTGCTGGAAGCCCTGACCGTGTCTGAAGCTGTGGACCGTACGACTTCACCGCAGAAGCTGGGATCGATTTTCCCTGGCTCGTGGATCAACGCCAATTTCGACGTCTGGATTGGAGCGCCAGAGGACAACCGCTCCTGGGATCATCTTGCCGCTGCGCGCGATTTCTACGAAGAGCATAGCGCCCAGGCTCCAGCCGAAAAAAAAGCTTTGG
>DATFQZ010000248.1:0-99767 GCA_035263765.1 Candidatus Angelobacter sp. | reverse complement strand
CCTCTCGTCGGACATTTCGAATCAGCAGTTCAAAACTCGTGGGCGGCAAAAAAGAAAGTGGGCGCCGGTATAGGGGCGACGCCCACGTGGGGGTACTGCGTATGTTGTTATCAGGATAGACGCACTTGCGCGAAGAAAGTTTCGCGTTTTCGCGAACTTAACATAACTTGATGCTGCATCCGTATTTCATAAACGGGATTGGAAAGGGCACTAGCCGCTAAATAGCGAAAAGATTGGGGCTTGAACCCCTGAGGCGCTCAACCCCAGTGGGAAAGCCCACGATCCCCGGTGGTCTTTACGGCACGGCCCCGCCCGTCGCGAATCATGGGTGAGGGAAGCGAAACCGTGCCTCTCCAAAACCATCTGGCTCGGCGAGCAAGGCTGTTCAACGCCCACGCGATTGAATACTCTTCGCGCGGCGATGCGGGTCTTATCGAAAAACAAAAAAAAGCCCCTCTTCGCGAGGGGCCTGTAAGGAGAGGAGAGAGGATAAAGCGGAGTAAAAACCCGCTGCTACATTTGCGAAACAATTTCGCGTATCCGCAAGCGGGCCTGGTGCAGCCCAAACTTGGACTCATCTTCGCGAATGCCCAGCAGGCGGGCAATCTGTCCGTGCTCATAACCTTCCACGTCGTGAAACAGGAAGATGAGTTTTTCCGTGGCCGGCAACTCGACGACTGCGCGTTCCAGATGAACGCGCTTCACATTGCGGCGAAGGCTTGCGTGTTCCGAGGCGACGCCGGCGCGCAAGGTCAGGCCCGGCAAGGGCGCCAGTTCGCGGACTTCGGCGAGAAACGCAGAGTCGATCTGCTCCGCCCGCGGCGAATCGCCGTCAGAGAAAGCCCGCAAGAAAGTGTTGGCGGCCATCTGTTCGGCTGCCAACTCATTACCGGTCATCCAGAACGCCAAAGAATAGACCCGATGACGGTGCGCGTTATAGATTCGGCTGAATTTCGTCTTCCGGCTTCCAACTGCCGGAGCCAGAACTCCTGCTTGTCTGATCGCTCCTGAGAAACTACCTGCCATTGGCCCAACCTCTTTTCTTCCCCTTTTCAGGATCTGTGTCAGAAGTAGCGTGGCACACGTCGACTTAGTGCAATCCTGTTGCCCAAGGAACGTTTGCCTCGACAAGTCTTGCAAAGAAATTTAAGTGTCTGATTCTTAACGGTCGGAAATGCGGTCTTCCACAGGTATTCCCCGCGACATCCAGGGCGGCCGGACAGCTACCCGGAACTCGCGTGCCACTTGTGTGGACCCAAGTACTTAGCTTTTCTACCTAATGAGTAAAATTTACAGGAATCTTAGGATTTGTCGTTGCATCGAACGTGTGGCAGCGGCGCCCCAGCCGATACGCATTCTAAAACAGCCACGGTGAAGCGGCCGGGCCATAAGGGTAATTCAGCGTTGGTGAGTGTCAGCGTATGACGACTACTTCGCGGATATTGTCGCGGCCCAGGAAGAATTTTCGTGAAGCAAAATCTTGAAACAGGTTTTCGATGTGGCGGTTGTTGAAGATCCTCTGAATGCGGAAGCCGGGTTCGGGCTCTATCTCGAGGACGTCGGGCTGCGAGATGTGATAACGGCAGTAAGGAGAATCAGGTCCTGCGTCCTTGGTATGGAATAAAGCCAACAGGGAGCCGTGCGGCTTGAGTACGATGCGAAGTCGATCCACCAGGGGGCGGACTAATTCTTCGGGCATGTAATCCGGGGAGGCCCAGGCGAGGATCGCGTCAAATTGGCCCGCGGGATAGGCTAGGTTCTCGGCGAAGAACTTTTCTGCGTCAACGCGGTGGGAACCATCTTCCTGCCGGGTCAGGAAGGCGGGATCTTTGGCGGCCCGCAAGATGTCCTCGTTGTAAACGCGCAAGTTGCGGCCGGTAAGAAACGAGATGTTGGCCGGCGATGTGGGGCCCAAATCCAGGGCGCAAAGTTTGTGATCGTCGCTGCCCATGAGGTCGCGGGTAAACTCGCCTAACCCGACGCAGCGGCGCGTCGTCCGTGGCACATTTTTGGGATGCGCCCCCCCAGCATCGGGCGAAGACGCATCAGAGCCCGGCGAAGAAGCGCCACGGAGCCATCGCGCAAGATTGTGACTGGAGGTCAAGCCCTCCTACTTTACTCTATTTTGGCTCCAAAAACGAACTTTGCGCAGCCGGGCTGGCGCTCAAGCTGGGACCGTTGGTTCCCGAACTTGCCGCATTGCTGCTGGCAGCCGCGGCCATGGCCATCGGCTTGCGCGAGTCACTCTTGGACTCCTTGGTCTCTTTGATGTCGATTGCGCCTTTGAAGAATGCACCGTCTTCAATTACAACGCGTTGCGTGATGATGTCGCCGGTCAAAGAGCAGCTGCGCTTGAGTTCCGCGCGCTCGCTGGCCGAAACGTTGCCTGTCACCCGGCCGTGGATGACGATGTCGCGCGCCGAGATGCTGGCTTTGATTTTGCCGTTGGGACCGATCACCAGTTTGTGATCACGCAAGTTGATGTTCCCTTCTACTTCGCCGTCGAGATAGAGGTCTTCGCTACCGCTGAGCTCGCCCTTGATCACGACGGACTTGCCGATATGACCGACGTCACCACGTGTCTCCAACGCTGGTTTCGGATTTTCCTTGGGCTGGACGTTGACGGCCGGTACGGACGCCGGCGTAGATTGTGGGGAATTCGATGTTAGTCGGTTGTCTTCAGGGTGTGCTTTCCACATTTTGGCCACCTATTTCCTTTTTGGTCTCTTCCATCATTGATTCAATGTTTGGTTTTCACTGCCGCTATCCTTCATTGCCAAACATCGCCGAGCCTGATTGCGCTGCGATAAACTCGGTTCTTTCAGCGTTAGCCGCCTCGCGCAAGAGGTCTCAATTTCGGATCCTTGGTCCCGCCGTGCGGGATCACTTCTGGCAATTGTCTTGTTCCGTGCGCTTCATTCCCCCAGAAGGACCGGATTCTCAAAAATCGCGATGCTCATGCAGGAAATTGTCGGCTAGTTTACTCCTTATTTATCTTTCCGCCAGTTACCGTAGGAGTGCATCAGAAGCAATCGGGTACTCACAGGCGGCAATCGTCTGCCCAGTTTTCCCGCCGCCCAATAGAACGTTGGTTTGCCAGTTATGGAACTCTCAGACCTCCAGGCGATGTCTATATTTTTCTGAGACTTACGAGCAAGCGACCGCTCGGTGACAGGCTTTGATTTGGCCGTATGTTTGCTCTTTAGTAAATCCTCGGCCGGGCTCCGGACCCCGGGCTCGGGCGGGAACCGGCATCAGGGGAAACACTGGGAACCGTTCCGGCGCGGAAAGACAGGACTTGCATCCTGTCCGGAAAAGGCCGAGGGATGCAAGCGGCGGCTTCAATGCCGCCTCTTGTTTCTTTTCACGGAACAGGAGCAAGAACCGGGCAGAACACCGCCAAGTTCTGCCAGCCACTTTGGTAAAATGCAACTAGCTGCTCTTTTCGGGGCGTCTAAGGGGAGTAATCGGGCCTGTCCAAATGAGTTCCCGGCATCTTTTGCACGCGATATCAGTGTTGACGTTAACCGCCGGCGTTGCCGTAGCGCAGAATCAGCCTCCTCGCCCACAGGAGGGGGTGGCTTCGCCCCAGGTGCAGGAACCGCTTCCCCAAAATGCCAACGACTACATCCGCCAGGCGGTTACGCATGAACTGGAGGCGCAGGATAATGATCACTCACACTGGCGCTACAGTTTCCATCGCGAAGATGACAAGGGCGCCCAGGACCGTGACGTCATCGAGACCACCGAGGGATCGCTCTCGCGAACGCTCTTAAAGTTTGGCCGCCCGCTGACAGCCGAGGAGCGCGAGCAAGACGAAGCCCGGATGCAGAAGCAGATCTCCGACCCCGTGGAGCGCGCCAGACACAACAAACGCGAAAAAGAGGACGCTGAAAAGGCCAAGAACATGCTCAAGGCCATTCCCGACGCCTTCATTTTTCAATACGACGGCGAGGAAGACGGCTGTGTGAGGCTCAACTTCACTCCCAATCCGCGCTACACTCCCCCCAACCGTGAGCTTCAGGTCTTCCACGCGCTGCGCGGCAAGATGTGGATCGACCGGGCCCAAAAACGCCTGGCCCGCGTCGAGGGATCCCTCTTTGAAGATGTGACCTTCGGTCTGGGGCTGCTCGGAAGACTGAATAAAGGCGGGACCTTCAAGGTTGTCCAGCAGCAAGTGTCGCCCGAGCACTGGGAAGTGGCGACGCTCGACATCAATATAACCGGCCACGCCGTGATCTTTAAGATCATCAACGTCAACAGTCACCAGCGGCTCTCCGACTTCCAGCGCGTCTCTGATTCCCTTACTTTACGCCAGGCATACGACATGTTGCGAAACCCCCACCCCGTCTCCGCGGGTAACAACGCCGCTGCCGCCCCGCACGCGAAAAATTGACGTTGTAAACCAGCATTCAGCACTCAGCATTCAGCACTCAGCCCCCTAGCATTTTCGTCATTCACCACGAGTGATTCAGGGCTGAAATGCTGAGTGCTGACTACTAACTGCTAGCTTGCGGCAACCCGCGACGTAAGTTCCTCGTCAGAGCTGAATAGTAGAAGTAGCTCGAGGCTCCCGTGCGCGACCGCCACTCCCCTTCTCCAGCATTCAGCAGCCATCACTTTTCATTTCCATCTAACCGTCGTCTCGCTCATCGAGCCGTAGTGCAGCGATGGTGTGTAGCGGCAGCGGTTTGGTATCTTCTTATGCCGGCGGTTGCTTCCGCGTGTATCACCTCGGCGAGGTGGGATGCCTGCGTCGTTCAGAAGGCGATTTCGGCAAGTACCGCCGCGAATCAAGCCAACGATGACCAGGCCAAGACTGAGACTCCGCCCTCCCGGCGCCCGGAAAGCAATTCTCTGTTGTCACGATTTGGTCTCGCGTTCCACGCCTCCACCCTGGGCCTGGGAGGGGACGCGGCGTTCCGAATCGCCCGTCCGTTCAATCTGCGGGTCGGTGCAAATACTTTTCACTATTCGCGCAACCTGACCAGCGACGGCGTGCCCTATGCAGGATCCTTGCGTTTGCGTTCCGTGGAAACCATTGTCGACTGGTTCCCTTTTTCCCACAGTTTCCATGCCGGGGCCGGAGCCCTGTTCTTCAACGGCAATCGTGTAACGGCAGTTGCGACGCCGCCCGTCGGTCAAGTCCTGACGTCAGGCACGGAAGCCTTCATCAGCGATCCGCAGAATCCTCTGAAAGGAAACGCCAAGAGCGCAACCCAAAAAGTCGCGCCGATGGTGATCCTGGGGTTCGGCAATTTGCTCCCCCGCAACCGGCACCTGGCCTACTCCGTGGACTTCGGCGTGGTCTTTCAAGGCGCACCTAAGTCAACCTTCATGGTGGGCGGCGGCGCGTGCGATCCCAGCGGACAGTTCTGCGCCCGAGCGGCTGAGGACTCGAGCATCCAGGCCGACGCTCAATCGGCACGACGCGACCTTGACCATCACGTGTCGTTCCTCAAGTATTACCCCGTGATTTCAGTTGAGTTCGGGTACAGGTTCTAATCGACCTTTTGGCTCTTGGCTTTTGGCTCTTGGCTCTTTTACGATCGCCGGATCACCAGATCACCCGATCTGAGACGCTCTGGTCGTGTTGGGGCAAACCCAGCGTGCGCTTCGCAATCTAACTCGAGAGCGCCACTTCCTGACACTTTGAGCTCTGATCGCAAGAACCGAAGTGTTTTCAGGAGGAAGCTATGAGAAAGGCTTATCTGATCACAGCCATTGCGTTGCTGTTGTCGGTTTGCGCCTTCGCGCAAAATACACCGTCGGCTGACAATCAGTACCCCAGTGCGGCGCCGAGCCAGCAACAGCCAAACGCGCCGTCTCAGCCCGACACCTCAAAAGCTTCGACTGAACCGGCATCGTCGGAGCGCAGCAAGACTGTTGAAGGCTGTATCGCAGGCGCGGCGGGCAACTACACATTGACCGATAGCAAAGGCAAGACCTGGCCGCTGACCGGTGACACTTCCGGCCTGGCCAACCATGTCGGCCATACCGTAAAAGTCTCCGGCAGCCAGGATCCTCAAGGTTCTTTCAACGTGAAGAAGGTCAAAATGGTCTCCGGCACCTGTCAGAAATGAGATCGCGGGCTTAGTTAAAGATGGCCTCCGGGGCAATCCGGGGGCTTTTTGTTGGAAGCTTTGCCGGTGACATGGTTATTTGATCACAACACAATCTCTTTTCCCCGCTGGGGTCCCACTTGAGAGACTTCGCTTTCTCGGCATGAAACTTCACTCTGTAAAAAATTGTAAAAGGCTCTAATTATTCGGCGTTCAGCTGATCACCCGAGGTAAGCTAAAGGGCGTAAGCGCTGCAGGTAAGAAGATGCGCAGGAGAAAGTGCCAGGCCGCAACATTCTCCGCCGTTCCGTGTTTTGTTTTGAGCAAGGCCGGTTTTTTAGGCGCCGTGCGGACGGGAATGGTTGTTTCACCCTGGTGCTGATGTAAGGAACGCTGGAGCCAGCGGTAAACCTGAAAATGACGAGCTGGATCAGAGTCAAGCTGCCTGTCGCCCTGTTGATCGTGGGGCTGGCATCGTACGTCGTCTTCCTGGAAGTGGAAGCCAATAACGAGTCTGACGAGCAGATCAGTGCTTCCTCAGTGTGGGACCCGCAAGCCTCTGACCTGGCGCAAATCAGCCAATCCTGCAAAACCGCGCAGGGCGAAGGCTACACCCAGTGCTTCATCGACCAGATGCGCAACTACGGCGCCTCGGCGGAAGCGGTGGCCTTCACGCAAACCTACGCGCAGCAGAACCGGGGCATGGTCGCGTTCCTCAAAGACTTCCGTCCGGTGGACGCGGTGGACGTGGGCTACGCTTCCTTTCCTTCCGGCGCCGATTTCAGCGAGCGCTGGCTGCTGTTGAACGGTACGCCGCCGGTGATCAACGTGGATGATCTCGCCTTGTTGCCGCAAGCCCAGATGATGCGCGACCCAGTCTATGGCGCCCTGCACAAGCGCTTTCCCAAGATTACCCTGTTCGACGGCGATCGCAGCGCGAGCGACACACCCGTTTCGCAAACTCTTCCCGATGCCAGCCAGAGGTTCGTAATCGACTATCCTCTCAAAGACCAGTGCCGCGCCTGCCCCGTAGTGGGCCAAGCCAGCTTCAGTTTTGAGTTTGACGCAGCCGGGCGGCTGCTTGGGGTGAAGTTTGTGACCGTTACACCGGCAAACATGTCTTCGCCGAGATAAATCACTGCGTAGAGACGCGGCACAGCCGCGTCTAAATGCCATCATCCACAACAATTTCTAATGACATGAATTTGAGACGTGGCGGTGCCACGTCTCTACGTCTGGAATACCCGTTCCTTACACGCCGAACAGGTTGGGCCGCAGTTTCTTATAGTTCTTCTCTTGGGCCCACAGATTGAGCGAAACGGTCGCTAATTCGTCCACCATGGGAACGGCGCGGCCGTCTTTGCTGAGGTCAATGGACTTGATGTAGGTAAGGCACGTATCGCAAGCATCCACGCGGACGTGTTCGAACTCTTTGGCCGTGAAGACCGGCAGTTTTTCTTTGTCCTCTTCACCGCAATTCGGACAAAGCAGACGGCGAAAGATCCATTCGGTGGCGCACAGCGAGCACAGCAGCGAGCGTTTTGCGCCGTCTCCTTCCGGGCGTAGTACCGCCACCTGGGGCCGCGATCCGCAAAAAGGACAGAGCGAGGGCGAACCCTGCGCCGCCCTGGGCCCTGCGTCGTCCAGCAAAGCCGTAGCACCGGCACGGCCAGCCAGGAACTCCGCGTAAGGCTGCAGAAGCGCCTGGGCGAAGAAAGCGTACTCGCCCGCCAGGTCGGAAGCCTGCACCTGGTGCTGCCAGATGCTCTCCAGCAGCGCCAGCCGGTCCTCATCCAGGTCTTCGGTCAGCGATTGCGCGGCTTGCCGCAAGGACGGCGAGCCTTCATGCTTTACCAAAGAGGCCAGCTCGGGGAAATAAGGAAGCAGTACGGGAAGAAGATGGTCCTCATTTGAGGACGCCATTCTTTCGTAAACACTTTTTTGAAAGCGGGCGAGGTGCTGGTAGAACTTGAGCAATTCCCCCACAGCAGGGTGGGTTTGCGCAAGCTCGCCCGCCCGCGCTACGCGGCGGTCCCAAGAAAACGCCATGAAATCCTTAACTTTTTCGGCCCGTGATCCTTTCGTACCACAGGCTGTGATGGGCGCGCGCCCAGCGGGCGGAAACAGTACCGTCAGTCATCGCCTTCATGCTGCCCGGCGTCATCCACACGCTCATGTACACGTGGATGATGAAGGCGGCGATGGTAACCAACGCGGCGACCACATGAATGAAGACCAACACGGTAAGAAGCGAGTGCAGCCCGCGTGGCATCATCTCCGGGAACCACATCACGATTCCCGTGATCAGCAGAATAAAGGCGCACCAGAACATGACCTTCCAAAACGTTTTCTGGCCTGCGTTGAAGCGTCCCTGTGCGGGCATCCCTTCGTCTTTGTTCTGGATGTAGTTCTTGATGTTCTTGTCCCACTGGGCGTCTTGGGGAATCGGAGCCATGTCCGCTTTCCATTTGGCCTGCATCCACAACACGGTGACGAGGTACACCAATCCAACCCAGGGATGCCAGAAGCGAATGGTAGGGCCGCCGCCGAGCACGGCGGCGATCCAATAGAGAAAAGGCGTGAACAAGGCGAGCCCGGTCAACATGCAATAGGTGTAGGCCAGCGCGTTGATCCAGTGGACGGCGCGCTCAGCGAAGTCGTAGCGAACAATCTCGTCGGTAGAGGTAGTGGTTCCCGTGCGTGTGATGCTTCCTGTGCTCATACGCGCTTCTCCTCCTCGCGATCGACGTCTTTAACGCCGTAGCGAACACGGTGCATGAAGACACCGAGCACGCCGGCTGCGATGCCGATGCCTCCCAACCACTTCAACGGCCCCTTCCACATCTTGACGAAGAACGGAATCGTGGGATCGGCAGGCAGCTCATACTTTTCTGGTTCGCTGGCTCGATCCAACACATAGATCACGTGCGTTCCGCCTACGCCTTGGGGATCATAGACACCCGCATCTTTGTGACCATTGGCTTTCAGCTGAGTTACGCGCTTGTCCGCTTCGAACTTCATGTCCTCCTTGCTGCCGAAGTGCAGGCAGCCGGTGGGGCAGGATTTGATGCAGGCCGGTTCCAGCCCCGCGCCTACGCGATCCGAGCACAGCGTGCATTTGTAGACTTTCTTTGTGGTGGCGTTGAACTTGGGGATGTTAAAGGGGCAACCGGTCAGGCAGTATTGGCAACCGATACAGTGTTCCTGGTTGAAATCCACGATGCCGTTGGTGTACTGCACGATAGCACCGTCCGCGGGGCAAGCTTCCAGACACCCGGGATCTTCGCAGTGCATGCACTGATCTTTGCGCATCAGCCAATGCATTTTGCCGTCACCGTCAACGTCTTCCTTGAAGCGGATCAGGTTCCAGAAGTTCCAGGCCGTATCGGGCATGGTCTGGTAAGTGTTATCAAAAGTGGTTTCACGGAACTCGTATCCGTTCCACTCTACGCAGGCAACCTCGCAGGCCTTGCAGCCGATGCAAGTGGTGGTATCCACCAGCTTGCACACGTCGTAGTCACGGGAGACCCCGTGTCCCGGCGTGCCGCCACGGTGACCGGAGATCGCTTTGACTTCCATTGTTCCGTTGCTCATGGCGTATCTCCTTTAGGCCTTCTCGATGTTCACCAGGAACCCTTTGAACTCTGGTGTGTAAGCGTTGGGATCAATCACGGCCGGCGAAAGCATGTTCGCGGGCGTGCGCTCATTTTCAGGACGCGTTTCCTTAACCCCTTCATAACCCCAGTGAATCGGGATGCCGACCGGGTAGACGTACTCGTCTTTACTACCCGCAATCTTAAGGGGCTTGATGCGCTTGGTGACCATGGCTTTGCAGTAGTAGGTACTTCGGGCACTGCTGACCTTGACCTTGTCACCGCCCTTGATGCCCAGCTTGGCCGCCAGCTCTTCTGACATCTCCACGAAAGGCTCAGGCTGCAATTGCACGTTCATGCGGTTGTTCTTGGTCCAGTAGTGGTAGTGCTCGGTGAGCCGGTAGGTGGTGCAAGGATACGGGAACTTGTCTGCAGTCCCCAGCTTATCCAGGTCGGTCTTAAATTTCCTCGCCACTGGGCTGTTGGACTGCTGAGCATGGAGCGGGTTGGCAACCGGACTCTCAAACGGCTCATAGTGCTCGGGGAACGGACCGTCCGCCATCCCAGCCAGCGGCACGAACAGGCGGGCCACTCCTTCCGGCGTCATGATGAACGGGCCCATGTGGTCCTTGGGATTCGAATCCGCCTTGAAGTCGGGGACGTCATTCCCGGCCCACTTGCCGGTGGCTTGATTGAACCAGACCTGCTTGCGGCTGGGATCCCACGGCTTGCCTTCCAGATCGCAGGAAGCCCGGTTGTACATCACGCGGCGGTTCATCGGCCACGACCAGCCCCACTGGGGGAAGATGCCCAACCCCGAGGGATCGTCGGGAACGCGCCGCTGCTGGTTGGAACCCGACTCCGGCCATGAACCGCAGTAGAGCCAGTTGCCGGAGGAAGTGGTTCCGTCATCGCGCAGCCAGGCAAAGCCGGGCAACTGCTGTCCCGCCTTCCATTCCGAAGGCGTCTGCTTTTCGTCTTTCACGTCAGCCAGGGCCTTGCCGTTGATCTCCTTGGCCACCTCGGCAAGCGACGGGTTTGAGGGGTTGGTGTAAGCCCACGTCACGTTCAGGATGGGGTCGGGAAACTTGCCGCCTTCCTTCTGGTAGAGCTCACGCACTTTCAAGAAGATCTGCGAAAGAACTTGCTGGTCCACACGGGAGTCTCCCGCAGGAGGCAGCGCCGCCCACTTCCACTGCAGCCAGCGCGCGGAGTTGACGAACGTTCCGTCTTTCTCCGCGAAACCGGCGCCAGGCAAGCGGTAGACCTCAGTCTTGATGGTCGCCATTTCGGCTTCGCTGATGCCGGGCGAACGCCAAAATTCGGCAGTTTCCTCGGGGTAGATCTCGCAGACTACAAGCCACTCCGCCTTCTTCAAGGCGTCGATGTTCTTCTGCGAGTTTGGGCCGATGGCAACTCCGTTCATGCCGAACTCGATCAGCCCTTTGAGGTTGCCCCGGTACATGGCGTCCCACTGGTCAGCCCAGGAGAAGCGCTTGTCACCGATCCTGGGGAGATAGTTGAACGCCCAGTCATTCTCCTTTTTGGCCGCATCTCCGTACATGGCCTTCATGAATGACACGGCAAACTTCGGAGTGTTGGACCAGTAGTTGTACGAATCCCACTCTTTAGGTTTGGATGACGTCGGCGTGCTGCGTTTGATGTACGTAGCCCAGTCGGTGTCCGAGGGGATCGGCACCTTGAGATAGCCGGGCAGGATGTCAAACACCCCGGCTAGATCGGTGGCCCCTTGAATGTTGGAATGGCCGCGGAGGGCGTTGACGCCGCCGCCGGCGCGTCCCACATTGCCCATCAGGAGCTGATACATGGCCGCGGTGCGAATATTCTGCGAGCCGTTGCTGTGCTGCGTCCAGCCCACCGAGTAGATGATGGTGCCGACCTTCTTCATGTCGCCGTTTTCCCGGATCGAAGTCAGCTTGTCGGCAGCCTTCAGGAACTGCTCCGCCGGGATGCCGGTGATCTTGGCGACCATCTCCGGCGTGTAGCGCGAGTATTGCTTCTTCATCAACTGGAACACGCAACGCGGGTGCTCGAGCGAAAGATCGAACGCTGTGTTCGGTGGGAGCCCCAGGGGAACCGCGGCTGCGGGCTTGGCGCCGGCCGCTGCTGGAGGAGGAGGCGGAGCTGCTTTGGCTGCTGTCTCCGGCGTGGCCGGGCCGTCACCGGCGGCAATCGCCGCGGCGGCGGTGCCCGTTACGTTTCCTCCCTCCTCGTAATTCCAGGAGGCAACGTCATACTTCGCGGCGGCTGCATCGTAGCCGGAGAACAATCCGTCTTCCGGCAGCTTGAATCCCTTCTTGATGATGAAGGCCGCGTTGGTGTAATTGGCGACGTATTCCTTGGCGTAACGGTTGTGCTCGATGGCGTAGTTGATCAACCCGCCCAGGAAAGCCACGTCTGTGCCCGCGCGAATCTGGCAGAAGATATCCGCCTGCGAAGCCGTCCGCTGGAACCGTGGATCCACCACTACCAGCGGGGCATTACGGGTCTTTCTGGCTTCGATAACCCACTTGAAACCGCAAGGATGGTTTTCCGCCGGATTGCCGCCCATGATCAACATCATGTCGGTGTTCTTGATGTCGATCCAGCCATTGGTCATCGCGCCCCGTCCGAACGTTGGTCCCAAACTTGAGACCGTGGGGCCGTGTCAAACTCGGGCCTGGTTTTCCATGTAGACGACGCCCATACTTCGCATCGTCTTCACCACCAGGTAATTGAACTCGTTGGTGTCGGTGCAGCCGCCGTTGAAGGCGATACCTTCGCAACGGTTGACGGTCTTGCCGTCAGCGTTCTTCTCCACGAAGGTTTCGTCGCGTGTCTTCTTGACGTGCCGGGCGATCTCGTTGAGCGCCTGGTCCCAGGAGATATCCTCCCACTCGGTCTTGCCGGGACGCCGCACCTGCGGCTTCGTCAGGCGGCGGTCATTCATGACCTCCTGCTGCAGCGATGCCCCCTTGGGACATAGCGTACCGCGATTGATGGGGTGGTCCGGATCACCTTCGATGTGAACCACCTGCGCCGTTACGTTCTTGGCTTTATCGCCCAGCGTGTGGATGATCACGCCGCAACTGACCGAACAATAAGGACAGGTGGAACGAGTCTCCGTGGTGCGGGCGATTTTCAGTTCCTTCGCCTGCGCCAGGACCGGACGGGCGTCAAAGCCAAGCAGTAGCGCTGCTGCTCCACCCGCGGTTCCTACTTTAAAGAATTCACGTCTAGACAAGTCCATGGCGGTGCCTCCTCAGTGGGCATTTCAACACCAGGTTTACAAAGAACATATTGACGTGCGACAGGGTACTCTGGGCCGAGTCCGAAAAGCGACTAGGCCACAAATATTAAAACTGTGCCGGTAAAATGTCCAATTTATTTTGTTCTTAAAGTGATTCCACGCTCCTGTTCTGACGAGAGCTGCATTCCTGAGTTGGAGTGCAGTCTCCTGATTGCTGCTGGCCCTCGAAAAGGGTGGAGCAGGCCTTCAGGCCTGCGTTGAAGTTGCTCAGAAGTGTCGGCTTCAGCCGCTGCGGGACAGAATGAGTGTTCAATCTGGCCAGGAGTACCTCAGTGGCTAAAGCCGGCCTTCGGCAAAGCTCTACCCGCAGGCATAAATGCCTGCTCCACCCGCAGCATCTGGGCCCCAGTTTTTGATTGGGGACCTACCCAAATGGCGGATGCGGCGCCCGGACGGCTTGCCTCATATTGGCGTCATGAACAAGAAGAAAGGGAAACCAATCATGACGAACAAAATATGGGACGCCTTGTCACAAGAGTTGGCTCAGACTGCCGAAGAGGCAGGCAAATCTGTGGTGGCGGTTTACGGAGGACGGCATTCGGCCAGCGGAGTGCTGCTCAGCGGCAATTCGGTTGTGACCGTAAGTCACGCCGTCCGGCGGGATGAGGAAGTTCCGGTCATCATCGCTGACGGGCGGCGCCTTACATCGCGCGTCGCGGGGCGCGACCCGGCAACGGATCTTGTCGCACTGCGCCTGGAAAGCGAAATCCAATTCAGCGAGCCGCGTTGGATCACAGCCCCGAAGCTGCGCGTCGGAGAGCTGACGCTGGCTCTGGCGCGTACCCGGCGCGGCAACATCGTCTCCAGCTTGGGAGTCATCTCCGGGCTCATGTCAGGTCCGTGGCGGACGGGCGACGGTGGCGAGCTGGATCAGTTCATCCGTCCTGACTTGACCATGTATCCCGGATTCTCTGGAGGCCCACTTCTCAATAGTGAGGGCGAGTTTGTGGGAATCAACACCTCTGGCTTGCATCGCGCCGGGATTACGATTCCGGCCTCGACAGTAACCCGCATCGCCGGAGAGCTGCTGGAGAAGGGCGGTGTGGAACGTCCTTACCTCGGCCTCGCGATGCAGAGCGTAAAGCTGCAGGAATCGTTGCGGAGCAAGCTGAATCTAACTTCTGGCGAGGCTCTGCTGGTCGTTCACGTCGAACCCGGCAGCCCGGCAGAGAAGGCCGGGGTTCTTTTGGGCGATGCGCTCATCGATCTCGGAGGAAAGCCGGTTGCCGACACCGACTCTGTCCAGGAGGTTCTGCGTTCCATCCGCATTGGTGGCGAACTCGAAGCTTCGTTCATCCGCGGGGGATCGGCTCGACCCACGAAGTTGAAGCTCGAGGCGCGGCCGAGGCGATAGTGGCGAAAGCTTGCCAACACCCACCGCGGAGACACGAAGACACGGAGACACGGAGACACGGAGACACGGAGACAGATCGAGCCATCGGGGGCTTGCGTTGTACCGTGACAACCCTATCTCCGGTGTCATCCTGAGCGAGTCCGAGCAACGGCGAGGACGAGTCGAAGGACCCCGAGAATGGTTGCAGCGTTAATGCAATATCAAGGCGTTCTCACGAAACAGAATCGAGAGAATTCCCTGCGGCAGTATGGTAGAGGCCACACCTTCGGGGTTCTTCGACGCGCGCTCACCCCGGCACACCGGGGCCCGCACTTGCTCAGAATGACAGGCGCCAAAAGTTTGTCACGGTATCCAGCAAACATTACTCAATGAAGAATCGAGCTCAAGTGTCGCTGTATGCCGCTTCTGCCGCCCGCCGCGCCTCGTTGCAAGACATGATCACCAACGCCCTTCCCGGCGATGCGATCAAATTGGCAACCAGGCTCGATCCTTCGCGGGGGTTCTCCGGTATCTTCATCGCTGATCTAGCCACCCACGCCGAGGCAACGGCTTTTCTCGAGCTCCTGGAACACGCGCCGGGGACCCGCAAGTCGATCGCATTGATCGACTCGCCCGATCCGCAGTGGGTAAGGACTGCGCTTGCGGCAGGAACGAATGCGATCCTTTCACGCCAGGCAGATCCAGACGAACTTGATCTGGCCCTGAGTGCAGCCGAGTCTGACCTTATCTTGCTGCATCGCAACTCCACCGAAGCGTTCTCAGCCGGCAGCCTTGGCAAGGTGGATCCCCTAAGCGAAGCCGGAACCGAACTGGAAGAATTGACCGCGCGTGAACAGGAGGTTCTGCGTCTGCTCGCCGACGGTCTCGGCAACAAACAGATCGCAGCGCGCCTGAATATCTCCGAGCACACCGCCAAGTTCCACATCAGTTCGATTCTGGGAAAGATGAGCGCCGGCAGCCGCACGGAAGCCGTCAGCCAGGGAATCAGGCGAGGCCTGATTCCGATCTAAAGCGATTTCTCACTTGCTGTGGCCCAGGTACTCCTTCGCGTGATATAAAACTGGAATGCGCAAGCTCAAATTACTCGCATTCCTTGTCATCGCTTCTACCGCGCTCGCATCCGCCCAGCAGAATCCCGCCAGTCCTTCTTCTACGCCGGCGGCGATGTCCCCCTTGCGTCAGGAGATCCTGGGCGCCTTTGACTACGGCGCGCAAGAGGCCCTGGCGCTGGCCAAGGCCGTTCCTGAGGACAAATACTCCTGGCGTCCGATGGAGGGCGTCCGTTCTTTCGGCGAAGTCTTCATGCACATGGCTGGAAGCACGCTGCTGTTTGGTTCGATGACGGGCATGAAGATACCCGACGGGCCTGCGCACGATCTGGCCACTGTCTACATGAAAAAAGGATTCGAGATGCCGGAGCTTTTTGCCGCCGAGGCTGCGGTCAAAGACAAGGCCAAAATCCTGGCAATCATGGAGCAATCCTTCCAGATCGGCCGCGATCTGATCCGCAACATGCCGGAGGCCGATTTGGACAAGTCCATCTCATTCTTTGGGCGCCCCATGACCCAGCGCGGCCTTCTGATTTTTATGGGCAACCACCTGAACCAGCATGTGGGCCAGGCCATTGCCTATGCCCGCGTGAACCACATTGTTCCGCCCTGGTCGCAACCGCAACCCAAGGCGAAGTAGCGCGAAAGCTCTCGAGCAGGATGGCTTCGCTCAGGATGACAGGTGGATAGGTTGCCGTGTACCCGGCCTGACTCCGTCGCGTTCACCTCTGCTCCCGCCGACAAAGCCCTGCGCTCCAGTGCTCTCCTTTTCTTCAATTCTGACCCGCAAGGCGCCGGTGCCACACGAGCCATCAGAATTCTGCCATCATGTATCTATGACTGACAGTTTCCGCGAGCCTCCAGCACACGTCACCTGCCCGAATTGCGGAAAGCCTGTGTCGCTCCCCAGGATGAACGTTTGCTACATTGCCCGGGTCGACTGCGAAAACTGCGGAGCAGCGATTCTCGTCGAAGGCGATAAAGTTACAGTGGAAACTTCGCCGTCTGCCTGAACGCCCGCGATGACGGACGAACCTCACCACTGATTTCACGGATCACACGGATTTGTGCCGATGTGTGAAACCAATCAGATCAGTGTCGCCAGTGGTAAAGGTGTTATCCTGAGAAGTTTCACCAGAGAGGTTTGCCCCCATCTATGCTCAGCATGCAAGGAAAGAACGCAGTTGTATTCGGTGTGGCCAACAAGCGCAGCATCGCCTGGTCGATTGCCCAGAGCCTGAGTCAGGCCGGCGCTAAGCTGGCGATCACCTATCAGAACGAGCGTCTGAAGGCCGAAGCCCACGATCTGATCTCGGCGTTGCCCGGCGCGGAACCGTTCCAATGCGATGTTTCCAGCGATGTCGAGATCGACCAGCTCTTCTCCCAACTCAAAGAACGCTACGGTCGCCTGGATGCCCTGGCCCACTGTATCGCCTATGCGCCTGCCGAGGCCATGCACGGTGACTTCATCAACACCACGCGTGAAGCCTTCCGTATCGCCCATGATGTGAGCGTTTACTCGCTGGTCGCTCTTACCCGCGCCGCGGCTCCGCTGATGACCGAGGGCGGCAGCGTCGTCACGCTCACTTACTTCGGCGCCGAGAAAGTCGTTCCCGGCTACAACGTGATGGGCGTGGCAAAAGCCTCGCTCGAAGCTACCGTTCGCTATCTGGCCAACAGCCTTGGCCCAAAAAACATTCGCGTCAACGCCATCTCAGCCGGGCCCATCAAGACGCTTGCGGCGCGCGGCGTCGGCGACTTCAGCCAGATGCTCAAGAACCACGCCGAGCACGCGCCACTCAAGCGCAACGTGGAGGTAAAAGAAGTCGGCGACACCGCGCTGTTCCTCTGCTCGCCGTTGGGCAGCGGCATCACCGGCGAGACCCTCTACGTGGACTGCGGGTATAACATCATGGGATTTTGATTCTTCATCCTGAACGAAGCTTTCTCTGAAATCCCGAAGCGGAGCCAGGGATCCCTATGATCTGCTATGGCTTTGAGGGCTGGTTGTAGCTTGAGCCGCTTTTGTATCTGGGTAGTAAAAATGACAACTGGCGACCTACCATCCTGAGCGAAGCCGAGCAACCGCGAGGCCAGTTGAAGGACGACCATCGGTCATACTCCTTGAGGGGCCAGCCGAGCCCGGGATTGAACAAAAACGTAGCCTAAACCGGACCGATCAGGTACTCTGCAACTGCAGGCACCTGCAACTAAAGGAGGAGGAAGGTATGAAGCACTTCCTGATGTGCGCCATGGTTTGTTTCGTGCTAGGAGCCACTGGGCAGGCTATGCAGAACCCAGCTGACCCTCCAGCCACGCGAGAGGATGTCGTCAAGTATCTGGACGCCATACATTCCCATGAAATGATGCAGCAAATGGTGGCTGCCATGGCTGGTCCTATGCATAAGATGGTTCACGATGAGTACCTGAAGAACCAAGACCGCCTTCCCGCCGATTTCGAAACCCGGATGAACAAGATGATGGATGACATGCTGCAAGGCATGCCTTGGGATGAGATTCTGCAAGCCACAGTACCCGCGTACCAAAAGCATTTCACCAAGGGTGATCTGGAGGCGTTGACCACATTCTATTCCTCGCCGACGGGACAGAAGATCCTGCGCGAGTTGCCGGCTGTGACTGCAGAATCGATGGAGACCATGATGCCAATCGTGCGCAAGCACATCGAAGGGGTGACGCAGCGCATGCAAGAAGAGATGGCAGAAATGGAGAAGAAATCCACCCCCCCTGCTAAGACTCCGTCAACCGTGCGAAACTAATTGAAGCTGGTGAGCCAACCAAACTCTCTAAGAGAAGAATGTGATTGTCACCCGCACGTTGAAGGCCTCCTCCACCCTGTGGCCCTTCACTGAGCAGCGGCGGTCTTGACGGAGCGTAAAGCGAGCAGGCCGAGCACTGCGACGGCCGCTATAATCGCAGCCCATAACAGCGCGGGATGACGGTCGCTCCACGGGCGTTCATCCGGCCTTCCCGTATAAGCAGTGTTCGCGACCTCCGGGCCTAGGATCGCGCGGGTTGCGCGAGGATCTTTCTGAAATAGCTTTCTATAGTCGTAGACCGGGCTTTCCAGTTGGTCGTCTCCGTAGTTGAGCGTAAGCCCGCCGGCCGCCGGAGTTTCCAGATAAGCGCGGCGTTCATGCTGTTGCAGGCGGGCGCCGGTGATCTTGAGCGGAGGATCATCGCCGTTCGCGATCATCACCACAATCGTTTTCGTACCGTCGTCGGACAAACTGACTTCATCCTGTTCTGAGTCGATCTTGCGCCCCAGCCGCGTCATGTGAATGCGGTTGATCTCGCCGGACCCGATCACCCGCCCCTGATCGTCGTAAACCCCGACCTCCCGCCGGAAGTTCGGTTGGGTGGGATCAATTGCAAAAACCACACGCTCGACCGGAACGTTGTCCGGCACGTTGAACGTGAGGAACGTGTCTCTGCCGGGTTGTGTGCGCCCCCGTCCAAAACCGTCGAGAGTTGTCTTCCTCGGCGGCAGTCCGAGCTTGAACTCAGCGGCCACGTCACGCCAGACGGGCTTTTCTTCCTGATGGACTTCAGAGCTGGCTCCTATCACGTCCGCTGGCTTGACTGGGCCGTCGATGGTGACGCGCAGATATCGGTACGTCGTGCGCGGCAGCCGGAGCATGGTATTGGAGCCCAGATGCTCTTTGGAGAGATCGTAGAGAATGGTGTCGCCGAGGTCAGCCCATGTTTGGCCGTGGAGATCGTCCTGACCCTCAACACGCGCGTGCGCCACAAAATCTCTGGCCGTCAGTCTGAGGAAGACGCGATCGTATTCGGCGATGCCGGACATGTCGATCAAAAACTGGGTTTTGCCTCCGACACTCGCCTGCTGCAGCACCTTCACGTCCTCGCGATCCTGAATCAGGCTGCCGCGCTCGATCAGCAGCATGTACGGCATTTCCGTCTCCCCGGCAAAGAAGCGAAGATCGCCCAGATCGGGGCGCGCATGCGCCCACACCGTCTCGTCGATGACAACGTAGTGCTGCCCCGCGCCGGCCGGCTCCACGGGCCGTTGATACTTGAAGTAGGAGAGCGAAACACCGGCCCACAGCACTACCGACAGCAATGCCATGCAGAGTTTCATGCCGATGTCCTCTTCGCCTCATCCGATGATCGGGGAGAGAGCTTCAGCCAGTCACGATGATAGATGTAAGAAACAACCATCAGCAGGACGCCGAGACCAATGAAGCTGAGAATCCGGTAGACTTTCCCAAGATTCCAGGAGTCGTAGGCAAACACTTTGACGATGGTCAGCGCCATCAGCACCAGCGCCTGCCAGCGGACGAAAGCATCGCGTTTCCAGAAACCGAAAGCCATCATCCCCGCGCCGTAAATCAGCCAGATCGCGGAGTACGAGAAGTTCCATGCCAGATCGATCTGGCTGCGGAGTTCGGAGTCATTGCGAAGACCGTAGGTAGCCGCCATCTGGCGGCTGAAAAAGTCGTGCGCTTCCAGCGTCAAGGCAATCAAGGCGAGCAGGTTCAAGCCGAGGCCGGCGATCTTGACGAACGGCATTTCGCGTTCGGAAGCAAATTTTTCTCCCGCAGCTACGATGCCGGCCATGATCGCGATGGCCACCAGGTAAGTCGCAAACCGGGAGTTGAACACGAATGCCTGCTGGAGCTGGCTGCTATCGACGAGCAGAAGTCGCGCGACGCCCAGAGCCAGGGTGCCGCCGGCAAAGTAGCGGAGAAAATCAGTCCTGGTGCCGACAGCGATCGCCAGAAGTGCCGCCGACTCCACCAGCCAGCCGATGGTGATCCAATGCGCGTCCAACTTGAGCGGGATAGCGATGGTGATGAAGGCGACGGCAATGGCGACATGGATCAGGTTGACGACCTTCACCACCTTGCCGTCGGCGCCTGTACGCCGGCCAAATATGCTGCTCAAGCCAAGATAATAGGCCGCCAGCGCCAGCGCGTACCAGGTCAGCGTAGCCTTCTCGTTTTCATACATGGCGAACAGCGCAAGGAACAGCAACGCAGCGTTCACGATTGGCAACACCATCAGCGTGATGGAGTGGCCGTTGTGCCAGCGAGATCGCTCGAGAGGTGTGACCAGAGGAATCGCAGCGAAGATGGCGGCAAACAGAGCCACAAAGAAAACTGTCAGGCCACGCTCATCAACGGTATAAAACCCCGGGCGGCTATACCAACCCACATAAAGTGTCACTGTGCCTAAAAGGCTGCCCCACATCAGGCGCCGCCAGGGCTTGAATGCTGCTGCTGCCAGCATGCCCAGGTTCAACACCGCAATGTAAGAAAAGAGAACAATCTCGCGGTTCTCTCCGGTTGAAACCAAGAGCGGGGTAGCGAATCCGCCGACCAGCGCATAGGCAGCCAGGATCTCGCCATCTTGCACGATCGCCATCACCATGGTGAACGCGGTCACCGCAATCATGGCCACGAACGCAACACTGGCAGGAACCAGGTGATAAACCTGGAAGGCGCCCCACAGCGATAGGTACAGCGTTCCTACCCCTACTGCCTTCAGCGAGTACGAGAAAGCTTTGTAGTTCTTCTTGCGGAAGCGCTCGCTCCACAGGATCACGCCAATCCCGGCCACCAACCCGATGGTCACGCGGCCCGCGGGGCCGATCCAGCCGCTATCGAATGCGTATTTAATGAAGTACGCCACGCCGGCCAGGATCGCGAATATGCCGATTCGGTTGAGCCACACTTTTCCGATCTTGCCTTCAAGGTCTGCGGGTTCGCGCTTCGGAAGCGGCGCGATCTTGGGTGGCGCGACCGGGGTCCCCGGACCGGGCGGGATCTGCCCAGGCTGAGCAGGCATGACCGGCTGAAGCGGCGGTGGCGGAGGAGGAGCCGCTTTTGGTGGCGCCGCCACTGCCGCAGCTCCGGCCTCGATTCCGGCTCTTCTTTCCAGCTCGTAGACACGCGCCGTCAGTTGGGCCACTTGACTTCTGAGGGCCCGCAAGTCTTCGTCTTGAGAATTGCCCATGGCCGTAAGCTATCGCATCCGGGAGTGATGAGCAAAGGGTTTGTGTCTTAAGAGCGTTACTTCGGGCAGATGTCTCTGAAACCCCGAACCCTGAGAGAGGCAGAAATCCTCTAGCCGCAAGATCGAAGGATTGTGTGGCACACTCTTGCCGGTGCTTGCTTCCTTACCGACGGACACCTCGGCACAGGCAGGAGTGCCTGTGCCACACGATCACGTGATTCCAAGAACAATCTGAATTGCTTTGAGACCGTGCAGCAGTCTGAGCCAGGCGGCACTGACAACTTCTTCGTGGCTCGCGCGAGACAGCAGCGGAGCTCGTCGTGAGCACGACTGCTGGGCTTTCGGATGACTCGATAGGGATCCTGATCTGCCGACCTGGTTTTTCAGTTTTTGAGTATTAGATCACCCGATCACCAGATCACCGGATCACCCGATCCTAACGAGCCTCTCGTCGCCGCCTATATGTTCCAGCGCGATCTCCGCATCCCGTTCTTTCGCAAAGCGCTCGAACTTCTCTCCCCACTCGATGAGCAGGATGGTGTTGGGCTCCATCAGGTCGTCGAGCGCCAGGGTGTCAAGTTCACGCTGGGTGTCAATCCGGTAGAGATCGATGTGATACAGCGTCACCTCTGGCCCGCGATATTCATGGATGAGAGTAAACGTCGGGCTGGTGACGGCGGCGGCTTCCGCGGCACCGAATCCTTCTGCAATGCCTTTTGCCAGCGTGGTCTTCCCTGCTCCCAGCTCACCACGCAGCAGAACTACCGATCCCGGCCTGAGTTCGCCGGCAAGTTGCCGGCCGAGCTCGGTGGTCTCTTCGGCGGAGTGGGTGGTGAATTGTCTGTGAACGGTGCCCTTTTCAGTCATGTCCCTCTCGGAACTCCTCGCAGCCAGGTAAACCTTTTTTCATTGCGAATGAACCGAATAGCTCGAGGCAAATACTTGATGATGTCCGTCGCTAACAGAGTGTGCTCGTCTTCCCACGCCACTGCAACGTCCGCGCTGAGACCATGCAAGTCAACGGCAGCGCACACGCTATCCCCGATATCGGCCTTCACAGCGCGGCCTTGTGCCAGAACGCCGGCGATCAACCCGGTAAGCACATCGCCGCTGCCGCCCTTGGCCATACCCGGATTGCCGGTTGTACTCACGCTGGCTCGTCCACTGGGATAGGCAACGATGGTTCTCCAATCCTTCAGCACCAAGTAGACGTGATGGCGCGTAGCAAAGTTGCGTGCTATCTCCAGAGGGTTGTTCGCAATCTCCTTGATGGACATCCCCGTCAGGCGTGACATTTCACCCAGGTGCGGAGTGAGGACTAAAGGGCGGCGAGTTCCATCCAGAAGTTGCGCGGATCCAGCAAATGCATTGAGACCGTCTGCGTCGATCACCATCGGCACATCGCACCGCTCAACCATTTTCCTGACGTACGAAACAGTTTCGGGGTGGGTCGACAACCCTGGCCCGAGGGCCACAACAAAGGCAGAACGGTTCTTCTGAGTTGCAAGGGGATCCACAGCCTGTTCTGAAATGGAACCCTGATCAGTCTCGGCGAGCGGCGCTGTCATTACTTCGCACGTAAACCCCGCAACGGTCGCCAACACCGATTCAGGCACGCACGCAGTTACGAACCCGGCCCCTACCTTCAGGGCGGCGAGGGCGGTCATCGAAGGCGCACCAGCCTTGCCTACGGAACCGCCGATGACGACGACGTGGCCAAACTCACCCTTATGCGCTTCGATCAATCGGTCGATTTTGAACCGTCGCCGGTTTGAGCCGGCCCAATCCAGGTTCAAATCGGATTCGACCGCTTCTACCGGCGTTCCGATGTCGGCTACGACGATCGGGCCGCGAATCGGGGCAAAAGCATGAACTTGTTTCGGAGCGGTGAATGTCACCACAGCGCCGCTCATCACGTGTTCGGTCGCGAGGAACCATTGGTCGGCGTCATAGCCAGACGGAAGATCCACGGACAATACCTGTACAGGACACTTGTCGATGACATCATTCATGACACTGACCGCTTTGCGTCCCAATCCGCGCAGAGGCGGCTTGAAACCCGTGCCGAGAATCGCATCAATGATCAAGTCTGCGTTCAGTGCGCGCTGAGCAGCGGCTTTCGCGAAGTCTTCTTCTTTGTTGATCCACAGCGGCACCAACCGCAGCTTCTTGAACATCTCCGCGGCGTCGCCGCGCAAATCCTTTGCGCCTCCCGCCAGAATGATGACCGAGACCTTCTTCCCCGCTTCTTTCAGCTTGCGCGCTGCCACCAAGCCATCGCCACCGTTGTTGCCCTTGCCACAAACCAGGGTAACGGTATGAAAGTCAAAATGCTTTTGCGCGAATTCGGCCACCGCGGTCCCCGCATTTTCCATCAGGGTGAGCGACGGCACGCCGTACTTCTCGGTGGTGAGACGGTCAATCTCACGCATCTCGTCGGCGGTAACGATCTTCATGGGAGCGCAGCCGCCTGGGCGGCAAGGTTTTCGAGCGTGGCCAGCTGAGCCGGCTCGCCCATGGCGATCAGGTAATCGCCGGCGCGGATGGGCTCCTGGGCCGTGGGATTGAAGCGGGTTCCTCCGTCTTTGCGTCGGATGGCAAGAATCATGATCCCAAACTGATGATGAATGCCGGAAGCGCCCACCGTGGTCTGCGCCAGTGACGAGCCTTCGCTCACGCGGATCTCTTCGATGATCATCTCCAGCGTACCTGAGCGGTCGGTGGCGATGTCGAGAAAATCAAGCACGTTGGGACGCAAGAAGCTCTGCGCGATGCGGTGTCCGGCCGCTGCGTAAGGAGAGATCACCACGTCAGCTCCGGCGGTTTTCAAATGCTTCTCGGCACGGTCTTCGCTGGCCCGGGCTATGATCTTCAGCCCGGGGTTGAGGCTACGCGCAGTGAGCACTATATAAATGTTGGTTGCGTCAGTGGTGGTGGCGGCCACCAGCCCGATCGCGCGGTCGACGCCGGCATCGCGCAGCGTCTTCTCGCTGGCGGCGTCGCCCATCAGCACCAGCCACTTGGGATCCAGTTCCGCTGCGCTTTTCTCGTCGCTCTCAATAATGAGGAAGGGGGAGGCGTTCCGCGCCAGGTCGCGGGCCACACTGTTACCGACGCGGCCCGCACCGCAGATGATGTAGTGGTTCTCCAGGTTGGCGACTTCGCGCTCCATCCGGCGCTTCCCAAAAACCTTGACCAACTCGAATTCTAGCAAAGCCTGGGTCAGCGCCCCCACCATCAGGAACACCATGGCAACTCCGGTGATGATCAGCATGGTGTTGAACACGCGCCCGGCGTGAGAAAGCTGATGGACTTCCTGGTAACCGATGGTGCTGAGGGTGATCACCACCATGTAAAAGCTGTCAAACCAGCTCCAGCCTTCAATGAAATGAAAACCAGCAGTGCCGACCAGGGTGAGTACCAGCAACGCCATCACCAGGATCTTCAGAAGGCGAAATCGGTGCAGGTTGAGCGGAAGCGGCACGTCGAGATGATTCTAGACGAAAACGAGAGGTTGAAAGTCAAAACCATACCACTGATTTCACTGAAAACACTGATCGAAAAGAGTGCGCTCAAATCAGTGCTATCAGTGTCATCAGTGGTATGGCTTGTGTCGGCAGCACCCCGAAGCTACACAGCCACAGCTGACTGCGGAAAACTCGCGTCTGCGATGACCTCTTCAATCTGTGCGCGATGGCGTTCGAAATGCGACCCCATAATCATCAACCACTGATAGCAATCCAGCTCCCCGAACACCGGATGGGGAAAGAAGTGCTGTCTTATCCCGGCATTCGTTGTGGCAACAAACTCCAGAGTACGTCCTCGAACATCCTCGAGCTGGCGAAACAGCTCATCGTGACGCCACCGTCCTGTTGGCCGGACGAACTCCGGCGCTTGATAACGATTCGTGCGGTCCACGACAGCTTGCTTCAGGGCTTCCTCTCGTCCCTCCCAGGCGCTTTGCTTCGCTGGATCGGAAGATCCTCGCAGTGCGTCTTCGACTCGGGGAAGTGTTCGAGTCTCGGCTATGGTCAGGTGCTCCAGGTTCTCGGCCACCGACCATCGGTCAGGGGCGGGCTTGTGGTCGAGCTGCTCCGCCGTAAAGGCGCGCGTCAGGCCGAGAAGACGCTCTCGCGTCTCGGTCAGGTATTGCGTCAGGCGTCTGCGCTCGTCCGGTGTCATGGCAACGTTGGAATCATGATGCATGTTTCTGTCCTCCGTGAATGGTTTGCTTGAAATCGATTGGAGTGGGTCGGTCTGCCACGGACATCGCTTCGTCTTGGCCGGATTGCGACGCGGCGCCCTGGAGCTTCCACGCGGCCAACCCCAGACACAACGCAACCAGCGCCGACGCAACTACCGGCGGTGGAGCAAAGTAGATCCAGCTTAAGGCCATGCTCACCAACTGCAGGCCGAAGAAGACCCAGGCCAGCGAGCCGATCGCCTGTGGATGCTTCGCTGCCATCGCGCCCAGATGCCCGGCCAGGAAAGCCGCGAAGAGCAAGTACGCGGTCGCGAACAGGCCAAAGCCTCTGTAAAAGTTGCCGTAGCTGTAGTTGTGGCTCCTGACTTGAAAGTGGACGTTGTTCATGGCGTCGCGCACGGCCACGCCTTCCGGCGTGGGCGGCGTGAAGCTCAGAAAACCGAAAGTGTGGGCCGCCGCGAAGAGAATCAGCAGCACGGCAGCGATCCGATATAGCAAGGTTACGTTCATAATCTGCTCCTCTTTTCTAAGAAATTGATCTTCGGATGCCTTTAAGCCTTGTCTGCCGCTGCCACATACAGCTGCAGGATGGTCGTCCACCCATTGGGTGCGTCGACAGCAGTTCGCATCGCGAGGGCGCCTGCTCCGTGGCGTTCAAAGTGCCGGTGCTCAAGGTCGACTCGCGTCGAGCCATCCGCCACCGGTGTGAAACGCACTTCAACTTCGCTGGACTTGGCCACATCGGGCTCGTAGCCAAAAGTGTGCGTGATCTGCCACGCCAGCACGAAGCGGCGCGGCGGCTCCCAAACCAGGACCTTGCCCCAATCGCATTCGGTGCCGTCGACCTGCTCGCTGTAACAACGCCCGCCAGCACGGCCTTCGATGATGCATTTCTTCATCGGCGACTTCCCGATGTGGTGGGTGCGTGGCCACCAGGTGTCGACGCCTTGCGTGAACACCTGGAAAGCGCGCTCCGCGCCGGCTTTCACCGTGACGCTCTTGCGCACGGGCGCTTCTGAGGTTTGGTTGGCTGCAGTCGTCATTGCGTCTCCTTTGGCGGAACTTTCTTCGCGGGCTGCTCTTCTTTTTCGTTGGTGGGTTGTTCTTCAACTCTTTTCTTGAAAGCGATTAATGCCTGCGTCCAGAACTGCTCGAAGTACTCACGAAGCGATTCAAATCCTTCGGGATTGAGCTGATACAGCCGGCGTGTACCTTCCGCCTGGTCCACGACCAGGTTGGCCTGCTTGAGCACGCGCAGATGCTGCGAGATCGCTGGCCGCGTCATTGGGAACTCGGCGGCTAGCTTCCCTACAGGCAGCGGACCTTCTAGCAAACGAGCCAGGATCGCCCGCCGCGTGGCATCGCCCATGGCATCGAGTTGGACGTTTTGTTGGTAAGTATTCACTAACGGTAAGTATATATTTACATATAGCCTGCTTGTCAAGCGTTTTCCTTGTAAATGGACAATGTGGCTAATGCATTGAAAGAACAAGGTTTATCTATTTTTTAGCTGGGCAAACAGCAGAATGGCTCTGTCTCCGCGCTTGCAATCGTAATTTCGTGGTTTGGGACGAACCGATGCGACCCAGCCGTCTCGCCAGTGATCGCCCGGATTATCAACAGCGATTAACGTGATGAGTTACAGCCAGTGCGCGTAAAGATCAGCCGATTTGTCAGTGTTGAAATCGGGTTCTCACGATCGATTTCGCTGGAAGAAATCGTTGTCCATAAACCCAAAGCGCTCGAAGCGGGACGGCCCGGGTATTCCCTTTCGGACAGTTTCCGACTGTGATCACACCTTTCACACACGCAGGCGATTCGGAAACCCCTTTGTAAGCAAAGACAAATTTCACACGAGTCGCCCAGTCGTCCTTGTCCGCCGACAAAGGTGGAGGCTTGGTATCTACGGACCGAAAAATATTTTTGTAACAATGCGAGTTGCCCGACCCACTTCTAGTGAAGGCCCTAAAACTAAAAAACCAAATGGAAGGAGAGGTGATTCGAAATCCAGGTTAAGCCACAAATAGACGAGCCAGCGATCCTGCTGTTTTTCCCTGAGGATTCTACCGCCGGGATCTGAGTTTTCGGTTGGATGCGTCAGATACCGCGATTCCCGGATTAACACTTGCAAAATTTCAATCAAAGGCAAAGACAAAATGAAGAATGTGACACTGCTAGCACCTTTACTTCTGGTGGCCGCTGCGTGGAGCCAGACCGCTGATATCCAGGGGATCAAAATCAAAGACTCTGGTTTTGATGGAAGAACCAGGACGGTAAGTCTGACTTTCATCAATGACCGGGCAGCTGACATCACCGCTTACGACTATTGCTTTACGGTCTTCTCAACAGACTCCAAGCAGACTCGAGAACAATGCAGCTTAATCGACGCACTGACGAGCGTACTCGAGATGCGAGCGGCAAGAAAAGCGCGTCCATTGCTTCCAGAAATAACTTTGCTCGGCCCGGGTCACAATGTTGTGCATCCTGGAGAAGAGCGAAGAATTGAAGAGTACATCGGGTATAACGGCACCATCGTCAGTGGCTCAATCCACATCGATGCGGTCGCCTGGTCGGACAGCACCGTGGAAGGGTCCGCACAGTCGATCATTGCCGCGCGTACAGCGGAACTGCAGGAGCGCCGATTTGTCTCCAGGACAATCAAAAATGCTCTATCCGATGGCCAGGAACCCGCGTTGACATCCGTGATAGCCGCCTTGCAGCAAGAGCAACAAGAAGCCGGCAAAGATGGCTGCCTTGCCTGTCAGGAAAAGAGGACCCACGTCCTCATGCAGGCTATCTACGCTCTACAGCAACCGAATAGGCATATGGGGGATACCAGGGAGTTCGTTCCTGACAATCAACGCGAATTCTTGGAGCAACTCCTGGCCCGGCACGACTCGTTGTCAGAAGAACACGCCAAACATGTCTCTTTGCGAAAGGTGGACCAACAATGAAGACGCTGATCTTATTGACGCTATCGCTGGTTAGCTTTGGTTTGTTGCAGGCACAGTCACCGAGCTGCCAGGACTCGGACTTCGTTAATTTTCGTACTTACACCCCAAGCGACCGTACGGAGCACGTAGTGCCCAGTGATGGCGGTGACCACCATTTTGGTGCGTTTTTCGATTTTGCATGTCGCTATCAATCAAATCCAGTTGCTCCAACTCAATACTGTGTTACAACTTCCGCTACGCAGCCGAGCATTACGTCTACCTCAGAAAGCGGGGAGTTAACGAACCTATTCCAGGACCATTTCATAGGGGCGAATGCCAAGGGCGGCATCGCAACAGGAGTGAATGGTGCAACAGCTACAACTGGCGGGAAGGGTGCAGGGGCAGTTCGGGATTGCCTTATCAGCTGCGATGTCATCATTCAACTAGACGGTTCTTCCGACGGTGTTGGAATTAAAGTTACCTTCCCTCCAAGTGCGGTGTGGGATAAAGAAGTAGCGGACGGAATCGCTTGTGGTCCGATACTTGACCCGACGTTCAACTCCGGCAGCAGTTTCGGCGGCGGCGACGATCCTTGCCCCCCGTTTAACGGGAATGAAGCTCCAGATTGCAGCCCTGTCATTCTCGATGTCGAAGGTGAAGGGTTCCATCTGACATCTGCCGCAAGCGGCGTCCTGTTCGACATCCGCGGTGATGGACATCCAGTCCAAATCGCCTGGACTGCGCCCGGCTTCCATAATGCCTTCCTAGCCCTAGACCGCAATCGCAATGGCACCATTGACAGCGGCATGGAGTTATTCGGCAACTTCACTGAACAACCGAAATCACGGCGTCCCAATGGTTTCTTGGCCTTGGCTGAATTCGATAAGCCGGAGAATGGCGGGAACGGCGACGGCGTGATTGATGAGCGTGACGCGGTGTTTTCGAAGTTACTCCTGTGGATTGACGAGAATCACGATGGCATTTCCCAACCCAGCGAACTTCATAAACTTTCTGAGTTCGGAATCCACTCTTTAAGTCTCAGTTACTTTGAGTCTCGCAAAACGGATGAATTTGGCAACCAGTTCCGCTACAAGGCTCGCGTCAACCCTGACAAAGAGCATCGTGATCGTCGCGACGAAACTCCGTCCGGCGATCCCGGTCGATGGATGTACGATGTCTTCTTTGTAATCAAGTGATTCACTCGAAAATAGAGGGGCGCGACGAATCGGTCGCGCCCTTACTTAAGAGGGCGATGCCTCGGTGAGGTCAGGAACGGTGAAGGAGATCGTGCCGGCATTCATGGCCTAGATTGCATCGCTAAGGCGCCTCGCTGCACCCTGCTATGGCTGCGTCCGTAGCCAAAGTAAATCACCATCCCCAGGACCAGCCAAACCACCAGCCGGATCCACGTGGCTAAGGGGAGATTCGCCATCAGGTAGGCGGATATCACGATGCCCAGAATCGGAACCAAGGGGACCATGGGAGTCCTGAAGGGCCGTTGCAGATTAGGATTGCGGCGGCGGACAATCCAAACTCCGGCACAAACGATCACGAATGCCAGGAGCGTGCCGATATTCACCATGTCGCCCAGCAGGTTGATCGGCAGCGAAGCCGCCAGCAAGGCAACGATGATGCCGACCGTCAGCGTCGATATCCACGGCGTGCGGAAACGCGGATGCACCGTGCTGAACATCTTGGGCATGAGTCCATCACGGGACATGGAGAAGAAGACGCGGGATTGTCCCAACAGCATGACCACGATGGTGCTGCTCAATCCCAGAAGCGCGCCGGTTTTCACCAGCAGGCTGCCCCAGCCAACTCCAGTTTTATCAATCCCGACCGCCAGCGCGTCCCGGACGTTGAGATATCTGTAATTCACAAGCCCACAAAGAATTCCTGCGACAAGAATGTAGAGAACCGTGCAGATCGCCAGGGAACCAAGGATTCCGATCGGCATGTCGCGAGCAGGGTTCTTGGTCTCTTGCGCCGCGGTTGAGACCGCGTCGAATCCGATATACGCGAAGAAGATGACCGCCGCGCCGCGGCTGATTCCCGACCAGCCATACTGGCCGCCCCCCTGAGCCGGCGGGATAAACGGATGCCAGTTCATCTTCATCAATTCCGGGTGCGTAATCAGGAAATGACCCCCGATGATGATAAAGATGATCAGGACGCCGACTTTGATATAGACGATCGCAGTATTGAAATTAGCTGACTCTCTGATTCCGATCACCAGGATGAGGGTGGCGATCAGGATGGCAAGGAAGCCAAATAGGTTGAATGAGCCAAAGGCATGGGGCAACGCCGAAAGACTGACTTCACCGGACTGGACCTTGGGCATCAGCAGGTTGATCGGTTCCCAGTGGTTCTTGTAAAAGACGAACTCGTCCCAGCGCGTGCCTGCTAGCGACGCGGGGAGCTTGATGTGGAAGTCGCCGAGCAAGCTGAGCAGGTAGCCGCTCCAGCCGGAAGCGACGGTGGCCGCGCCGAACGCGTATTCCAGAATCAGGTCCCAGCCGATGATCCAGGCAAAGATCTCGCCCAGCGATGCATAGCCATACGTGTAGGCTGATCCTGCGACCGGAATGGCCGAAGCAAATTCCGCGTAGCACAGCCCGGCAAAGACGCATCCTGTGGCTGCAAGGACGAAGGAAAGGATGATCGCCGGGCCCGCATATTGCGCAGTCGCCGTGCCGGCCAGCACAAAAATTCCCGTGCCGATGATGGCGCCGATCCCCAGAGCAATCAGATTGTTCGGACCCAGCGCGCGGCGCAGGCTGTGTTCGCCGGTCTCCTGGGCTTCATCGAGAATCACCTTCAGCGGCTTAGTCGCCAGCAGGTTGGCCATGCGGTTCTCCTCGCAGATCGGAGGTTATGAAGACCGGCCATTGTAAAACAAAAGCCCTCCGCTGTAGCGGAGGGCTTAACACGAACCGGCTTCTCTTAGGCGCCGGACTTGGCTACCACGCCAGCTTCCTCAGCCTGTACGCGGCTGTGACGCCGGCTGTAGGAGAAATAGATGACCAGACCGACTGCAAGCCAAACCAGCAGTCGCAGCCAATTCGTCCAGCCCAAGCCGTAGATCATAGCCCCGCAAACGACGATCCCCAGGATGGAGACTACCGGCACCATGGGCACCTTGAAAGCGCGCGGCAGGTCGGGCCGGCGGTTGCGCAAGATCCAGACCCCAGCGCACACCAGGATGAACGCGAACAGGGTCCCGATGCTGGTCATCTCGCCCACGATGTCCTCGGGCAGAAACGCGCCGAACAGCGAGGTGAAGACAAAGAACAGCATGTTGGATTTCCACGGCGTCCTGAACTTGGGATGGACGTCAGAGAACACTTTGGGAACCAGTCCGTCTTCGCTCATGGAATAGAACACGCGCGATTGTCCCAACAACATGACCAGGATGACCGATGAGAACCCGGCCAGAATTGCCAGGGTCACGAATTTGGCCAACCATGCATAGCCGGTCATGTACTTGGTGATGGCAAAGGCAACGGATGCTTCCCTGCCCGCCGTCCGGAAATCAGCCACGGTAGCTACGCCGCTTAGTACGTGGGCGAACAACACATAAAGCACGGTGCAGATGACGAGGGATCCCAGGATACCGATGGGCATGTCGCGCTTGGGGTTTTTGGCTTCCTGCGCCGCAGTCGAGACGGCGTCAAACCCGATGTACGCAAAGAACACCACACCGGCCGCGCCCAGGATTCCCATGATGCCGCCATACGGGTGGGTGACGCCCTCGGACGTCGTGAAGGTCGTAGCTGCGGGAATGTACGGCGAGTGGTTCGCCGGGTTCATGAATCCCCAGCCAATTATGATGACCATGCAGACGATAGTGACCTTGGTGATCACGATGAGGCTGTTGACGAAAGCCGACTCCCGGGTGCCGCGAATCAGCAAAAGCGAGAGGATCAGGAGAATGCCGACCGCGGGAACATTCATGATCCCGTGGAGGCCGGCGTTCGAGCCCATGCCCGTTTCGAACGGCGAGTGACTCCATTGGTAGGGAACGTGGAGACCAGGCTTGATGAAGTCAAGCACTTTATTGAAGTACTCGCTCCATGCGATGGCCACGGTGGCAGCGCCGACCGCGTACTCCAGCACCAGGTCCCAACCGATGATCCAGGCGACGAGCTCGCCCATGGTGGTGTAGGAGTAGGTGTAAGCGCTGCCTGCGATGGGGATCATCGAGGCGAATTCCGCATAGCACAGCCCTGCGAAAGCGCAGCCGACACCGGCCAGCATGAACGACAGCGTCACCGATGGGCCAGACCGCTGGGCGATAGCGGCGGCGGTCCGGACAAAGAGACCTGCGCCTATGATCGCGCCGATCCCCAGCGCGACCAGCGACCAGGGGCCCAGCGTCCGCTTGAGTTCAGTCTCTCCGCTCTGCGCCCTAAGGCTATCGATTGATTTTGTACGAAACAATGAGCTAGCCAATCTGTCTCCTCCGTTTGTGCTCAGGCCGCCTGTGCGGCTGCGGTCCGGCGCGACCAGATCAGGTACACCGGAATCCCCAGCAGCACGATGATCAAGCCCGGCCATGTGTACTGCGGTTTGTAGCGCAATAATACGATATCGATGAATAAAGCCATCACAATGTAAACCGCCGGCAGCACCGGATAGCCGACGGCGCGGTATGGCCGTTCGGCCTGCGGCTGCTTGTACCTCAGGATGAACAACCCGGCGATGGTCAGGATGTAGAAGACCAGCACGGCAAAAATCACATAGTTGAGCAGGTCGTTGTAGGTGCCGGACAGGCAAAGAATGCACGTCCAAATGCCTTGCACGATCAGCGCATTCTTGGGGGTGTGGTACTTGGAATGGAGGGCGCCCGTGGACTTGAAGAACAATCCGTCTTTGGCCATGGCGTAGTAGACCCGTGCGCCGGAAAGGATAAGACCGTTGCAGCAGCCAAAGGTCGAGATCATGATGGCCACCGCCATCAGCGCCGCGCCTCTGGAACCGAACATTTCCTGCATTACCGCGGTGCCCACGCGATCGGAAGTTGCGTACTGGATGCCGCGGGCAAACACCGTGGCGCCGTGAGGGTCACCGGTGAACGGCAGCACGCCGAGATAGATGAAATTGGCGGCGATGTACAGCGCAATCACCACACCTGTGCCCATCGCCAGCGAGAGTGGCAGGTTGCGTCTCGGGTTCTTGACCTCGCCTGCCGTGAAAGTAACATTGTTCCAGGCGTCCGCTGAGAACAACGTTCCCACCTGGGCGACGGCAAGAATCGTCAGCACCCCAACGAAGGGCCCTAGAAGGACCCCAGCATCAGCCCCGCCAGCGGAATGCAAGGCGCCCAGCCGCCAGAAGTCAGTGAAGTTCGCAGCTATGGCTTTCGGATTGCGGCCAACAAAAATTCCCAGCAGCACCAGCCCGGCCAGCGCGGAAACTTTGGCGATGGTGAAGACGTTCTGCACGGCCGCGCCCAGCCTGATGCCAAAGACGTTCAGGACGCTCAGAAAAATGACCACAACAATCCCAGCCAGGTTCTGTCTGTTCAGACCGACGTCCATTCCGCCTAGAGTGATCTGGCTGGTGATATGCCACTCCGGAACCTTGGCGATGTGCCAGATCCAGTTCGTCGCAGACACAGATGGAAAGAAGTGTCCAAGGAATTTTCCGAACGCCACGCCCACGGCTGCGACCGTCCCCGTCTGAATGACCAGAAACAAAGTCCATCCGTAGAGAAAGCCCCAAAGTGGACCCAGCGACTCCCGCAGGTAGACGTACTGTCCGCCGGCTTTGGGCATCATGGCCGCGAGTTCGCCGTAGGAAAGCGCGCCGACAATGGTCATGAAGCCGGTTACCGCCCAGGCCATGATCAGCAGACCGGGCGAGTTGACCTCGCGGGCAATCTCGGCCGACACAATAAAGATGCCGGAGCCGATCATGGAACCCATGACCAGCGTGGTGGCGCTGGTCAGGCCCAAACCTTTGACCAGCTCAGAGTTGGCAGCGGGCTCAGCCGAGCCGGTAGCCGGGGCGATGCGCGTATCCGCCGATGTGGACATGTCCTGTATGTTTTACCCTAAAATGCGGATAAATTCCTCTACAGCTTTTACCGGGGACTCAAGCAAATCAGCTATTACGGCCACGGCGTCGGCCCCTGCCTCGCGGACCTGGAGGCAGTTTTTCCGGGTGATTCCCCCTATCGCGACGAGAGGTTTTTGAGTCGAGGCCCTAGCCCGGCGCACTCCCTCTAGGCCGATCACTGGGTCGGGGTTCGCCTTAGACGCTGTGGCAAATACCGGCCCCACGGCGATGTAATCAACCGGCATGGCATCGGCGTCTCTGATCTGGTCGAGATTGTGGGTGGAAAAGCCGACGATTCCTCGTGCCGTCTCTCGTCCCGCCCTTTCGCTGGAGAGCGTTTCTGGTGTTGTCTGCGGGTGCCCCATCCTTTCTCGAGAGAGCTGGGCAGTGCCCAGCGATGGAGAAAAAGGGTGGGATACGACGCAATCCAAGATCCTCCGCACCGAGGCGGGAGAAAGATCGTCCTGCCCCAAGTGAACGCCGTCCGCCTGCGCCGCAAGACAGATGTCAGCGCGATCGTTAATGATCAGCGTGGCCTTGCCCTGCGTGAGGCGGCGCAGCTCACGGGCGCACGATAGCATGCGCGCCGCGTCGCCCGATTTGTCGCGGTATTGAAGCATCGCGGCGCCGCCGGCAAGAAGCTCTTCGGCAAAGCGCAACGCCTGGCGAAGCGGTTCCGGCTTCGCGGCGAAGCTGGAGAAGTCGAGGATGGGATAGAGGCGTGGAAGGAGCAAGGTCCGGAATGTCCTTCAAGTTCGCAGGTATTATACGGCGCGGCTCCCTCGAGTGAGATGTGACCGTATACCAGGGCAGGAGCCAGCCCAGGACCTTTCGTTCTGGGTGAGCGAAGCGAAGAGTGCTTAGATTGTGTGGCACAGGCACTCTTGCCTGTGCCGAAGCGTCCTCATCGAGGAAGCAAGCACCGGCAGGAGTGCCGGTGCCACACGTACGTCTTCAACTACGCCGACAACTGTGTTTCCCGCGAGCGTTCTTCCTGGATCTTCGCTAGCAGGCGCTCCATGAACTTGGTATCGAAGTTCCCGGCTTTGAAATCTTCGTCTTCAAGAATGCGCCGGTGCAACGGAATGGTCGTGTGGATACCCTCGACGATGAACATTTCCAACGCCCGGTGCATGCGCATGATGGCTTCTTCGCGGTCGCGCCCGAAGGTGATGAGCTTGGCGATCAGCGAATCGTAGTACGGCGGAATCACGCCTTCGGCGTAGGCCGCGGTGTCCACGCGCACGCCCAGCCCCCCAGGGACGTGGAACGTCCTGATCTTGCCCGCCGACGGCGTGAATTTCTCCGGATGCTCGGCGTTGATGCGGCACTCCATCGCGTGGCCACGCTGGCCTTTACGGTTGAGCTTGGGGATGATGTCCTCGATCTTCTGCCCCGCTGCCAGCAAGATTTGCGACTTCACCAGGTCGATGCTGGTCACCATCTCGGTGACCGGATGCTCGACCTGGATGCGCGTGTTCATCTCAATGAAGTGCAGGCTGCCGTCTTCGTCCATGAGGAACTCGACGGTGCCGGCGTTGGCGTAGCCGATTTCCGCCAGGCAGCTCTCCAGTTTCTTGCCGATGGTCTCGCGCAGTTCTTCCGTCATTTTGACCGAAGGAGATTCCTCGAGCAGTTTCTGATGGCGGCGCTGGATACTGCACTCTCTCTCGCCCAGGCTGATGATCTTGCCGTGCTCATCGCCCAGCACCTGGAACTCGATGTGGCGCGGGCGTTCGATGAACTTCTCCATGTACAGATTGCCGTTGCCGAAAGCAGCCGCGGCTTCGGCCTGGGCGGAGTTGAACAGCTTCTCAATCTCGTCCTCAGCCCGGATGATGCGCATGCCCCGCCCGCCGCCGCCGGCGGAAGCCTTTACGATCACGGGATATCCGATCCGTTGGGCCCACTCCACCGCTTCCTCCGTGCTGGCGATGACACCATCAGAACCGGGCAGGATAGGAACGTTAGCGGCTTTCATTGCCTGGCGCGCCTTTTCCTTTTCCCCCATCAGGCGGATCACCTCCGGCGCCGGGCCGATAAATTTGATATGGCTGGTCTCGCAGACTTCGGCGAAGTTGGCGTTTTCGCTGAGCAGGCCGTAGCCAGGATGAATAGCTTGCACGCCGGTGATCTCGGCGGCGCTGATGACGGCGGGAATGTTCAGATAGCTTTCAGAAGAACGCGGCGGGCCGATGCAGATAGCTTCGTCGGCGAAGCGTACATGCAGGGAGTTGCGGTCGGCATCGCTATAGACGGCAACGGTCTTGATGCCCAGTTCTTTGCACGCGCAGATGACGCGCAGCGCAATCTCTCCCCGGTTGGCGATCAGGATTTTCTTAAACATTTCCTATCTTTGTGGCGCAGGCACTCTTGCCTGGGCTTGTTTTTTTTGGACTGCCCCCTGCAGACGGAACTCAAAAGCATGGCGTTACTTTCGCGGCCTGATCGAAAACAGGGCTTGCCCGTACTCCACGGGCTGGTTGTTGGCGACCAGCCGTTTCACGACCTCGCCGGCGATATCGGATTCAATTTCATTCATGAGCTTCATGGCCTCGATGATGCATAGCACCTGGCCGGCCTGCACCTGGTCCCCGGGCTTCACGAAAGGAGGCGCTCCCGGCGCCGGTGCTTCGTAGAACGTCCCAACGATCGGTGACTTCACAATGTGCAGTTCCTCCTCGGCTGCTGGGTGAACTGCTTCGGCTGCGGTAGGAGGAGGAGTTGCGGGAGGGGGAGCGGCGCTGGCGGCGGGAACCACGGCCGGGGTCGCGGCAATCGGCATCAGTTGCACGGGATGCCCCGCCACGGAAACTTGCGCGTCGGATCCACGCTTGACCCGAACCTTCACGTCACCGCGCTCCAACTCGAACTCGGAGATGTTGCGGTCGATCAGGAAGTCGATCAGCTCTTTCAGCTCTTTCTGGTTCATAGGAAGCAATTAGCCTTTAGCAATTAGCAATTAGTCCTTGTCTCCATGCCCGAAACACATCCGGCTAAAGGCTAAGCGCTGAGTACTGCCTCACTGAGTACTGCTCACAACGTGATCAGGTCCTTGGTAGTCGGCGTCAGGACTTCGCGCCCGGATTCGGTGACCAGTACCATATCCTCGATTCGAACGCCGCCTTCATCAGGTATGTAGACGCCCGGCTCAATTGTAACGACCATCCCCGGTGTAAGTCTCTGGGTTTGGTCTTTGGCCAATCTGGGAGCTTCGTGCACTTCAAGTCCCACTCCGTGGCCTGTAGAGTGGGTGAAATAGGTTCCAAACCCTGACTTTTTGAGCATTTCACGCGCTGCCCGGTCCACTTCGCCGGTGGTAGCCCCCGGCCGCACCGCTTCTACGGAGGCCCATTGAGCTTCCCGCACTGCTTGATACATTCGGAGATGGGTGGCGGAAGCGGCGCCCACGTGCACAGTGCGGGTCATATCAGAACAGTAACCGGCGAGTATAACACCCCAGTCCAGGATTATAAATCCATTCCCAGGAATAGGTTGCAAGGATGCCCTCCCGTGAGGGAGGGCGGAACGCGCGCCCGCGGCCACAATTGTGTCAAACGACATCTTTTCTGCTCCGGCGCGGCGCGCCTGCAACTCCATTTCACCAGCGACCAGGCTTTCGGTCACCCCGGGCCGTATGGCAGTCAATGCCGTCTGAAACAAACTTGCCGCCACCAGCACCGACGCCCTGATCTGTTCGATTTCACCTTGGTCTTTATTCACCCGCAGCAGCTCGACCGAGCCCGCCATCGGCTTCAACCGAACCTTACCCCGCAAGGTCTGGCTCAGCAGCCTGTAGGCCGAATAGGAAAGGTGTTCCGTTTCAAATCCCAGTACCTTGATCTTGGCGCGAGTGATGGCCTCGCACGTCTCGTTCAAAGGCGCCTTCTTGGTGATGACAACCTTTGCGCCGTGGACCTCGTTGGCGGCCTGTTGTGCGTAGCGACCGTCCGTGTAGAAGATGGGCTTTGCCGGACGGCCGCTCGCGGGAACGAGCAGTACGCCAGCCGTGCCGCTAAAGCCGCACAGGTAGCGGACGTTGGGCAGGTGGGTGATCAGCAGCGCGTCGACTCCGTCAGGACGAAGTCCGGCCACTAGTCTTTTCTGCCGCCCCGCGTATTCCATGAGGGAATGATGATCGGCCATGAAAAAATGCCCTCCGCCGCAGCGGAGGGCGTGTAGTGTTAAGACTCTAGGTTTGGATGATCTTCGGGGTAATAAAGAAGATCAGCTCTTGGGTTGAAGTGTTGACAAGGGTGTGTTTGAAAGCGTGACCCAGGATCGGAATGCTTCCCAGCAGTGGTACCTGGTTGACGGCGAGCGAGTTCTGGGTCTGTATGACGCCGCCGATGACCACCGTACCGCCGTCGCTAACCAGCACCGAGGTGGTTGCTTGTTGCGTGTTCAAGCTAGGGTTCAACTGCGTACCGGTTACACGGCTGAAGTCCGGCACAGTGTTCTCCACGTCCAGGTTCAGGAAGATGGTGTTCTCCGCCGTGATCTGCGGGGTTACCGTAAGCCGCAGGAAGGCGTCGATGTATTGGACTGTGGGCGGACCTCCCAACTGCGCTGCCGTAACCACCGGAACGCGCGTACCTTGACGGATCAACGCCGGAATGTTGTTCTGCGTCACCACGTGAGGACGCGAGAGGATCTTAAGCAGACCGCGGCTCTCCGCCGCAGTCAAGATGAAATCCAGCCGGAAATTGGCGGTAAACGAGGAGATTCCCAGTCCGCTAGTCGGAGCAAGGGAGGGGAGGTTGGAGAACAAAGGAATCTGCCCTCCTGTTCCCACCAGGTTCCCCGTGCTCGGGCCGATCGTGGTCGGAGGATTCGGCAGACCAGTAACAGGGTTGATTGTAGTCGATGGGATCACCTGGTTGGTGATGATTGGGCTGTTCCCGAGCGCCGGAGCGCCGAAGAGGCTACTATGCCCGCTGGCGAAACCGACTGCCAGTTGCGTGCCGATGTCGCGGGCAAAGGTGCGGGTCGAAGCCACCACGCGGGCTTCCACCTCGACTTCCGGCGTCTTTTTGTCCAGCGTGCGGATCAGCTCTTCAACCTTGGGTAGCGTGGCGGGAATGTCCTCGATGATCACGGCATTGCTGCGCGGATCCGCCACCACGTCGCCACGGGCCGAGAGGAACTTCTTGATGATGGGCACGGCGTCCTTGGACTGGCCGTAGCTCAGATACCGCGTTATGGTCACCTTCGGCACCGCAAGCGCCTGCGCTTCCTGCTGCGCCCGGCGGGCTTCGGCTTCAGTCTTCAGAGTTTCCAGCGTGGCGATGCGTAGAACGTTACCCTGCAGCTGGCACTCAAGACCGTTGTTGTTCAGCACGATGGCGAGTGCCTGGTCCCAGGGAACATCATTGAGATAGATGCTCACGGTCCCGTGGACTGCGGGATCCAGCACCACGTTCAGGCCGCTGATCTCTTGGATCACCTTAAAGAAATCTTTGAGGTCCAGGTCCTTGAAGTTGAGCCCAATGGGTTCTCCCGTATAACGGCCGCTGGTGCAGCTACTGGTTGGCGCGGTTATCGGAGCCGGAGTCTGGGACTGCTGCTGCAGCGCAGCGTTTACAGCGGCAGCGGGCTGGCTCGCCAGGCTAGCGCTGGATGCATAGGGCGGTTGGTTGGTGCTGGGAATGATCGCGGTCTCTCGCGCAAAGTGCGAGGCCGCTTTGTCGGCGCGCGACGTCTCCGCTTCCACCACCTTCTCTTCCTTCTTCACTGCAGGAGCTGGAACCGCAGCAGCCACAACCGGGGCAGGTGCATGCGCAGTTTCAGCTTCTTTCAACGAAGCCGCGACCGGCGCGGGAGCCGGCACCGCCGCAGGCGCCGCGTGAGAAGCATCGTTCAATTTCACCACCAGCTTGTTGCCGGAGGGCACCAGATCAAATGGGCGCGCTGATGCCAGATCCACCACTATGCGCGTGACCGGCGGATCATCCTGGTAACGCGCGGCACGGATTGCTTTCACGCCGTTGCTGTTAACGGTGATCTCCCGCGGGCGTCCTTGCCAAACGGCATCCGGAATGTCCAGCACCAGGCGGTCCGGCCCGGTCAGTTTCATAGTCTTGGCCGTCAAGGGGCCATTGCCCATGATCTCCACATCCAGGCCCTGCGGGTTGTGCGAAACCGAGATATCGCGAATCTGGTTGTGCGGGGTGCTCTTCGAGAGAGCATCAGCGGCCTTGGTGATCATCTCCTTGGAAGGCACGGCCGCTGCAGCGCCGGTTACGCGCAATTCCACGCCGCCGGGGACATCGCTGACGTTAACTTTGGCGCCAGGCAGCAGACTGAGCTCCACGCGCGTGGTTTCAGCACCGCTGGCCGAGCGGTATCCGACCACCCGGTACGACCGGACACCGGGCGCGAAAACTGCGTGGGCTGCCGAGTCCGGATGCGCGATCGAAACCCCTGCCAGGTCCACCAGCATCAAGTTGTCGCTTGGACGATACTCGGTATGAGTAAATGCTCCGCTCGCCACGATCGTAACCACGCCGGCGCTGTCCTGGTTCTTCACCAGCACACCCGACAGTTGCGAAGCGGAAGCTGTTGCCGCGGCAGTTACCGCCGTGGCCAACAGTATGGTTCCTAGCAGTTGCTTTAGCCTCATCTCTTTGTCTCCCCCAACGTGGCGGCGAGTCGTCCGCCGCGCATATCCGGCATCTGCAAGCGCACCGCTTTGCGTCTGCGGAGGCGCTTGTCTCTAGCCCAACGGAAATTCCAGACATCCACTACCCCAGGGTTCGGCCCAACTGCAACAGCAACTTCTTTTCTTCCTTTCTTGCACTAACTGCAACTTCGCGGCCCGTGTCTTCAGTTCTAGGTTCTAGGATGCCGGGCCCAGTTTCTTCACTACCTCGCGTGGGATCTCGCGTCCCACTGCGTCTTTCACGTACTCACGGAAAATAACGGAATCGGTTGTGATTTTTTCCACCGTCCCGTTGAAAACCTGGTCGTTCTCGCGCAGCGTATAGGTGCGCTTGGTGCTGGTAACTACCACCGCCATCATCTTGCCGCTGATGTCGCGCACCGTCCCTTGCAAAACCAGCTCCGGAATCGAAAGACAGCGCTTGCCTCCGGTGCAGTTCGCGCCGGGTCCGGAAGGGCCTGCGGTCCGGATGGGACTCACAAATGGATCGCGACGACCGTTGGCGCCGGCCGGCCGTGGCGCGGGTTTCTTTTCCGGCGCCGGCGCGGCAACTTCCGCGGCCTTAGGAGCAGGCGTTGGCGGCTTGGCTGGAACCACCGGGGTTACCGGCTTCACGACCACAGCTTTCTTGGCCGGCGTTGGCGTAGGCTTGGCCACGGCTTTGGAAACAGTCGCGGTCTTGGTCGCCGTCTTTGCCGAGGCAGGCGTTGGAGTCGCTTTCGCCGACGCGCCATTCTTGCTCTTGGACGGCAATGTTCCCGTAGCTACGGCGGTCTTCGACGGTCCAGCGACCGCTCCGCCCTTTGCCGTTCCAGTCGCCGCTGCGGCGCTTCCGTTTGCGCTCTTGCTGGCGGGCGTCCCCGATGCTGGCTTGCTAGCGGACGTCCCTGATGCCGGCTTCGCGCCCGTGGCGGCGGACGGCTTGTTCGGTGTTGCCTGCGTGCTTCCGGCTGCCTTCGACGGCGTAGGTTTCGCGGTCGAAGTCGCGGTCTTGCCGGCCGCGGGCGTTGGCGTCGGCGACGCGGTGTTCTGGTTGCCGGAGTTCGAATTGCTGGCGCCGGAATTCTGCGCCGTGGCGACTGCCGCCATGACGGTTGCGAGCGCTAGAATTTGAATCAGCTTCATCTCAGTTACCCTTTGCTTGATGCCTCAAAACCAATCGTTTTCTTTACTTTGCCGGCTGTGCCGCCCCCGCTGCTGGCGCCGGCGGTGCGGGTTTCGTCCCGGCAGCCGCAACCGCCGGGGCCGGACCGGCTCCGGGTTCATGACTGAAGAAAGTCGTCGCCGTGCAACTGGCCACCACCGTCTCCCCGGGCGCGTATGGATACGTCGTCTTGACCTTCGCTGAACCGCTGTTCTTCGGGTTCGCCATCTGCAGGTTGTCAATATTCACGATGCGCTCCAGCTCGCTCACGCGCTGGAAGAAGCCCATCACCGAGTAGTACGGACCGTCAATATCGATGGCAAACGGCACTTCCGTGTAGAAGTCGTGATTCGCAATCGGCATTGCCGTGTAGCGGCGAATCTCGATCCCGGCGGTGGCTGCCGTATCGTGCAACAGGCGGATGAACTGGTCGGCGTCCTTATCTTCCGGGACGACTTTCTTTTCCCGTTCGATCTGCTGTTCCAGAATGGCCATATCCCGCTTCAGCTGCGCCAACTTAGGTTCAAACTCGCGCAGCCTCTCGTTCTCGGCCTTCTTGTCGGCAATCTGCTTACTGAGTTCCTGGTTCTTCTGGCTGATCGGGTTGTAATACATGTAGTAGTAGATCGCGCCAATCAGCGCCGAAACCACGGCCAGAATCACCAGCCTTGTAAGAAACGACATTTCATTGAATTTCGCCATATACAATCCGTCCCTGACAGATGACCGTTACGACTGCTTCTGCACCTTGCTCGAAAAACCGATTTCGCAATTCAGCTCGAACTTGAATGCTTGCACTTCCTTGATGGCTGCGTCCTGCGCGGTCTCTTTGATCTCCACGCTCTTGAAGGCGCCGGTTTTTCTGAGGTTAGCCATCAAGTCCGCCACCGCGTCCGCGCTGAGCGCGGTCCCGATAAAGGTGAGGGTCTTGCCATCGCTGGTCATGCTCTCCAGCCAGACGGCGTCGGTCTTATTGACCGTGTCTGCCACCAGCTGCAGCGTGGTGACCGGTCCCTTCTGGGCTTCCTTCAGGTCGTCGATGATCTTGACGCGACGCTCAAAAGCATCAGCTTTCCGCTTGCTGGCCTCGTACTGGTTCTTGACATCGGCCAGTCTTCGGTTTTCGGCCAGGGTAACTTGCAGTTCTTTCTCCAGACGTGCCTGTTCGTTCTTTACCAGCACGTAGGAGGCACCGATGGCCACGCCCAGAGCAACCAGAAAAACCAGGGCCAGAACAACAGTACCCGAGCCTTCGCCGCCGCCAGAGGATACGGCGACCGCGGCGCGCTTGCCGCCACGCTTTGTCTTCGGAGGTGCGAGAGAACTTAGATTGATGCGAATCATAGGTCGTCAAAACTCCTCAGGGCCAAACCCACCGCCACTGCCAACTGTCCGGGGTTCTGGTCCAAGATTCCGCTTTCGAATGAATCCACCGCCGGCACGATGCGCTGGAACGGATTCAGGATCTCCACCGGCAAAGAGAACTCCTGTCGCAACGCTTCTACCAGGCCGGGGACCTTGGACGATCCGCCGGCGATGTAGATTCGTTCGATATGTTCGCCTGACGCCGTGGCGCGGAAAAAGTCAAACGTCTTCTGGATTTCCAGAACGATGATTTCAGTGACCTGCTGCAGAATAGGTTGCTTGGCGTCCTCGCTTACGGTGCCGACGCGGCGGCCCAGTTTGAGGGATTCCGCGTCTTCAAAACTCAGGTCCAGTTCCTTCTGCAGCGAATCGGTGTACTGGTTACCGCCGACGCTCACATCGCGCGTGAACAGCGGGGTGGTCCCTTTCACGATGTTGATGTTCATCACGCTGGCGCCCAGGTTGAGCAGCGCCACTGTGGCATCAGGGCTGGGCTGGTAGTTGTATTCGTAGCAGTTCTGCAGAGCGAAAGCGTCAATGTCCACCACGGATGGCGTCTTACCCGCCAGAGAAAGCACGTTGGTGTAGTTCAGAATCTTGTCTTTCTTCACGGCCACCAGAAGAACGTCCATTTGTGAGCCGGTGCTGTCTGGGTTCAGGATCTCGAAATCCAGGTTCACGTCGGCAATGTCGAACGGGATGTGCTGCGCAGCTTCCGTGGTGATCCCCTCCGCCAGCTCCGATTCGGTCATCGGCTGCACCTTGATCGGCTTCACGATCACCGAATGCCCGCTCACGGAAGTGGCTACGTTCTTGGTCTTGATGTTGTGCTCACCAAAGATCTTGCTGATGGCGCTGGAAACGCTCCCTGAATCCACAATCATGGAGTCGACCACGATGTCGCTCGCCAGCGGTTCCATTCCCAGGTGCGAAACTACGATCTCGCCCTTGGAGCGCTTCAGTTCGATGGCCTTGATGCTGCTGGAGCCGATGTCCAATCCAACGATCGTTTTAGCTGATCCAAACATGCCGTCCTGCCTTGTTGGTTTCCTTTGAGTTTCTTTCCCCGATTCCGGGAGCTACCTTACTCCGGCCGCTTTCGCTGCACGCGGCCGCTTCTTGGCGCTGCTCATGTTCATCGTGCTCTTTTGTTCCATCCACTGGTCCAGGATCGTCTTCTTGAATTTCCAGCGGTTCCCGAGTTTGAAGGCTGGGATTTTCTCCTCCGTCACGTACTTGTACAGCGTGTCCGGACTGACTCCCAGGTACTGCGAAGCCTGTCGAATGTTCATTACTTCACGCGAATCTGCTGCCATAACGTATAGCCTTTCCGCAGTGGGTTGTCGGCCTCACCGGGCCCTGGGGAGAATTTCCTCTTGTAATCTTCTAATCTTCTCGGGGGGGAAACTTCAGGTCGATGCGAGTTATATCTGGGTTGTTTCAGGAGGTCAATAGGGAACTTCCGGTTTCTTCCGCTGTTTTGGGGGTATCTTTGGGGCTAGTACCATTTTCCCCCGTAGCGCAATCTCAAAATCCTGAGCTGGAAGGCACCCGACACCACAATAGGTTGTGGTATTGATGCACACGGTTCGACCATTTTGCCGCAAATGTTACTAAGGTCATGGTAACGAAACTGGGGTGTTAACCCGAAAGTAACGACAGGGAAATCGGGGGATCGCCGTCATCGCCGACATCGCCGTCATCGCCGTCATCTGATGGCGGAGAAACCACTTGCCGGCCCGATCACGCGCGATGGCGGCGATCACGTGCGATGGCGGCGATTTTGCGCTCACGCCAGGTCAAACAACAGGATCTCGTTCTTATCGCCCTTACCCGCGATCTCAATCCTGGGCTCCCCGGCAATGGCCGCTCCGTCGCCGGCTTTAAGCTGTTCGCCATTGAGGGTGATTGCGCCGCGGATGACTTGCAACCAGGCGTAGCGCCCTTTTTCCAGTGGGCGCTCTACGGTTTCGCCCGCCGTCAGCTCACTGGCGTAGATCTCAGCATCCTGGTAGAGCTTGACCGCCCCGTTCTCCTCGCCGCCCTGGGGCGACGCCACCAGCCGTAATCTGCCCTGCTTTTCTTCTGAGGAAATCGCTTTCTGCTCATACATCGGCACGATTCCTTCTTTTTCGGGTACGAGCCAGATCTGATAAAGGTGCACAGGTTCGCTCTTCGAAGGGTTGAACTCGCTATGCCGGACCCCGCTGCCGGCGCTCATTTTCTGTACCTCGCCGGCGCGGATGACCGACCCGGTCCCCATGCTGTCCTTGTGTTCCAGAGAACCCTCGAGGACGTAAGTGATGATTTCCATATCACGATGGGGGTGGGCAGGAAATCCGTACCCCGGCTTGATCCGATCTTCGTTCATCACCCGTAAGCTGCGGAAGCCCATGAATCTGGGGTCGTAGTAGTCGGCGAAGGAAAAGCTGTAGTGGGTGTCGAGCCAGCCATGGTTGGCGTGGCCGCGTGCATCCGCGCGTCTGACTTGAATCATGGGTCCCTCCTCGGCAACGTGCGCCCGATCATATCGTCTATATGCGATTAGATGCTTTGACATCAAAATAGTTTCAAGGAGAAAACAAGGAGCGTGGTATGTGTCATCCCGACCGGAGGGCACCTGAATTTGTCGCTTCCGGAAACCCTAGCGCGAAGTGGAGAGCCTGTCCCGAGCTCCGCGCCACGGGATTTCGTGGTGGGAAGAGTCCTCGTCGCGCTTCGGTCGAGATGACAGGTTGAGGGGGTTTTGGCGATCTCGAGGGAAGAAGCCTTGCCTAGGCAGGGCCCCGCTCATTTTTCTTGTCGTCGGGCTTCTTCTCGTCGGGCTTTTTTTCGTCGGGTTTCTGTTCGTCTTTCGTGTCGTCGTCGGTATCTTCGTCCTTCTCATTCCAGCGCAGCAAGGGCAGGACGCTGTTGTAATCGTCAGTCCACGGGCGTACGCCGGGATTCTTCACCGGGTCGCCGCCAGCCTCTACCACCTTTTCGTTCGACAAGAAGTCCTGGTTGGCAGTGACCAGAACCCAATCTGCCGTGTACTCACCCGTGTTGTCTTCCTTGTCATCGTTGGGATCAGAGGCGACGAAGACCACGTGCAGGCCTGCGGATGCCGCAAGTTGGTCGACCACGGGCGACAGGTTCAGGAATTTGTTGGACACATGGAAAGCGATGATCCCACCGGGCTTGAGATGGCGCTGGTACACTGCCAGCGCCTGGCTGGTAAGAAGGTGAACGGGAATGGCGTCGCCCGAAAACGCGTCGATGGCTAGAACGTCGTATTGCTGCGGCGCTTCAGTGGCCATAGACAACCGCGCGTCCCCGGGGACGACTTGAATCGTGGCCGCGGACTCGCGAACGTAGGTGAACATATTGCGGGCAATAGGTTCGACCAGCGGGTTGATGTCGTAGAAGCGAAAGACATCGCCCTTGCGTCCGTACGCCGCCAGAGTCCCGGTGCCGAGTCCGATCACGCCCACGCGCCTCGGCCTGTCACCGCAGCACAGATCGAGGGCCAGACCCACGCCGGAATCGTGAGCATAGTACGTGGTCGGAGTCTTCCGCAGCTCGTCCGTATAAATCTGCGATCCGTGGCGGATGTTGCCGTGGTAGAGATAGCGTGTTGGCCCGGCAAAGGGTGGCACCATGTCCTCGGTTATGCGAAGCGTGCCGTAAAAATTGCGGACCTGCTTGATGGTGTGCTCTCCGTCGCCGCGAATATGGAAGAAAATGAGGAAGCCGGCGATAGCCACGGTGGCCGCTCCCCAGAACAGCCGCCAGCCGATGCCTTGACGCCCGGTAACAACCAGGGCCATGGCGGCGGTGAACACCACGCTCCAGGCGAGTTCGTAACTGCCGGTAAGAAGTAAAGGAGCCATGACGCCAACGAGGATGGCACCAACCGCGCCGCCGGCGGCAATCGAGAGATAGAACGATGTCGCATGCCGCGGCGAGGGGCGAAGCCGGTGCAGCTCAGCGTGGCAGAACAGACAGAGAACCAACAATGCCGAGCAATAGAGCGCCACGGCCGCCCATAGAGACGGATCATGGCGCATTTGATTCTGCATGTAGACCAGCCAACCCAGAGTAGCCGCCGTCAGGACCAACAGAATCATTCGCGCTACGGACACCCTTATCCCCGGAATGCGCCAGCGCAGAAAACCCGGCAGCCATGAGCCGCGGCTGAACGCCACGACAAAGCTCAGCAGGTACATGGTCAACGGAACGATCCACAACAGAGGAATCGCGGCAATGTTCTGGCTGAGGTGGTTGGTCATGGCACAAAGCAAGACCGAACCGCACGCCGCCAGCAGCAACCACAGCATGCGATCGCCGGCCGCGGGTTTCGGCTCGTCTGTGCCCGCCGCGGCTGTCCCGGGATCCACGGCCACGGTGACATCACGATCCCGAGCGCTGCGAAGCTTGACCCAGGCGATTCCCGCGCATGCGGACGCGAACACTGCGAAACCGGCAAACCAGGCCAGGCTCTGTTCGCGCAGGCTGAAACGCGGTTCGACCAGCCAGGGATAGACCAACAGAGCGAGCAGCGATCCAAAATTGGAAAGCGCGAAGAGACGATAAGGCGGGACAAGGCGACCCGCGGGCATAGCCGCGCCTGCGCCGCCGGTCGAGCCCGTCGAGTACCATGCCTGCAGCAAAGGATTGGTCGCAGAGAGGACCACAAAGGGCAGGCCGATGAGTGCAATCAAAAGCACGAAGACGCTGACGATCGGATGCAACGTGGAAGCGCGTAGATCAGGATGTAGATTGAAACTCACCTGGGCCAGGCAGGCAATCAGCAGTCCGGTGTAAAGGAAGGCTTGGGTCCGTGGGCGCAGGCGGGTGGCAAGCCAGTGCGCGCACATGTACCCCAGCAGCAACGCGACCTGGAAGAAGACAAGGCACGTAGTCCATACAGCAGCCGAGCCGCCTAAAAGCGGAAGCAGGCGCTTGGCCGCCATTGGCTCGACCAGAAAGAGCAAAAAACTCCCTAGAAAGATGGCAATTGCATACAAGACCGTGAGACGGGACATTGGCGCATTAAGATAACACAGACGCGCGAGGTTTGAAGGTAACCACGCTTTACTCTCCCGTGCCCAGCTTGCGGCACAGCTTACCTAACATCTGCTGCTGCGAGGCGGTCAGGCGCGACATAACCTCGGTGATCCGCTTGGCGTGTCCGGGAAAGATCCTGGCGATGAGCTTCCGCCCGGCGGGGGTGATGGTGGCCAGGATGTAGCGCTTGTCGTTGCCCTGCGTGCTGCGTTTCACCAGGCCGCGCTTTTCCAGGTTGTCCACCACCAGGGTGAGATTGCCACCGCTGGTGAGGATGCGCCGGGCGAGGTCGCCCAGGTTGAGCGGTCCCACATGATAAAGCGCTTCCAATACAGCGAACTGGCTCAACGTCAGGCCAGCGTCTTCCAGTCCGACACGGGCGTAAGCCAAGGACGCATTGGCGGCGCGGGCCAGTTTGACGTACGCACCCAACGCGCGCTGTACACCTGCAGTTCCTTTGAACTTTTTTCCCATACCAGGAACGTTCTTGACCAGAGTAGTTTGCAGAAAACTATAGCAGACAAGAGATTTGCCAGGGGAGTTGAAGAAACTGCGGGAGGCGAATCAACGCGAATCTCACAAATAGTCTGATGAAGATTCGTGTTCATTCGTGTAATTCGCGGCCCGAACTTGTGTTCATCGCTATCGCGATGAACGTCTGCCTAAAGGCACGCGATCCCGGCGTGCCGAGATCGCTAGACGCTGATACTCAGTAGTGGGTCAGTTTCGACCCACTACTGAATATCGAAATGTTCCGGATGCAACAGCGGGTCGGACTTCACCAGCACCGTGCGCCGGGTGAGTTCTTCCATCTCCTGCAGCCATTTCCCGGAATTTGACTTCAGGGCTTTGGCTACCTCGGGGTTCACGCGCAGCATGATGTCCCGTTCGAAATGGCGGCTCATCTTCCTCATCTCGACATAGATCTCGTTGCAGACCGTGCTGACGGATTTGATCATGCCCGTGGCCTGGCAGGTGGGGCAGGGCTGTCCCAGCGTGCGCTCCAGCGACTGTTTGACCCGCTTGCGGGTGATGGCCACCAGTCCAAAATCATTGAATTGCAGAACCTTGGAGGGCGCGCGGTCGGCCTTCAGAGCGTCTTCCAGCGCCTGCATGACTTTGTGCCGGTTCTTGCGTTCGTCCATGTCAATGAAATCGATGACGATGATCCCGCCCAGGTCGCGCAGCCGGATCTGCCGCACGATCTCGCGGATTGCGTCGATGTTGGTTTTGACAATCGTATCTTCCAGGCGCGCCGTCTTGCCGACGTATTTGCCGGTATTGACGTCGATCGCCACCAGGGCCTCGGTCTGGTTGATGACGATGTAACCGCCGCTCTTGAGCCAGACTTTGGACTTGAGCGCCTTGTTGATCTCGTCCGTGATGTTGAACTGCTCGAACAAAGGCGTGTCTTTGCTGTACAGCTTCACGCGCTTCACCAGCGAGGGCTGGAAGCGGCTTACAAAGCGCAGGACGCGCTCGTACTCATGCTCGGTGTCTACCCAGATCGTAGAAAAGCTGGTAGTGACCTGATCGCGCAGAATGCGCTCCACGAGATTCAAGTCGTGATAGATCAGGGCTGGTGCTTTGGCGCTCTCGGCGCGGCCGCGAATCTCGTTCCACAAATTGATGAGAAAACGGATGTCGGCGCGCAGGTCGTCTTCATTGGCTCCCGCAGCCGCAGTGCGCACGATGAATCCGCCTTGCGCTTCACCCCGCTCACTCAGCGCGATGCGCTTCAGGCGATGGCGCTCTTCTTCTGAGGCGATCTTGCGTGAAACCCCCGTGTGATGCACCGTGGGCATATAGACCAGGAACCGTCCCGGCAGCGCGATGTGGCTGGTGATGCGCGCGCCTTTCTTGGCGATGGGCTCCTTGGCGATCTGCACCAGGATTTCCTGGCCTTCTTTCAACAGATCGCTGATGGCAGGCAGACGGCGGGGTGGCTGATGGCGGCGTCCGCGCATGGGACGGCGGCCAGGCCGGCGTCCGCGACGCTCTCCGGGCTTACGCTCGGCGCGCTGCGCCTGCTGGTATCCCGCGGTGCCGGCGGCACGATGCTCCGCGCGCGCGCCTTCCAGATCCTCGTTCTCTTCTTCCCCGGCTTCCAGCTCAGCTTCTTCCACTTCGCCTTCGTCGGCCAGGCCGAGGACTTCAGCAACTTCCTCGAGCTCCTCGGCATCCAGACCTTCGGCTTCGTACTGTCCAGTGGCGTGCTCGTTGACGTGAGCGTCGCGCACGGCTTCGGTCAGCTCACGGCCGGCCGCAACCATCTGGTCGCTGGTCCCGCCCAGAACTTCTTCTTCCAGTTCTTCGTACTCGGCCAAGTCGGCGTCTTCTTCGAAAGAGGGCAGTTCGCTTTCTTCTTCCTCGATTTCTTCCTCTTCCATGACGCCCGGAGCAGAAGCCTGGGGCTCCGCTGCGGCGGTCCGGCTTTCGGCTTTTCCGGCTTCCGCGGATTCTTCCTCAACCTCCTCCGTTGCCGCTTGCTCGCCGGATTCGGTTGCTTCGCCACCGAACGTGGAAGCCAGGTTCATGTGCTCAAATCTTTCTTCCTCCGGCTTGGCCGTGACAGCGGGGGCCACGGGCTCAGCCTCATGCGGGATGGCGTCCACAACCGGGTGCGTTTCCTCGTGGTGCTCTTCTTCAGGGTGTTCCGCTACTTGCGGTAAGGGGCCTGCCGACTCGACGTCCTGCAGGAACCCGTGTGCTTCCTGCGGCGGCCGGTCTGCGACTTGCGGCTCCGGCGACGAAGACGGCATTTTCCTTCCCCGATATTTGGAAATCGACTCTCCTGGCAGGACCATGGAGCCAGGAGAAAACTGAGAAGGATGGATCGTGTATTCGGTGGACGGCCTGGCGCTGCTGACTCGCTGCGGCTGGGTCTCAGCTTCCGGCGCCGGCCTGTTTTGGCGCGGCTGATACTTCGAGATGGATTCGCCGGGAAGGACGACCGGCGTGTGACCCGAAGAAGGCCTCTCCTGGACGGGACGCTCCGGGCGCGGCTCGTGAGCAGCTACGGGTTCTTCCGACGCCGGATGTTCCTGGCTTTCCACGGCCTGGGACGGTTCCTCTTGCGCGTGTGCTCCACGCTCTTCCCGGTCCTGGAAACGGCCGCGGCCGCCGCGACGGCGACGACGCCCGCGCCACTTGCGCGCGCCTTCCCGGTCCTGCTCGCCCCCAGTTTCGCGTTGCGGCGGACCTGCATCCGCACCGCCGGCAGGTTCTTCTCCCATCTCGGCGGACGGAATCATTTCCACTGCTTCGAGCGGATTTCCCTCACCCTCATCGCGGGCCGGGCGGTCTTCAGTGTGTTGGCGATGTTCAGCGTGTTCGGCATGTTCCTCTGGGGCTGGAGACGCGATGATGTGCGGACGCGCCACCACCTGGTCCATTCCCTCGGCGTCTTCTTCTTCCTCAAGCAGGAAGTCTGAGACATACAGGAACGCATCGCGCTCCAGTCCGATGTTGACGAACGCGGACTGCATGCCGGGAAGCACGCGCGTCACCCGGCCTTTGTAAATCGACCCGGCCAGGGTGTATTCATTTTCCCGTTCGTAATAGATTTCAGATAACTGGTCGTCTTCGACGATCGCAACTTTGGTTTCGTGCGGCGTCGAAGAGACAAAGAGTTCTTTCGACATTGATTCTCTCCGGTTCTAAGGCCGGGGAGAGAGAAGGAGCAGAATCCAGATCATGAAGAGGCCGACGCTGGAATGACGTTCACCCCAACCCAGGCAAAACCAGCCCAGTCTGGGGACCCCGTGGCGCAGGCACTCGCAAGTGCGCGAATTTCAATTCTTGTCTTCGGCAGGACGTACACCACAGCCTCGCGGGGCTTTGCCCCCTGCGACGCTATTGCAATCTGCGTAGGATGGTGAAGAATCTCGGCACCTGGCGCGTTCCGGGTTTGTGGCCACCCTGCGATATCGCGGGGCCGTTACCCGCCCGGCAACGCTCTCTCCGCCCCAGCACCTTCAAGCACCTCAGCGGCGCAAATGCAGCGCTCGCTGAGATCCCTGCGCTGGGGACCCTGAATCCTCTCCGGCTCACTTTCCCGGCCGGCGCCCTCTTTCTACGTAAGGACGTAACGTAAATTCTGTTTGTCGCGCCTTCGCGCGAACAACGTGTCTCCGCTTTTTTAATTCACGAAACGGCGCATGCGGACGTTCATGACAATCCCCAGCGCCAGAAACATGAACAACAATGACGAGCCACCATAGCTCATCAGGGGCAGCGGAATCCCGGTGACGGGCATAAAGCCCACCACCATGCCGGCGTTGACCAGGACGTGGAACAGCAACACTGCCACCACGCCCATCACCACAAAGCCGCCTGCGCGATCAGACGCAGTCTGAGCGTTGTGAATCAAACGCATCAACACCATGAAGTATAGCAGTAACAAGGCGATCGCGCCTACAAAGCCGTGTTCCTCCGACCAAGCCGCGAAAATGAAGTCGGTATGCGGCTCAGGAAGGAAAGACCCCTGTGTTTGCGTACCTTTAAGGGCTCCTTTGCCGAAAATCCCGCCCGCGCCGACGGCGATCTTGGATTGCTCAAGTTGGTACCCCGACTTCTGTGAGTCGGCATCGGGATGTAAGAAGGCGGTCAGGCGGTCCTTCTGGTACTGCTTGATGAGATGGAGCTTCGGTCCGTAGATCCAAAGCGTGGGCGCCAGGGCGCCGGCGACCAGCAGGATCGCCGCCGCGTGACGAAACTTGATTCCTCCCAAAAACAGTGCCATCAGCGCCACCGGCACATACGTGAGCGCGGTTCCCAGGTCGGGCTGTTTCAGGACCAGCAGCATGGGCACGGCCGCGATGGCCCCGGCCTTCCCGACATCCGACAGCTCAGCGCCTCGCTCACTCTCGTCTTCGCTGAAGTATTTAGCCAAGGCGAGAATCAACACCAGCTTGACCCATTCCGATGGCTGGAAGTGTTGTCCTCCGGGAAGCTGGACCCATCGCCGCGCACCCAGGTATTTCTTCCCGAAGACAGCCACGGCCAGGAGCGACAACAGCGACGCAACGTAAAACCAGTGGGCATTCTCCAGAAGCACCTGGTAGTTAAACAGGCTGACCAGGAACATCAATGCCAGCCCGGCCAGGATGAAGTAAATCTGTTTGACGTGAGCGCCGGCAAACTTGGTGCCGTAAGTCGTGCTGTAAATCTCGGTGACGCCTAGTGTGCAGATCAGCAGCACAAACGCCAGCAGCACCCAGTCAAAGTCACGGAAGGAGATCATCCGGCGCATCAGTTCCCTCCCGGGGGAACCGCCGCCCGCGCCGCTGCGGCAGACCTTGGCATCCGGTTGCGCGCCACTTTCACCCGGAGGGTGGCACCAGCAAGATGGTCTCCCTGGTCTTCAGTTCCTCCGCCAACCGCCGCCTGCTCATCGCCCGCCGGCGTGGCGTTCCACACGCTGGCCATGGGCACGGAGCCGGGATCGCTCTTATCACTGAAGAGCATAGGATTGTTGCGCAACTGGCGTTGCTTATCCACGTAGGCTTTGACTACTTGCGCTGCCAGGCGGGCTGCCAACTTTCCGTGCTCACCGCCCTCGAAGAGGACCGCGACGACGATTTCAGGATTACGCCGCGGAGTCAGCCCGACAAACCAGCTGTTGTCCTTGAATTGATTCACCGATCCGCCCTTGGTCTTTCGAAACTCGTTGCTGACCACCTGGGCACTGCCGGTTTTCCCCGCAAAATCCACTCCCTGAATGTGCGCGCTGGGCGCGGTGCCTCCCTGAGGTTCGCTCGCCGAAGCAGGATTTACAACTTCTCCCATTGCGTTGGTGATCGTGATCCAGTTCTCAGCATCCAGGGGGATATGTGCCACTTCAGGCACGTTGGAAGTGAGAAGATTCCTAAACTCGGGCGGCACGTCCTCCGGATTTACAACGTGCGGACGGTATAATGTGCCCCCCATGGCAATCCCTCCGATAGCACGCGCCAGTTGTATAGGCGTCACTGCAACCGCCCCTTGACCAATGCCTACGGAAATCGTTTCGCCTGCGTACCATTTCTGGCGGAAGTTCTTGATTTTCCATTCTTCCGAAGGCATCACGCCGCTGACTTCGTTGGGAAGGTCAATGCCGGTCTTCTTCCCCAATCCCACCAAGCCGGCCCACTTGGCGATCTTGCTGATCCCCAAACGCTCCGCAAGCGTGTAGAAGAAAACGTCACACGACTGGTAAATGCCCTTTTCGATGTCCACGACGCCGTGCGTTCGGTGGTCGGTAAGCACCCAACATTTAAAGACACGCCCGTAAAAAGCTGCGCTGCCTCCACAATTAACTTTCAGGCTCTGGGCAATGCCTTCCTGCAGTCCGGCCACGGACATGATGATCTTGAACACGGATCCCGGCGCCAGTTGCGCCTGTATGGCCTTGTTCATCATCGGGTGGTCAGGATCGTTGACCAGGCGGTTCCATTCGTCGCGCGAGATGCGCACCGCAAACTGATTAGGATCGAACGTTGGCCGGCTGACCATAGCCAGGATTTCGCCATTCCGCGGATTCATCGCGACAATCGCGCCGTTCTTCCCGTCCAGCGCCAACTCGGCGGCCTTCTGGATGTCCAGATCAATGGTGAGCTTGAGCTTGTGACCGGGCACGACAGGGACGTTGGGGTCTTTCGGCCGTCCGACTTCCTTGCCTTTACTGTTGACCAGGACCCTGCGGGCGCCATCCTTGCCCTTGAGCATGTCGTTGTACTCGGCCTCGACGCCGGCTTTGCCCACGATGTCACCGCGCTGATAAGTATCGAAGCTGCCGGAGTTCAGTTCTTCTTCGCTAACCTCGCCCACGTACCCGATCAAGTGGGCCATGAACCCATCTCTCGGATACAGGCGGCGGTACACCATCATGGTTTCCAGCTCAGGAAAATCGTCGCGGTGTGCCTCAATAAACGCACGCTCGTCGGGAGTAATGTCTTCTTTGATGATGATGGGGTTGTAATCCGGCACGCGCGCTAGCTGGTCGCGGCGGACTTTCTCCACGATCTCGGACGCCGAAATGTGCAGACCGTCGGCGATCTTTTGCGCATCCCCGTTTAGATCTTTGACCTGAGCGCGCAGCAGCAACGCTGAGAATGAAGGATAGTTGTCAACGATGGTCTCCCCATCGCGGTCCAGGATCTTACCGCGCGGAGCCAAGATGGTCACCGGTTTGACGCGGTTTTGTTCCGCCCGCACCTCGTACTCGTCGTTCCGGCCCACCTGCAGGCGCCACAAACCGTAGGCCAACGCCAGGAACACGATCAGGATCGTGTACTGCACCACTGTGAATTTGCTTTGCGTGATTTTTGTTTCGCGACCGAGCATGCTTGTTGCGTTCCGCCGTCCTCCTCAGCGGAACCGCTTGGGAAGGTGAGTGACGCCCTCGTATCTAGAGTACCTCAATTCGCGGTTGCCTGGCTTAGCACAACGCCTTAAGCCAGGTTACTGGAGGATGTAACCCTCCCTGGCCCTCTTTGGCCTTGTCCGATGGCCCAGGGGCCACACCGTCCGAATGGGTCTCGCCAGGTTACTGGGGTCACGGTCCCAGCAGCGACTTCCCAGGTTAGAATCCGTCGCGGATCAGCAAGCAAGAGCCTGCGGCCCTTCCTCCGGGAAGCGCCCGGTTCTCTGGCTAGAAGGAACGGTCCACAGGGAGCCACATGAAAAAGAAAGTTGTTTTTCTGGTCCTCATCACCGCCGTATGTGTCTCGGTTCTGCACGCAGCCGGCGACTGGAGCAAGTACACGTCACCGGAAGGCCGATACAGCATCCTGTTCCCCGGCGAGCCGCGGGTCATGACACAAGAGTCACCCAGTTCCGATGGAGAGAACGTGGTCCAGCACATCGCTGGCACCTCCAGCCCGGATGCGGCCTGCGTGGTCGCATACTTTGATATCAAGCCGGGCATGACATTCTCTTTCGACAAAGGCCGCGATGGCATGGTAGCCGCCGTCAAAGGCACGCTGCTGGAAGAAAGAGACATCAGCCTCGGCAATTCTCCTGGACGTGAACTAAAGATCGCAGCGCAACCCGCCGCCGGCCAGAACATGCTCATCGTGGCCCGGTACTATCAGGTGGGCGCTCGCGTCTATGTCGTTCAGTTCATCGCTTTGAAGTCATCCGAGAACACGGTCGCTGAAACCAGCGGGCGGTACTTCGACTCGTTCCAGGTCACTCCGGTCCGCTAAACGTCAATCGTCCATGAAGCCGCTTGGGTCGCGCCGCGGAATCTGCCCGCCTGCGCTCACCCTGTGATCTCATTTCGAGCGCATCCGGAACACGACGCACGGTAGCGACGTGCCGTTGGCCTGGTTGGCGCTCTGAATGCTCTTGACGGTGCATGCCGTCAGGTTTCTTCCGGTGACCGACTCATCTTTCAGTACCGCTCCCAGATCCTCAAACAGCAACTGGGAGTAGTCATAGATCGAGTGGCCGGCCACGCCAGCCCTCAGCGGAGACAGATCAACGGTATCCACGCCGTTCAAGACCAGGTATTGCTTGCTGGCATCGCCGGCGCGGATGGTGCTCGAACGCAGGAACCCGGCGGCCCGCAGCGCCCAGTCGTGCTGCGAGACGTACATCGTCTTGCGATGAAACGCTCCCGAATGGGCCATCAATTCCGAGAAGATTTGCGCGTCCACGTCGGGAGCAATCAAGATGAGCTGCCCCAAGGGGTCCTCAGCAAGCCCGGGGTCCCCCGCACGCGCGGTGTTCGCGTGCTTGGGTGGAAGCCCGGTATTGGCTTGCTGGGGTGGGAGGGGCGAGTCCGCCAGGTCGAGCCGCGCCAGCGCCAGCAGCAGGGCCCGGTTTCCCATGCTGTGGGTCACGATGTGAAGATGATGGTTCGCGGGAACCGCGGACATGAGCTGGCGAAGGAACTCCGTGAGATGGTCCACAGTCCACTCGCTCATGTCGTAATCGATCCCATAGCCTCCAACTCTCCCTTGGGAAGGCCAGGCGTAAGCCACGGGCGTTGCCGGAAATTTGGCCCGCTCCACAATGCTCAAGGCGACTTCCAGCGACTCATCAAACGTGTAGTTGAATCCGTGGACGTAGAGCACGATGTCCGACTGGGAAGTCGCAATGCGGTCCAGGAACTGGCTGCGGTCGAGCGCGGTTGACTCGGAGTCGCAAGCCGCGTTGCCGCGCGCTGGATCTTCGCACTTGACGCCGTAACTCATGTGATCCCCGGAGGGATTCAATGCACTCGAGAAAGTAAGCTTCTCCCGCGATTCCGGAAGCCGGTCGGTAGCGAACAACACCGGGGCCGGATGTTCCTCCAAGGGGCCCGGGCTGGGTTGCAGTGCAGGCGCCGGCACCTGCGCCACACGCGGACACATCAGCATTTCCTTGGCACATCCGGAGAGCAGAAGCGCGAGGGCGGCGGCGAGAAGCAGCGGAACGCGAGCGCGCCGCGGACACGCCGTTGTGTTCCTCTGCACTGCAGTTGGTCGCAACACGTAACCAGTATCAGAGCACGAATTCGGCCAGGCTATAAAGAAAAAAAGCTTCAACTGTGGTGAAGAGCGACACGTAGCACGGCCAAAAGACAGGCCACACCGAATCGTATTCGAAGCTGATGGTAACGCAAGATCGATGCTCCAAGCGCCAGAGGCGCGCCGACAGGGTAGCCCACGGCGGCAGCCGTGGGTAACCAGCATATGAGATCAGAGCCCTGGAGGGGCGACACATAGTTCCATTGCACAACCCGGCGATTGTCCTGTTTGGGAAAATACAAAAGACGTGTGGAATACGTCCGCGATACCTGTTTGGCTGAAGAGCTTGTGCCGCGCCTCCGGCGCTCGCGAGTTTTTTGCATGGTACCCACGGCTAACGCCGTGGGCTACCCTCTGGTCGCGCCTCTGGCGCTTCAAGATCCTCTGTGCGTAAGGCCGCACCGCCAAAACCGTTGTTTACTTTCGGCTCAACGATCACCTGCTCCTCGATCGCAACACAACTCTGGTGTTGTCGATTTCGGCAAAATACTCACCGGTTCGCTGAAACGGGAACTAGATCTGTGGCCGACGCGCTGGCCTCCGGTAACTCGACGCTGGCCAGAAAGGCCCCGGTTCCGAAATCGCGCGGAAAGTTTCTCACCCGCCAGGACACCACTGCGATGCGCGGCCCGTACATCAGAGGAAATGCCGGCACCTCTTCGCGCACCATGTCGCAGATGCTCCGCCATGTGGCCGGATCCGGTTTCAGCCGCTGTTTCTCGAGCGCCTGGTCCATTTCCGGACTGCGCCACCGGCAGAAATTGCTGGCGCGCGTGGTCTGGTTTGCGGGTACGGGAATGCCGGTGGACCCGAGCAACGACTCCATGAAATCCACTGGGTCAGGTGTATCCGGAATCCAGCCGCCCAAGACCATATCGTAAGCGCCGCGCGCGTTCCAGTCGCGATATTCGGCGACATCGCCCGGTTGCCGGATCTCAATTTTGAAGCCCAGCTGCCCGAGTTGCTTGGCCAGCAGTTCCGCGGTGGCGCGCGGTTCCGGTAAATACGGGCGAGCGACGGGAATTACCGCCAGCACCAGCGGTCCTGCCGCCTTGGCGTTGGCCTTGGCCAGCTGGTCGCGGGCGTGCGCGAGGTCGTGCATGATCAAGTCAGGCGTGTTTCCCAACAATGGAGGGATCATTCCCGAGGCTGCAAACGCCAAAGCGTTCGAGTAGGACTGCGCGGCCAAAGCCTTGCGATCGATGGCGGAAGCGAATGCCAGCCGCACCCGCTTGTCTTGAAACAGCGGCTTCTCGGTATTGAAAAACAGGACAGCCGTGCAGTAGCCGAGCTGGATGACTTTCCGCATCTTTTCCACGCGGCCCAGCTCGTCGCGCGCCAGCTCATCGGTAAAATCCACTTCGCCCCGGTTGACTGCGTCCAGCAATTTTGTGCGGCGGCCATTCACATCCATGGGATAAATACGGCACTCAATCTCCGCCAGCCGGCCAGCCGGTTTGTGATACGCGTTGCGCACCAGGCGAAAAGCGTCCTGATTCGCGTTGCTTCCGCTTTCCAGCCTGTACGGACCAGTACCCAGAAAATCCGCTCCCCGCTCCAGCACAATGCCGTGGTCAAAGCGCGACAGCAACAGGTCAAAACGGGCGTTAGGACGCTTCAGGCGGAAGATCACGCGGTCGCCGCGCGCTGCAGCCGATGCGTGCAACTTGAAAGCCGCCGTCTTTTCGAGCGATGCGGCCACGTGGTCGGCCGTCAGTTCGGTCCCGTCAGAAAAACGCGAGCCTTTCCGCACTCCCGCCGAGTAGAGCAGCCCTTGCGCATCCGATTCCTTGATTAGAGGATCAAGAAGCAGCGGTTCGATTTGCTTGGAATCAGGCGACAAGCGATACGGAGGCTCGTAAATGTGCCATTGCACAAGGAAGCTTGCATAGTTCAAGCCGGTGCGCGGATCCCGGCGCTCCCATCGGTTGACGAACCCGACGCGAAAGACGTCTTTCATGTAAAGTCTTCTCCTTCTAGCAAATAAACCAGGACAAGGGGAACCAAACTGGGCTTGTCAATTTCTAGCACAGGGGAAGTTATCGTCAAAGTTACTCTGATAACCGTGCTTTTCAAGAAAGTGTGAAACGCCTGGCAAACCGGTAAAGGGATGGGGCTCAAGCATATTGAGCGAATGCAACCGGCTGCTCCTGAATCGTTTACTCCCGATCCAGGATGGCGTGCTCCTCGGTTACAAAGTAAGCGACCTTGGAGTGGTCGATGAAGTTGGCTTCGTCGTCGCTCGAAGCCTTCCATTCCGCCGATCGCCGGGCAGCGAGCAGGGCGTCCGCGTTGTCAAACCAAAGTTCAACCATGCCGTCGTAATCGGGGTGGTGCTGGTCTCCAGGGACGTGCACGCGATGGCTCTGTATCATTCTGCGCACTCCGGGAATCCGCGCGCCGATGGGGCCGTGCACATCCTTCCAGTAGCGGAAAAATTCCCCGTCCGTGAGGCCCGTTTTTTTGGTGATGCAATACACAAGCTTGACCATAATGGTCTTTAGAGTCGGACAGGCCAAGCACGGACGAATTATTTGTGGCACCGGCACTCTTGCCGGTGCTTCTTTCCTTCAGCAGGATGCGTCTGCACAGGCAAGAGTGCCTGTGCCACACAGGCATCAGGCATTATCCAATGCCCTAAAATCTCGTTTTCGTCGTGAGCAGCAAGAATTATGATTTGCATTCTGGAAAAAATGTCTTCTATGAGAATGGCTTTCATTTCTTGCGCCCTCCTTTTGAGCCTGGCCGGGGCTGGCTGCGGCGGATCGGGCAATCACGATTGCAACATGACTGCTGTCTCTATCTCCCCCGCGAGCGCTATAGCGAACCACAGCGCCGCGCCGCCCGGGAATCAGCAAAGATTCATTCCCGGTCCGGTGTTGCCTCCGGGGTGTCCTCCTCCCCCATTGCCTTTTGGTTTTGCGACCTGGTCAGTCTCCGATCCAGTCAATGTCAGTATCAGCAACGCCAAAGACCAGACCAACGGCGTTGCCACATGCATGGGTGCGACCGCCGGCGCCATCACGGTAACCGCCACGGCCACCAACGGAAACGGCACGACCGCGAGTGGAACGGCAATGCTGACTTGCAATTGAGGTAGCGAGCCGAAATAGCCGTCAGCTTCTCAGCTTGAACCTATCCAACCCAGCGAAGAGCGCCACCGCGAGAAGGCCGTTGGCCACGGCGGAGAGCACAGTATGTCCCCACAGCCAGGGTTCACTGCCGCCCACCAGGCCGAGGTCGATGAACATGTAGAGGATGCGGTGCAGCAGGCAGAATACGAAGGTCATGAGAAAGCGCGAGCCCGGGTTTTCCACATCGATGCGTACGCCGAGCGACGACGCTGCGTAGCCGATCATGGTCTTGGCCATCCCGTTCAGACCGATCACCGGACTGGCGAACACATCCTGCACGGTGCCGATTAAGGCTCCGGTGATAAGGCCGGGGATCGGACGGCGCCGGGCCACGGCAAAGAAGATGGTGACCAGCAGCGGCAGATCGAAGTTCTTGATGAAGGTCAGCCACTTGGAGACAAACACCTGGAGAAAGATGGCCAACAGAGGAATACCGATCGAGACCGGCCAGCTGAACCGGTGGACTTCGATTTCCTCGCGCGAAGTGAGAGAAATGGCGTAGCTCATCGCGGAGGCTTCTCCGTACCCGGCGGTCGTTCATCCGCTTTCGGCGGCGTCGTTTCATCGCGGCTGGGCGAAGGCGTTGGCTTTGCTTTCGGCTTCGGCGGAGTGGCGTTGGCCGGGGCCGGGTTTGGAACAGAGCCTTCCGGCGCGACTTTCTTCTTCACGGGGGTTGCGCTCGGTGAAGGGCTGGGTGAAGCCGAAGGCGCGCTCCGGTTTGCGCTGGGGACTACACTCGTGGCGGCGCCCGTTGCGTTGGCGTTGGCATCGGCCGGCTTCTGAACGCTGGGCAGCCGTTGCGAAAGGATGTCGGCAGCACGGTGCGGCGTGGCGTCGTCGCCGGCGGCAGAGCTTTCTTCAGAAATCTCGGTCACGACCAAAACTTCTTCCAAGCGGTCGAGATGGGCCGCAGGCTTGATGCGCAACGCAAGGAACGGACCGCCTTCGCTGTCTGGAGCAACGTGCGTCACCGTACCCACGGGAAGGCCTTTGGGATAGACCTTGTCGCCGCCGCTGGTAATTACTTGTTCGCCGACGTCGACTTTTTCGTCCGACATCACGTCATTGACCTGCAGGAACCCCTGCGAACTGCCGCGCAGGATGCCGTGCAGGCGCGAGCTCTGAAGGATCACGCCAGCGCCGCTCTCGCGGTCATTGATCAGCAGCACCTGGGAGCTGAAGGGATAAACTTCTTTCACTTTGCCCACGATGCCGTCCGGGGTGATGACCGCCATGTCCGGCTTCAAATGGGCGTTTCTGGAGCCTTTATCAATCTGCACGGTGCGTGTGAGGTCGTTGCCGCTGGTCCCGATCACCTGCGCGGCCACGGTCTGGCCTACATAACGCTCTTTGAAATCGAGCAGCGCACGCAAACGGCGGACCTGATCGGCGTCGTCCTGGAGACGCACCTGCTCCATCTTCATGCGCGCCAGTTCTTCCTGAAGTTCTTGGTTCTGTTTGCGCACGTCATGAAGATCGATGTAGTCATGCCAGGTGTTGCGGAAGAAATGTCCGGTGGATACCAGCGCTCGCTCAAAGGGTGTGATGGCCGTGGCCGTCCACACCCGGATCAGCCGCGTGCCGCCGGTGCCGGGCGCTTTCCCGCTCTCCGGACGCTTGACCTGCGTGGCCAACGCGATCACCTGGAGGAAAAGCACGACCACCAGCACCAGTGGGTTCTTGTACCGGCTGAAGAAATTTTCCATGACAAGCAGTCAGCAGTCAGCAATCAGCATTCAGCGCTGCCACATCCAGGCTTAACATTGCATCCCGTAATCGAAACACCGTAAAGGCTGAATGCTGAGTGCTGACGGCTGAGTGCTCCTTGCAGTTATTCGATCGAAATCTTCCGCAGGAGCTTGAAGTCGCTGAGCATCTTGCCGGTGCCCAGGACCACGCTGGCCAGCGGATCATCAGCGATCGAAACCGGTAGGCCGGTTTCTTCGCGGATGCGTTTGTCCAGGTTCTTCAGCAGGGCGCCGCCGCCGGTGAGCACGATGCCGCGGTCGCTGATATCGGCGCTCAGCTCCGGCGGTGTACGCTCCAGAGCCACGCGAATGGCGTTCATGATGGTGCTGATGCACTCGCTCAGGGCCTCGCGGATTTCGCTGTCGTCAATCGTGATGGTCTTGGGCACGCCCTCGATCAGGTTGCGGCCCTTGATCTCCATAGTCAGCGGTTTGTCCAACGGATACGCGGAACCAATCTCCATCTTGATCTGTTCGGCGGTGCGCTCGCCGATCAGCAGATTATATTTGCGCTTCAGGTAATTCATGATGGCTTCGTCCATCTGATTTCCGGCCATGCGCACGGAACGCGAATAGACGATGCCGCTGAGCGAGATGACGGCGATGTCCGTAGTGCCACCGCCGATGTCCACCACCATGTTGCCGCTGGGTTCGGTGATCGGCAGGCCGGCGCCGATCGCCGCCACCATCGCCTGCTCGACGAGATGAACTTCGCTGGCCTTGGCGCGGTAAGCGGAGTCCATCACCGCGCGCTTCTCCACCTGCGTGATCTCCGAAGGCACGCCGATGACGATCCGGGGATGCACCAGCATCTTGCGGTTGTGCGCCTTCTGAATGAAATAGTTCAACATCTTTTCCGTGACTTTGAAATCCGCGATCACGCCGTCTTTCATGGGCTTGATGGCCACGATGTTGCCGGGCGTCCGCCCCAGCATCTCTTTGGCTTCTTTTCCCACGGCCTCCACGTCTCCGGTGTTCTTGTTGATGGCCACGATGGACGGCTCGTTCACCACAATGCCCTTGCCTTTGGCATAGACCAGAGTGTTCGCGGTGCCCAGATCGATGGCGAGATCGCTCGAGAACATGCTGAACAGTGAACGGAGGTTATGAATGCGTGAGCTTTCTGACTTGAGACCGTTTGACGACATACCTGTTTCTATCTCGTTTCTCTATCGAATTCCTGGACCCCGGCGGAGTTCGCCGCCGGCAACGGCCGTTTTTCTCCCCGAACCGCCGCGCCCTTTACCGCACAACCTATGTGTGGGAATCTACTACTTTGACCCAAAAACCCGGCGCGAACAATAGGGGATTCTACTGGATCGTGACCGGACGCGACACGTTGCTGTAATGGCCTTGCGCGTTCTGGGCCGTCACCGTAATCATGTTTTCCCCTGTCGGCAAAGGATTGGTGAGATAGCGGAACGTTCCATCGCTCATCATGACCGCTTCCTCGCCGTTGACCATCACCCGCGCCCCCAGTTCGGTCCTTCCCCGGACTTCAATTCTATGCCCAATCTGGACGAAATCCCCTACTTCAAGGGGAATGCTGAGGCTGTTAGCGCCCCTGGGAACCAAACTAAAGCGGTTCACTGGGCTGTCCGCAGACTCCTTCCCGTCGTCGCCGATGGAGCGAACTTTCCAGAAATATGCGCCATCCGGGATCGTCAGCACAATTTGATCGCTCGTGACCGTCTTGTCGAAAACCACGCCGCTGCCGGTGAAGAATTGGTTGCGGGCAATGCTCACATGGTAGCCCCGCACGTTCTCTACCTGGCTCCAGGAGAACGTCACTCCTTTTTCAGCCGGGGCGAGCGAAATCTGGGGTGTCGAGGGATTGATCAGGATCGGCGGCGCGATCACCTTGCTCTTGATCATATCGCCCTCGGTAGGAATGGTGACTCTCTCGTTGTCGGTCAGCTTGACGTTTTCCCCGCCGCGGCTGACCTGCACGGAACCTTTCTTCGCTAGAATGTCGCTCACGCCGCTGCGCGGATCATTCCCCACTTGGGCCGAGGTGTCGGCGGAAAAGCTGGCGGTGGTACCGGCTACCCGCACTTGCGACCTGGACCCAGGGCTGATGTTCGACGTGGCCAGGTCCACGGTGCCGGTGGTCACCTGCACCGAGACTTCCGTCTGCTGCGCTGCGTTCAGTGAGTTTTCCTGAATGACGATCAGCGAATCCGGCTTCACGGTGTAGTTCGTTCCGTCCGCGAAGACCACCTTGGCGATGCCCTCAGGAGCGGTCTGAATCACGTCGTTTCTTTCCAGAGGTACGTTATAGTCAGCCAGCATCCAGGTGTTGCTGCTGGCTTTTTTTACACGGACTACGCCGTCGATGTTGGTGAAGTGCGCTTGCTGCGGGCCCGGTTCAGGTCCGTTGTTGGCGCCGCCCAGTCCCACTTTAGCCAGCACTTTGCCCAGACTGGATTGTCCAGAAGCCATCACGCGGTTGGCAATGTCAGGGAAAGCAAAGAACGTAACCAGACAAACGACTGCCGCCGCCGCCAAAATCCCCAGCAGAACGCTGCGGTACGTGATCGTGACGTAGGAAATCTGGAAGCCGCCGGTTTTTTGCTTTTGCGCCACTGCTTTGACTTGGGGGGAAAGCCGCCGATTTGCTACAGAGTACCACACTTTAAGTACCCGCTCGGTCCGCCCTAAAGTGCTCGTCCTAAAGTCTTTACCGCACCGGGAACCGGCCGTAGCCAGTCCATTAGAGCAAACCTCTAGACCACGGCAGGAGTAGTCAGGCTGGTACGTTTTTTCTGAAATCCCGAGCGTAGCGAGGGATCGCTATGACCTCGAGGATTCTCGGGCGCGGAAGACGCGCGATCGACGCAGTTGCAGGTAGCGCGTCGGCGAGCCGGTGCGATGGACATGCGATGCCTGGGTGAAAAGCGACACGCGTTCGAGTGCCCCAAATCAAGCGCCGACCGCGGAGCGATCATCAATCGAGTTCATCGATGGCGATAGGGATCCCTCGCTCCGCTCGGGATTTCAGAAAAAGCTGACGGCTCTCTTACAACGAGCTCATGTTGCCAAGGAATTCCTGGTTAGCGCGGGTCTTGCCCAGCTTGTCGATGAGCAGTTCCATGGCTTCCACGGGCGAGAGCGGATTGAGCACCCGGCGCAGCACCCAGATGCGCGTGAGATCTTCCTTGGGAATAATCAACTCTTCCTTGCGCGTGCCGGAACGCTGGATATCGATGGCCGGGAAGACGCGCTTGTCGCTCAGCTTGCGGTCCAGGATGACTTCCATGTTACCGGTGCCTTTGAACTCTTCAAAGATCACATCGTCCATACGCGATCCGGTTTCGATCAGCGCCGTGGCCACGATGGTCAGCGATCCGCCTTCTTCGATATTGCGCGCCGCGCCGAAGAACCGCTTGGGGCGCTGCAAAGCATTCGAATCCACGCCGCCGGAGAGAACTTTGCCCGACGGCGGAACGATAGTGTTGTAGGCGCGGGCCAGGCGCGTGATCGAATCAAGCAGGATCACCACGTCGCGCTTGTGCTCGACCAGCCGCTTGGCTTTTTCGATCACCATCTCGGCAACCTGGACGTGACGGGCCGCGGGTTCGTCGAAGGTGGACGAGATCACTTCGCCCTTCACCGACCGCTGCATGTCCGTGACTTCTTCCGGGCGCTCGTCAATCAGCAGGACAATCAGCACCACTTCCGGATGGTTGGTGGTGATGGAATTGGCGATGTTCTGCAGGATCATGGTCTTGCCGGCGCGCGGCGGAGAGACGATCAGGCCGCGCTGGCCTTTGCCGATCGGCGTGAGCAAATCCATCACGCGCGCCGTAAAGTTGTCGCGAATGGTTTCCAGCTTGAGGCGCTCCTGAGGATAGAGCGGCGTCAGGTTGTCAAACAGGATCTTGTTGCGTGCTTCTTCCGGCGACTCAAAGTTCACCGCTTCAATCTTCACCAGCGCGAAATACTTTTCGCCTTCATGCGGCGGGCGCACCTGGCCGCTGATGGTGTCGCCGGTCTTGAGATCGAACTTGCGGATCTGCGAGGGTGAAACGTAAATGTCGTCCGGGCCAGGCAAATAGTTATAGTCCGGTGAGCGCAGGAAACCGTAGCCGTCAGGCAGGATTTCCAAAACGCCTTCGGCAAAAATATGGCCTTCCTTTTCGCTCTGGGCCTGCAGGATTTTGAAGATGAGATCCTGCTTGCGCATGCCGCTGGCGCCGGGGAGGTCGAGGGCACGCGCGATCTTGGTAAGCTCGGTGATGTTCTTTTCTTTTAGTTCGGCGATTGTCATATTCACCTACGGAGTTTTTTGGGATTGATCTGGGAGGATTAAACGATGTTTCAGAGGCGAGGACTTTCTGGCTCTCAGGATCACCTGAGAACCCGCCAGGCGCCCGGCCCGGCGGGATTTTCAGTAATCTCTATTATGCAGCGCGACGCTCGGGCTCGGCAACTGCGCCGGCCGGCACAGAAATAACCTCCTCCGCCCGCTCAACGCCGCCCACTCGAACCAGCACGTCGTTCATGGTTTCCTGGACGCGCGTATTCGGCTTATGGAACTGCCGCGTCGCCTTGGACACTAGCTGGCACAGAAGATAGCGGTTGGTCACAGTATCGAGTGCGTCATAAATCAGGTCAGAACGCATTATCGTTTCTCCTTAAGATTAGTACGTTATAAAAGGTCTTTCAGCTTTCCTAAAAATCCAAAGCTCAGCTTTGAATTGCCTGCAAATACATCGTTCGTGTGTATAGATTCTTCGCCACCGCTCCAGGCTGGGAGGCCACATTCCAGTTCCCTGCGCCGGCTCGAGAATCGAAAGCTTTGAAACCGCTGATTTCGGTGGGGGTTGCCCAAACCCTGTGCGCCTGTTAGACGCGAACAACGGGTTCTGAGTTGCTCAAAATCTTCTGCTGAGGCGTCCCTGGTACCTGGAACACCGGTTAGGGGTCCATCCGTGGGATGACAATAACTTAGCCCCGGGTGGGCACAAGGTCAAGATAATTCTGCATCAACTTTTATTAAGTCCTTTATTTTCTTACGCCTAAGCCCCCTAACTCAAATTGCCAGAGCTGCTAAAATTGCCAAAAGATTGCTGAAATTTGAGCGCAAGCAGCAGTTTTTTCAATTCGGATTCTTTGGCAATTTGCGAATGGCAATTGCTTGCAAACAGAAAAATCTCCGCACGCCTCGGCTTGTTGTAGCCTTTCTATGAGGTTAGCTCTAATGACAGATCCCCGCTACCCCATCGGCCGTTTCACTCCTGATTCCTCCCCCACGCCGGAGAGCCGGAACCAGCACATTGCCGAGATCGCTGCCCTCCCTCAGCGCTTTCGCCAGGCGATAACCGGGCTGAGCGTGGCGCAGTTGGACACTCCTTACCGCGAAGGCGGCTGGACCGTGCGCCAACTCGTCCATCATGTGCCGGACAGCCACATGAATGCTTACATCCGCTGCAAACTTGCACTGACCGAAAATGTGCCTACCATCAAGCCCTACGACGAAGCTGCCTGGGCCAAACTGGCCGACTCGGCTCTCACGCCTGTTGAAGTCTCGCTGGCGCTTCTGGAGGCTGTGCACACACGCTGGGTGACGTTGTTGCGTTCGCTGCAACCGGAAGACTTTCAACGGCGGTTCAAACATCCGGAGACCGGCGCGCAGACCGTGGACTCAGCAGTCCAGCTCTACGCCTGGCACAGCAACCATCATCTGGCGCATGTCACTTCACTGCGGGAAAGAATGAAGTGGTGAGATGAAGAAGTTGGTAACTTGGTAATTTTGTAAGTTGGTAATTGAAGAACACCCTGTTCCCTCGCGGATCAGATTACCAACTTACCAACTTACCCAATTACCAACTGACCCTCACGGAATGAACCCCAAATCTTCCGGCAAGGGTCCTACGATCGGCACCTCGAACAGAGGCCCCGGACCATCAGGATCGATTGTCAAAGCGCCATCGCTGGCAAAAAAGATCGCGATCTGAGTCTGTCCTCCGATCGCGACTGCCGCCACCGGCGGAGTCCCACCGATATTGGTTAAGAACGTGTGTGGGTTCTTGCCGAAGCCCACTCCCAGGGCAAATGCCAGATCGTTGCGGAAGAAAGTGGCGCGGTCGGCCAAGTCGCCGGAACGTAGGAGCGCCGTTGCCGTCGGATTAGGCACGGTTTCGTCGCCACGCGCGAACTGAATGATCACGCTCTTGGCCTTCTCGCCGTGCAATGGCGACTTGCGGATGAACGGCGCCCAAGCCACGGGATCGCCGGCCTGGCCCAGCCATCGGCTGGTGTCTTCGACTGTTTGAATGGCGATCGCGCCGGGCACGTTGTTGATCACCGGCGGCAAATCGCGTAACGGGCTGTTGTCATTGAAAAAAATCGGCGGTCCTGCATTGAGCAAGGAGGGCGTGCGGACCGAGAGCGCCTGCGTAAGCAGCAGCTGAAAACTTGGACTCAGGCGAACGATGTCAATGATCGGGCCGCCGGGAACGTTGGGTACGCCGGCGCGCACGTCAGGCTCGATGCCGAGGAAGATGGTGCCGTAAATTCCGCCGAACGATTGGCCAGAGTAATAGATGCGATTGGCGTCAAGGTCCGGCAGGCCTCCGCCGCTGGAATCAATCCCGCCTTGGATCGCGCGCACCAGTTGCATGAGGTCAGCCGTGGTCTGCTGCAGAGCGTCGCGGGAACCGATCGACCCCTGCGGGCTCAAGACAAACGTGGAGGACCCCTCGGCGCTTGTGATCTGCCCGTTGCCGTCCTGGTCAAAACCGCGGCCGCCTTCAAGGAACGTCGTTGTCGTGGCTCCTTGTTTTACCGCAAGGGTGCTGTTGCGGCCGAAACCATGGCCCACAACGTTGATGGCGATGGTGGCAATGCCGTTGTGCGCCAGCGTGGACGCCACAGCGAAGGGCGCGCCCTGCTTGCTGTCAGTGAATCCGTGGCCAAAGATCGCCACTGGCCAACCGTTCGTTGGACGCGTTCCGGCCGGAATGAACAAATTGAAATACACGTCTTCCGTGGTTTGCACCGGCACTTCATTCCGCGTGGGCACAGCGGGAATGAACACGCCCGCATTCTTCCACTGCTTGGCACTGAACTTGCCGAACGCGATGGTGCCGATGGAACCGGGAAAAACCTGCAAGGCGGCTAACGCACCATTGAGGTTGGTAGGAACGAGCGGGCCAACGGTCAGTGCTTGGACGTTCCAAGTGAGTCCGGTCACCGTATTAAGCGGAAAGACGGTCTTCTCGCCCCCGGAGCCCAGATTGAAGCTCACGGTCGGGGGCGCGGCAGCGCTGACTTGGTCGAGAATACTCTCCAGCGTCGCCGTGACGCTCTCTGTGGTGAACAGGCTTGCCGCGGCAATGTCGTCTTCATCCAGGCCGGGCACGAGAGCGCGCAGAACTTCGTCCTCGAGGAGGCGATGCAGAGCATGACGGTAGCGGCGCGACTGGCGGTCGCGGGTATCGTCGTCATCGTCGTTCAAGCCGTGGGCACGGCGAATGGCATGGCCCTCGGCATCACGGATGCCTGTGGTCACAATCAGCAGATAGTTCGCATGCTGGTTGAGGTGCTGGTCTGATTCGGCAAAAAGCGTGAGCGAGGCCGGATCCCAAACAATCTGGTTGATGCCAATGATGTTGGCGTGGAACCCGTGGAGATCGTCACCGTCAAACTCGCGGCCCAGCGCAAAGCGCGCGGGCAGTTGGACCAGGAAGACCGTCTTGCTGCTTACCGTAGCGGGATCAATCGCGCCGTCAAAGGGAATGGAAAGACGCGGCTGCGGATTGAAACCATCGAGTTGGTTGAGCAGTGCAATGTCGGCGCAGTCAGAGGGGTTGGTCCCGCAGTTCGGTACGGGCAGATTCACGCGCAGGCCGGTGTTCTGGTGGCGATCGGCGACGGTAAAGCGGTCGCTGGGGAAGGGCGACTGCGTGGTGGAATCCAGGTTGAACAGCGGGTGCGTGGCAGCCGCTGACAAGACAGGCAGAAAAACAAACGCCGCGAACCAAACTAGCGCGCGGCGCACGAAATGCTGACTGGTGAAGGGCCGGTTCATGGCTGGGACCTCCAGAACTTCGGTGACGGCAGAGAACCTTAGACCTCGAGAGCTGGTATGTCAAGCCAGAGCTGGAAGATGAAACCCCGGGGTGGCCCAAGGGCTGAAAGAAGGTCGTATGCAAAAATTGAGAGCCGAGGACGGGGGGGTGGAGCAGGCCCTTCAGGCCTGCGGTGAGAAGGTTGCAAGAATCGGGCTTCAGCCCCTGCGCTGGTTTTCGTCGGGTGACGAGTTCAAGATGTACCTCAGCGGCTGAAGCCGGTATTTCTCTGTAGCGTTACCGCAGGCCTAAAAGGCCTGCTCCACCCTGGCGCTGCAAGCATGACTCGCGCTCGATCAGATCACAGGCCCGGAAGTGCGGTAACGCTCACTCCATCACCGAATGTGGATATTCGCCAGATAAGGGCTCGAGAACTCTGTCATCTCGCCGCCTTTCTTTCCGGTAACCGGCAGCAGCCTGGCGGAGAGCGGTTTGTGCCATTTCACCGCCAAGCTGGCCATGTCCGCGATGATGCTCTCCAATTCGCGTTGCGAAGTATCTCCGGGCAGCGGAACGGCATCCAGCCCAGTGCTGCACACTGACGAATAGGACATCAACGCGTCGCGGCTGATCGCGCCCGCCTCCCAGCGCTGGGCCAAGACTGAGTCTTCGAGCACGGGAAGCATCAACCCGCTGTAGCCGGTCTGCTGTACAGGCACGCGCCGCACCGCCGAGGTGATCGCGTAAGCTACACTGAGGCTTCCGGGAACACCAAGCGGCTTGCCCAGCGCGCTCTCCATCGCTGCGCCGATGGAAACATCCTTCAGCGGTACCGGCGTCAGATCGATTCCCCGATACTCCCATCCCGATTGCTTCTCCAGACGGCGGGCGATCTCTTCGACGCGTTTTGCTTGCACAGCCAAAGCTGCGGTCAAACGTTCGCCAGCGACGGCGAGATCACCTTGCGCCGACGCAAATGCTTCGCCGGCAACGTTGGCTGACTCCAATCCAATCGCGAATCCGTGCCCCGCGTCGCCTGTCGACGAAACGGGGAAGAAGGGAGCATTTTGCGGAGGAAACGCTCCGGCGGCAAAGCGGAAGTTGCCTTCGCTGCGGGCTGTCTGCTCTTCCAGTGACTTGATCACCTTGGCCGCCGCCTGGATCGCGTGCCAATGGATGCCTTGCTCGTCGGCCACTACGATGAAACCGTTAATAGATTCGGTGGAGGCGAGAATCCTCGCCAGAAGCTCTGCCTGCTTAGGATCGTCGGAATCCTTACTCATGGCCGGACCGATGTCGGGCGTGAATCCTTCGTGCTGCGCCAGTTTGTCGTATTGGCGAAAGAACTCGAGCACCTGGTCCGCCGGGAGTCCGCTGGTGTATTCCGGAAACGGCTGGCTGGTAATGCGAATGGTCTCGACTTCGTAGCCGGCTTTCGTGAACTCGCCCTTGGCTGCGCGCAACATCTTCAGAGCGTCTTCGACCTGAGCGCGATACGCCGCGCGGTCCAGGCGAACGAATGCCGTGATCGTCCGAATCTTAGGTTGAGCGGGATGCTGGCTCTGAGCAGCGGTAATGCCTTCCAACAGCAGGACGCACAGGAGCGGAAATGAAACTCGCCGCAAGAACATGGTGGCCTCCGCAGGCATTGTAAAGCAGCTCTCCTGAAATCGCCGTGACCGCGCGTGATCGGGTGATCGCGCGTGATCAGAATAAAATGCCAATCGTTCTTCAATCCGGCAACGGCCATTGCTCAAGCTAGTGCGGAGTCGGTGGAGGCCGATTGAGCCATCTGCTCGTTTCCGTCAGATCACCGGATCACCCGATCACCCGATCGCTTACGAAAGCGGTGGCGCTGCCTCGCAGCTTTTTTCGATGATGGCGCGGACTTCGTACGGCATCTGCAGAAACTCCAGGCCATAGCGGAATCCCTCACAACTCCTTACGACGGCGTTCACTCGGAGGTCATCCGGCGCGTTGGGGAAACTTAATTCCAAAAGCACGTTGGAGCCCACGGCGATGGAGTGTGGAATATAGGCGCCCAGTCCGCCGATGCTCAAATTGTTGGCGCGGCCGAAGACCGGCCCGTCGGCCTGATGGCCGGTAACGGAGACTTTCAAACGCACGTCGATTCTGTGGCGCGTATAGCGCCGTAAATGTTCGGCACCCTCTTCCTGGATCATGCTTTCCGGCCCTCGTATTCCTCTCTTAATCCGCGGATGGCACAGTTCCAGCAGACCAGTCGAAATTCTTTGCGCACGCTTTCCCCTTCCGGACTCTGTCCTTCAAGCCCGGGGCCCGGGTCCCCGGACCGGGCCGGTTTTGCCCGGACTGGGGTGGAGGCGCCAACCAGAACCAATAGCTCCAGCCCGATCAATGCCGCTCGATCGCGTCCAATCTTCGTTCCATCTGGCCAATCATGATCTTCCACATTTGAACGTCCAGCTCAAACTGATGCTTGAGTGGAGATTGGGTGTCAGACACGAACGTCAAATTGTTTTCCATCTGCTGCACCAGGCCGCGCATTCTTGTTATGTCCTCGCGCAGTGCGGCAACCTCATCCGAACGCGGCGCGGTTGCAGCTGAAGATTGCGGTGCGCTCGTGGGTTTGTCGGTCCGAGCTTGTGCAGCAGCCACGGTGATGCTGCCGAGAACGCAAAAGATGATGGCTCTTCCAAGTAGCATGGGGGAATCTCCGTTTGTCAGCACGTCTAACGTCTAAATGCTAAATAGCCCTCGAAAGAGTTGGCAACGTGACCGGCGGCCAAAGCCTTTAGCCCTTGGCCATTAGCCGTTAGTCTCCACACACTGTCGCCTTCTGGAGTCTTGCACCAAGGGCTCACCGCTAACGGCGGCTGGTGCGCCTCCTTCCTCTTCGCATGCCGGATCGTGTAAATTGTTGGCCCCGTTGGCGTTGTTTTTGCTTGACTCTGCCCTTGGGGCAGACCTGACGATGCCTTCGGCTGTTCTTGCTTGAAAGGAACCAGCATTGTTCAGCATTGGAGAATTCTCGAAGATCACCGGGCTTTCCATCAAGGCAATCCATCTCTATCACGAGAAAGGCTTGTTGGTGCCGGCCCGGATTGATACCCAGACCGGATATCGATACTTCGATTCCAGAAACGTCGAGCAGGCGCGGGCCATCCGCAAATGCCGGGAGCTCTCTTTTTCTCTGGAAGAAATCGGGGTCGTACTTGGGAACTTCGAAGATGACATCCTTCTGCTGGAGGTGCTGGAGGTCAAGCGCGAGGAAATCGGTTCGCAGCTTGCCCGCCTCAGGGGGACAGCCAGAATTCTTGACGCGTTGATCGCGTCAGAAAGAGAGGCTCACGCCATGGCTGCAAATAACATTGGCAACGTCGAACAAAAAACCCTGGCTCCGCTCCTGGTCGTCGCGAAAAGGTGGAAGGGGCGCTATCAGGATTCGGGCAGTGCCTTCGCCGAACTCGGCAAGAAAATGGGAAGGTTCATCTCCGGAAAACCGATGAACCTCTACTACGACGCCGAGTTCAAAGAAGATGATGCCGACATTCAAACCTGCTTCCCGTTACGAACGCGACCTTCACGAGTGCCCGGCGAGCTCCAGGTTCAGGAGCTTCCCGGCGGGTCGTTTGTCTCCCTCGTACACCGCGGACCTTACACGGAATTGGGGAAGAGCTATGAAAGGCTGTTTGCGTACCTTCACGCCCACGGCCTGCAAGCGCAACTCCCCAGCCGGGAAATCTATTTGAAGGGCCCGGGAATGATCTTCCGCGGCAACCCGAAAAACTATCTGACGGAGATCCAGGTGCCGGTGGGCTAGACATCGGGTAAAAGGATTCTCTATGGGGAGGGTGGAGCAGGCCTTAAGGCCTGCGGTAAGGAGGTTGCAGAGATCGGCTTTAGCCGCTGAGGTACTCCCCATTAATATCCAAGATGGAGTGCACGCTGCGCCTCAGCGGCTGAAGCCAGTGTTTTTTGAGCTTGCCGCAGGCATAAATGCCTGCTCCACTCTCTCGACCTAAGGCGCATCGTTTATTTTTTAGCTGTAATCGTATCCTTCACCACCTCCCCGCCCTTCATCACAAACGCGACGTTCTCCAGCGCGCGCACATCCTGGAGCGGATCTGAACTCACGGCGATCAGGTCGGCGTACTTTCCGGCTTCCAACGTTCCCACGTCTTTCGGGCGGCCGATAAGATCGGCGGCGTTGCTGGTAGCCGCACGGATGGCCTGCGCCGGAGTCATCCCGTACTTCACCATGTAAGAGAATTGCCTGGCATTGTCGCCGTGCGGATAGACTCCAGCGTCAGTGCCGAAAGCCATTTTGGCGCCGCCCTCGACTGCACGTTGAAAGTTCTCACGCTGCAGCCGGCCGATGGCTTTCTCTTTGTCCACATTTTCCTGAGGCAGTCCGAACTCAATCGCTTTGCCCAGGATGTAATCGTCGTTGTAGATGTCCATCACCAGATAGGTGCCGTGTTCCTTCGCCAGCCGGATGCCTTCATCGTCAATCAGGCTGGCATGTTCGATGGAATCTATCCCGGCGAGAATCGCGTTTTTAATGCCCTGGGTGCCGTGAGCGTGCGCCGCGATCTTGCGCCCCGCCATGTGAGCTTCATCAGCGGCGGCCTTCAACTCTTCGAACGTAAACTGCGGAGCGCCGGGGCTGTCACCCTTGGAGAGGACGCCGCCGGTGGCCAGAATCTTGATCACGTCCACGCCGTATTTCACTTGCGCCCGGACCACGTGGCGGACCTGGTCTACGCCGTCGGCGATTTCAAAGTTGCGCTCTTCGGGAAACATGCTGACCCGTGTCTGCGGCGAGAAGTTGTTCAAGTCGCCGTGGCCGCCGGTAATCGAGATGGGCGGACCGCTGGCCACGATGCGCGGGCCGGGAACCAAACCTTCATGAATGGAATTGCGCAGATCCACAGCCAGGAACGGCAGCGAGCCGACGTCGCGAACCGTGGTGAAGCCGGCCTCCAGCGTCTTGCGCGCGTGCACCACGGCGGCAAACGCGCTTGAAAACGGCGTGTCCTTGAATTTATAGATCTCATCGTAACGATCGGCACGCGAGCCAAGATGCGTGTGGCAATCGATCAAACCGGGAAGCACGGTCGCACGGGAGAGATCGATCACCGCAGCTCCCGCGGGAATCTTGATCGACTTCTCGTCTTCTACGCTCTGGATGCGCTCGCCCTTCACCACAATCACTGCGTTCTCGCGGACGCGGTCCGAGGTCGCGTCAAACAGACGCCCGGCGCGGATGTAGGTGGTCTTTGGTTCAGGCCTTGCTTTGGGCGCCGGCTTCTGCGCCATGCAGCTTGCTAGCAGGACAAGAACCACGGAGAGATGCTTCATGCCTTTGCGCTCCTTGATTGGAAGATGGTGAGAGAGTATATGGCATGCGGTCTGGATTAGCAGAGCTGGCTTTTTCTGGAAATTCCGATCCTGCAGAGCGGGAGACCTTTGCCCATGCTTTTTCCCAAACGGAGCCCTGAGAACCACTCGTGGCTATAGGGATCCCTCGCTCCGCTGGCGACTTCGGAAAAACCACCTTCTCGATTGAATGTCTCTTCGGAATTGCGCGCGGAAACTTGAGCGGCCTATACGCCTGACGCCATGGCCACGACGCGCGAGAATTGCAGCCAGGTCCTCCAGCGCCCGTATTCGCGGTTGTGGGAGACCGCGCTGACCACGGCCGGTTCTACGGAGTCCTTGCTGAAGATCACGCTCATGGGCGCGCCCACTTCGACCATCGGGCCAATCAACATGGAGCCGTGATGCTCGCCCACGGGAAGGATGAGGTCGCGTTCCTGGAAAGGCAGCCCGTTGCAAGCCAAGCCACGCAACACGGCGATAGTGCCGCCTTCCGGGATTCGTAGCGGAAGATGTTCAACGGGCGGGTCAGCGGCCGGCTTTTTCACGGCACGCAATCGGCCGGTGTCCGATGCATCCTGACCGCTCATTACCGTCACCGCGGGCAAGCCCAGTTCCCAGTCTTCGGGTGGAAAATAAATGCCCCAGAAATTCTCAGGACGGCTGAGCTCAATGCCATATTCTTTCTCGCCGTTGTCCGCCCAGACCACCTGCCCGACGCGCCATTTATAAGGGGCCAGCATGGCCACACGTACTTCCATGCTCGGCTCCAAGGGCACGCTGGACCGGATACGGGCGCCATGGCGGTTGACCAGGATGGTCTCCGCGGCACCGCTAACGTGCGACCCATCACTCTTTTGGCCGGACACCGCCAAAGGCAGCGTCACCAGGACGCGTGAACTTCTGCGCCCACGCTCAACCGTAACTTGTTTCATAAGCCGTGCGAAGCAGCTGTTTTAGGCTGAGGAGACTATAGAACTTCCGGCCAGATACCGCATATTACTCCAAGCCAAGCCGGGCTGTATCTAAAAGCTCCGCCTTGGTTGTCCCAAGGTAATCACCTTGGTTCCAGACCTTTCGCCACATCGCCAATTGCACGGCGATGAAAACACAAGCCGGAGGTCGAGTTATGATGGTGGGAAACTCGCTCCCCGAATCAGGGTTTATACCAATATCGACTTTCCGACTCTGCGTTAGAATGCGGTTGCAAAAACGGGACTTTGGGGGTCCCGCACAAAAAAATAAAGACTGATCATTTCAAAGTTGCAAATTGAGGGAGTCGCCGGTGCCAGAGTGCGCCGGCCCAAAGAGGAGATGAAGATATGCGTTATTGGATGACCTTAGGGGCCTTTGCAGTCCTGGCGCTGGTGATGTGGCGTCCGGAACCTGTTAGGGCTATGGACACACCTCCCGGCTCGTATCTGCAGACCTGCAGAGATGTCAGGGTGAGTGGGGACCGTCTCTATGCGCGCTGCCAGAATACGAGCAGCCGCTGGGTGAATACTTCTCTGGATGACGTTTACCGCTGCTCGGGCGATATTCAAAACATCGACGGTCGCCTCACTTGCGATCAGAGCGGCCGTACGCCCGGAGGCGACTACTCCGCCAGCTGCCGTGACATCCGCATGCGTTTTGGCTGGCTCTATGCCCGCTGTCAGAATCGTGGCGGCTCTTGGGTAGAAACATCACTGCCTGGCTTCGGCCGCTGCACATCGGGGATCTCCAACATTGATGGACAGCTGGTCTGCAACGCCAATCAAGGCCGCGACTGGGATCACGACGGCGACGACCGGCGTCGCTACGGCCCGCGTGGCTCCTACCGCGAGACGTGCCGCGACATCGAGGTGCGTGGTGACCAGATTCGAGCCCGCTGCCAGGATGTCGGCGGCAATTGGATCCCCAGCTCGCTCGATTTCGACCGCTGCGTCGGCGACATCGTGAATGACAACGGACACCTGGCGTGCACCTACCGTGGTGGCCGCACGGTCCCGTTCGGCAACTACACCGAGACTTGCTCGCGCATCTACGTGCGCGGCGATAACCTGCGCGCAATGTGCCAGACCGCCGACAACCGCTGGGTCTGGAGCGAACTGCGTGATTGGGACGATTGCCGTGGCGGTATCTGGAACGACAACGGCCAGCTCCGCTGCCGCAGAGGCGATCGCGACTAACATCAACTCCGTAAACCAACGCCTTGTGTTCTGAGCTCGCTCAGGACACAAGGTTTTTTATTTGCGCTTTGCTGATAGACTTTCATGCCCATGAGGCGTCCAACTCTAATCCTTCTGGTTTTCCTGTCGCCTTCTTTCATGGCCGCGGCACAAGATCAAGGACAGAAGCCGGCACAGCCCCAGCCGTCGCCCTCGGCTGCGCCATCACCTTCCCCGGAAACCGCCAGCCCTGGAGATTCCACGCAGCTCGAGCCCATCAAAACGCCTCGGCCCTATTATCCCCAGGAGGCTGCGGACAAAAGACTGCAAGGAGAGGTATGGATCAGCCTGCTCATCTCGGAAACAGGAGATGTGGAAGGTACCGAGATCATTAGCGGTGATCCGGTGCTGGCCAAGGCTGCCCAAGACGCGATGAGGAAATGGAAATTCAAGCCTTATATCCGCAATGGCAAGCCGGTTAAGGTCAGGACGAAGGTGCCTTACGATTTTGCATTCCGGGACAAAGTTGACGACAGGCCAACCGACCCAAATGGTGCACTAGAGTCAACTCCTCCGGGAGGAGCTGCCGGCGGCTCTCCAGCTTCGGACACAAGCGGCGCGGTCAGCCATCTGCGGGTCTCACAAGGAGTGATGGAAGGCCTGCTCGTGCACAGGGTCAATCCCGTTTATCCACCCGAGGCACGGTCACGTTACATTGAGGGTGATGTCATTCTGCAGGCCACGATCGGAAAAGACGGCCGCATTCATAATCTCAGGGCGGTTTCCGGGCATCCGGTGCTGGTTGAGGCCTCCATCGGGGCCGTGCAGCAGTGGCGTTACCGGCCCTACCTACTCAAGGGAGAACCGGTGGAAGTGGAAACCACGATCAAGGTCCAGTTCCACATGTGATGCTTGTTCTTTCGAATCCCGCTCTTCCCAACGAGCGGAAGGTCTTCTCTGCGGTGCAACATCGCTTAGAGACGCTAGGCCTTCGGGTTGAATTTCGGATCAACCACCTTCCGCGCAGTCTCTGCGCCGAAGACCGGCAACCGAGGGTCCGAGAGCAGGCCAATCTGCTTGAGCACCGAAGCCTGATCCCAATAGATGTGCTCGCTGACCAGCTTTCCTTCTCGAAAGGCGACGATCGCAACCAGCGGAATCTCGACTCGCGCGTTCGTGGGCGGAACGCCGGGCAGCATCCAGGGCATCTCCTGGGTGTGGGTAAAGGAGAAGATCATCTCGTCAACAAGCCGGTGCTCACCGACGGTCCGCGAAACCGGCGTGAGCTTGGTGTCAGGCGGCATACAGGGGATGAAGTCGCGCGAATAGAACGCGCGCAGCGCGTCCTTGCCGCATCCGCCGGTCATGACCGGCACGTGGTTGACGTGAGCGTCCTCAACCATGGTGGCCACGGTCGCGTCCGCATCGCGCGTCACGAATTCGTGGCTGGTGTGTTCTTCCCAGAGTTTCGAGAGATCCTGTTGCGCCATGGCAGAGCATTATAGGCGCGAGACAAGGGCGCCGATGACGGCAATTCCTCACGTCCCGGCTTCACGGTCCCAACATCTATCCGTAGAGACGCGGCATTGCCGCGTCTCATTCTCATACCGCATTGAGGCTCTTTCGGGTGAAGACGGCCCTGAATTCGCCCGCAGTTCGCTCAAGGTGGATTTTGGATAGCGCAAGAAGTGAGACGTGGCAATGCCACGTCTCTACGTTGACATTCTCTCGCCTGATGACGGCGATGACGTGCGATCACGCGCGATGACGGCGATCTCTACGCCCAATAACTTCTATCCAGCGTCCGGTACTGGATCGCCTCCGCGATGTGCTTGCCTTCGATCTGCGGAGCGCCTTCGATGTCGGCGATGGTGCGCGCGACTTTGAGGATCCGGTCGTGAGCCCGCGCGCTCAGCCCTTGTTGCTGCATGGCGCGCTCCAGCATGCGCTCGCTCTCCGAGCCCAGCTCGCAATACGTTCGGATCTGCCGCGTGCCCATCTGCGCGTTCGAGTAGATGCGTTCGCCGCCGGCGGCAAAACGGTTGAGTTGGACCTCACGCGTTCGCAGGACCCGCTCCCGAATCTGCGCCGAGCTTTCTGATTTGCTGTCACTCGAGCGCAGCTCCTTGTAGTTCACCGCCGGCACGTCGATGTGAATGTCGATGCGGTCCATCAGCGGTCCGGAGATTTTGGCCACGTAGCGCTGGATCATGGGGTGGGAACACTGGCAATCGCGCTGTCCCGATCCGTGGTAGCCGCAGGGGCACGGGTTCATGGCCGCAGCCAGCATGAACCGCGCCGGAAACGTCAGCGACATGGCGGCGCGGGCGATTGACACGCTGCCATCTTCCAGAGGCTGGCGCATCACCTCCAAAACGTTGCGAGGAAATTCCGGCAGTTCGTCGAGAAACAGGACGCCGTTGTGGGCGATGGAAACTTCTCCTGGACGCGGAATGATTCCGCCACCGATCAGGCCGGCGTCGGAGATGGTGTGGTGCGGCGAGCGAAACGGACGCGCACCCACCAATCCGGCGGCGGCGTCCAGAACGCCGGCCACGCTGTGGATCTTAGTGGTCTCCAATGCTTCTTCGAACGCCAGCGGAGGCAGGATGCCGGGAATCCGTTTGGCCAGCATCGTCTTGCCCGAACCTGGCGGTCCGATCATCAGGATATTGTGGCCGCCGGCACACGCCACCTCTAGGGCGCGCTTGGCGGTGAACTGTCCGCGCACTTCCTTGAAGTCGGCGGCGCCGCTCTGCTCGCCGGTCAACATGCGCTCGGTATCCACTTTCAAAGGAGAAGCGCCGTTGCCGCTGTTGAGCAGGTTAACCACGTCGATCAGCGACTTGACGGGATAAACGTTGACGCCGCTGACAACGGCGGCTTCCCGCGCGTTCACTTCCGGCACGATCAGGTTGGGAATCTTGCGAGCCCGTGCGGCCACGGCGATGGGCAGCGCTCCCCGCACACCCCGCACGCCGCCATCGAGCGAGAGCTCGCCCACCATCACGTACTCCGGCAATTCTTTTTTGAGCAGCCCGCCGTACGCGCCCAGAATTCCCATGGCCATGGGCAGGTCAAAGCCGGAGCCTTCCTTCTTAATGTCGGCTGGGGCCAGATTGATCGTGATCAGCGTCTGCGGTACTTCGTATCCGCAATTGCGCAGCGCGGCTCGGATGCGCTGGCGGCTTTCCCGCACCGCCGCGTCGGGCAAGCCGACGGTTTGGAAGTTGTCGTCCTGCGCGCGCATGGCGCTGACGTCCACTTCCACTTCAATAATGCTGGCGTCAATCCCGTACACCGCCGCGCTCTGGGTCTTAAAGAGCATCTTGCGTCTTTCCCGTTCCGGTGCACGATTTTACAAGAAACCAGTTACCGAAGTGCATGTTTCAGTTGAAACGGGCCGGGCGATAAAATTAGTATCAAGCTCACTTGCACGATTCGATGGCGGCTTGATCATTCGTTGCGCCGAGAAGCGAGAAGCCGATGGCCGACTTGCACGACAGGCGAAAGTCAACGCGCTACCATTGCAGCGGCGGTGTGGAACTTCGCCGAAGTGAAGGGGCGTCTCCTGTGTGGGCCAATCTCAGCGACATCAGCCTGGAAGGCTGCTACGTGGGCGCCGTCTCCACGCTGCCTGCCGGCAGTGAGGTCGTCTTTCTGATGCGCATCCACAGCACGGAGATCCGCGGCCGGGCCATGGTGAAAACCTCTCATCACGCCGTGGGCATGGGGCTGGAATTTCTGCACCTGGCTGCCGAAGACCAGCACAGACTCGAGTTCCTGGTAGGCACGCTGGCTGGAGCCCAAGACCTTCAGGCCAGCGAGCAGCGCACTGTCCTCCCGGGGCAGCCTTTGCCTCTCGCATCGCGGCCGGCGGCCACGCGGCCTTCGCACTCCGCGTCCATGCGTCCGCCCCGACCAGCGACAACGGCGCCGCCCAAACCCGCTGGGCAACCTCCGAGCGGAACGTCGCAAGGCATCATGCGAGCTATCGGTGAGCTGACGGAGATGGAGCAAAACCTGGTAAAGGCCCGCATCGATCCCCGGCTGATCGCGCAGCTTCACGACGCAGTAGAGCACGTCCGACAGACGGCCTGGACGGTGCAACAGTGGGTGGATCTCAACACGACCGGCGGGGACCCTTTTGACGTCCTACCGCAACTCGAAGCCGAGCGCATGCACATGCTGCGCAAGCTGGCCCACAACGTCACCGCCGACATCGATGCCGAGAGCATCAACCACTACACCCTGGGAATCTCAGACCTCTACGAGACTGTGGAACAGCTCTACCGGCGCCTGCGGAAGATACTGGTAGAGGATGCGCCGGAAGGGTAGCAGCTAGCAATTTGCAATTAGCAAATAGCTGTTAGCTCTAGTCTTTCCTTCCCTTCCTTCAATGCCATCTTCCTTGAACCCTGTTTCAATTTGTCATCTCGACCGGAGCGCCAAAACGCCGTTGTTCTCACAAGAATCCCAGGCGCGGAGTGGAGAGATCCCGAGGCGGCCTCTTTGACCATACTGCGTCAGGGAGTTCTCACACGAACGCCAACATCTGCTCTCGCACTGCCGATAAGGGATCGTTTTGACGGTCAAGCCAACCTTGCGGGTCAAGCCAATGGGGACAGGCCCGGGGAGAACTCCCTACGTCAGCATGGCCAGGGACGCATCCTCGGGGTCTCTCCACTCCGCGCTGCAGATCTCGGATCGGACGACGACTTCGAGGCGCTCCGGTCGAGATGACAGAATGAAAGGACCTCAAGTAAAAGGGGGGCACCAAGAGCGAAAAAGCCCTTGGTGCCTAAGTGCTAACTGCTAATTGCTAACTGCTAATTGCGATTTTGCTAGCTTCTCTCCACCGCCATCGCCACCGAGTTCCCCCCGCCCAGGCAGAGCGCCGCGATGCCACGTTTACCGTTGCGGCGAATCAGCTCGTAGATCAGCGTGACCAGAATGCGTGTTCCGCTGGCGCCGATAGGATGACCCAGCGCCACAGCGCCTCCGTTCACGTTCACGCGCGCGGGATCGAGCCCCAACTCTTTGATCACGGCCACGGACTGAACCGAAAAGGCTTCGTTGATCTCATATAGATCAACGTCTTCCGGTTTCCATCCCGTCATGGCCCAGATTTTTCTGATGCCTTCGACCGGCGCCATCATCACCCATTCCGGCGCCACGCCGCTGGTGGCCTGAGCCACCACGCGGACCATCGGCTCGGCGCCCAGCGCTTTGGCGCACTCCGCGGAAGTTACCACCACCGCTGCGGCGCCGTCATTCATCGTGGACGCGTTGCCCGCCGTCACCGTGCCGTCCTTCTTGAAGACCGGTTTCAAATTGCCGAGGGCCGCTGCGGAAGTGTCTTCGCGTGGGCCTTCGTCCTTGTCGAACAACACCGGCGCGTCGCCCTTCTTTTTGGACGGAAGCTCTACCGGTATGATCTGACTCTTGAAACGGCATTCCTTCCAGGCCTGCACGGCCTTCCGGTGAGAGCCCACGGCGTACTCATCCTGCTGCGCTCGCGTGACGCCATATTTCTGGGCTACGTTCTCACCGGTCATTCCCATGTGGTAGTTGTTGTAAACGTCCCATAGGCCGTCGTTGACAACGGAATCGATGATCTGGGAATTGCCGAGCCGGTAACCTTTGCGTGCCTGGGGCAAAAGATACGGCGCGTTGGTCATGGATTCCATGCCGCCGGCCACCAGGATCTCCGCGTTGCCGGTCTGGATCGCCTGCGTCGCCAGGGCCACGGCCTTCAGGCCCGAGCCACAAACCTTGTTAATGGTCATGGCCGCGACCTCCGGCGGAAGCCCGCCGTTCAAGGCTGCCTGGCGCGCCGGGTTTTGTCCCAGCCCCGCCGCGACCACCAGGCCCATGATGCATTCATCCACTTGCGCCGGCTCGACTTTGGCCCGTTGCACCGCCTCGCGGACCACGATCGCGCCCAACTGCGGCGCGGAGAAGCCTTCCAGCGCCCCCTGAAATTTTGCGATCGGCGTACGTACGCCGCTGATGATGACCGCGTCCTTCATAAGAACTCCTTATGCGATTCCAAACCTTTCATTATAAGATGGCCAAAAGCACAAAGCGCACCATAACTTCTATGACCGATTCACCCTATTCGCCCGGCTTCAACCCGGATACCGGAGAAACACTGCCTCCGCCGGCGGTTACGCCCGCGGCTCCAGCGTCCGCTCCGGCCAGCACTCAACTCATCGCGCCCCTATGGCACACGATCCTGATCGTGCTCATCATTCTCGGCAATTCATATCTCGCGTATGTGCGTCTCTCTCACAACGTGCAGAGCCGCGGACGCATGCTGCTGTATCTCGAGACCATGGCCTGGCAGCTGCTCCTGTTCGGACTGGTATGGTTCGGCTTGCGCCTGAAGAAGACGAAATTGCGCGACATCATCGGCGGATCATGGAACAAAGCGGAAGATTTTCTGATTGATGTCGCAATCGCCTTTGGCTTCTGGATCGCGTCCTTGCTTGTCCTTACCGGCCTGAAGTTCGCTTTCGGGCTAGCCAGTCTCGACGCCAAGCGTTCCGCTGAGCAGGTTAAGCAAACCATCGGCGCCATCACACCGCATACGGCTGCGGAGCTAGGTATCTTCGTACTGCTTGCTCTGTGTGCCGGCTTCTTTGAAGAAATTATCTTTCGCGGCTATCTGCAAAAACAGCTCGGCGCGATCACCCGCAACGCGTACGCCGGTCTCGTGATCGCAGCCATCATCTTCGGCGCCGGTCATGGTTACCAAGGTAAGGCGCTGATGGCTTTGATTGCGATCTACGGCGCTATGTTCGGGACGCTCGTTCTTCTCCGCAAGAGCTTGCGCCCGGGCATGATGGCGCACGCATGGCAAGACGCGTTCTCCGGCATCGCTGCTTATGTCTTGACGAAAATAGGAATGATGTGAGAGAGCGTTGCGCGTTCCAGCATCTCTGATTGCCGACCGCAATCAAGATGGTCATCAATTTTTTGCTTGACTTCGATTTTCATTGAATCTATACAATCATCAATTGCGGTTTTTTCAATGGACCGCACATCCATGAACAATGGAAAGGGAGAATAGAAACATGGCAACCAAGAAAAAGGGTGGTAAGAAAAAGGGCGGCAAGAAAAAGTAACAGCCCTTAAAAGCCACAAAGACTGGGGACGCGCATCGCGTCCCCGTTTTATTTGGGAGCAATCAGCATTCAGCAGTCAGCCGCTGAAGAGTTGTCGCAGGGAGCACCGGAAGACGAAAACCCTTGTAACGGTGTAAGGCACTCGCGACGAAGTTGTCCGGGCTGAATGCTGAGTGCTGATTGTTACGTTCCGGCGCCTAACGACTTCTTTTTCTCCTCAAACAGACTTTGCTGTTCCGTACCGTCGCCTGCCAGGCTCTCGACACGCAGCTCGACTTTGTTGAGCAGCTTGGAACCCTCTTCAAGCTTCGAAGCGGCGTTGCGGATGTGCTGGCTTACCGTGTCGTAGGCCTTGGTGAATTTGTCGAGCTCGATGCGCAACGACTCGATCTCGCGCACGATGGTCTCCGCCCGCTGGCTTACCTGCATTCCCTTGAGGCCGACCATGATGGTATGCAGATAGGCATACAGCGAGTTCGGCGAGACCGGTATCACCCGCTTCTCCATGCAGTAGCGGTAAAGCTGGAAAGGATCGTCTTCGGTCCGGATGATGGCTTCGTAGTACACATTCTCCGCGGGGACGTACATCAGGGCAAAGGGCAGCGTACCTTCCGATGGGCGGATGTACTTGGCTGCGACTTCATCCACGCGCCGGCGCACGTCGCGCAAGAAATCGCGCCGGGCGCATCTCTTGTCGTCTTCATTCTCCGAGCCGGCGATACGCCGGAAATTCTCGAGCGGGAATTTGGAATCCACAGCGACGGTCCCCTGGGGAAGGACGACAACGGCATCCACGACTTCGCCGGTAGAAAAGCGGTATTGCAGCACATACTGCTGTTTCGAGAACACCAGGCTGAGCAGGTTCTCGAGCTGCTCTTCGCCAAAGCTGCCCCGGGCCTTGGGCGCGCGCAGCACGTGTTCGAGCGCAGTCACGGCCTTGGACATGTCGGAAAGCTGCCGCGCCTGTTCCGTCATCTCGCCCACCTGCCGTTGCAATCCGGCGAACGTGGTTTGCACCGCGGCAATGTTCTTACTCACCGCGGCGGTGTTGGCGTTCATTACATTGGAGCTCTGGTTGAGTTGTTCCGTCACCTGGCGATTGATGCTGTCCAACCGGTTGCCCAGGTCCTGAGTCACGCTGGCCAGCGAGGCCTGTACGTGCGACGTGATCGCCTGCAACTGGCTGTTGATGGTCTGAATGGATTTCTCGGTGGTCTCGCGCAGGAGCACCACGTCACTGCGCATATCCCGGGCAGCGGGGTCCTGCGCCGCCGGACGGCGCAACCACAACACGGCGCAGATGAGCACGGCCGCGACCACCACCGCGATTGCGATCGCCGTCATCCTGTCACCCCAGCTGTTTTGACCGCCGGCTCTACGAGGGGCCGGACGGGAACGAAGACCCGCTGTTCCGTCGCCGGACACAGCCGCCGGTATGCGCACCATTGGCAGTGCTGGCCGGGACGCGCTTCGAATTCCTGGGCCGCGATGCCGCGCGCGGCGTCTTCAATACGCTGCCGGGCTCTTTGCAACTGGGCCCCCGACCGCGTGGTGGGCTGTAGCTCGTTGCCTTGCAGGTTCAAGAACGCGAGTTCGCGCGTTTCGAACCCCAGCGACACGGCCCCCATCGCGTAAATCGACAGTTGCAAGCTCTCATCCGCGTGCCGCTTGGTCTTTACTGCGCCGGTCTTGTAATCGATCACCCGCACCGCATTGCCCGCGATGCGATCCAGGCGGTCGATGCGCCCGACAACTTTCTGCTCCCCCAGGTTGAAGCTGAATGGGACCTCGGCGGCCACCACGTCCACCGAGCCACGCGGCTGCGCGCGCAGCAAAATGCCGAGCTGCTCTGCCCCCATCTTTTCGTAGAGTGCGCGTTGCACCGGATCGTCAATCACCGCTTTCGAGAATTCCTCCAGAAAAACTTTCACTACCTCTTCCGCGGACAACTGGGCGGCGCCGGGCGATGGATCATAGTACTGTCTCAGCACGGTGTGGATGGCAGCGCCGTACTGCATGGCCGCCGCGGCTTCGCCGGGAACCTTCCAATCTTTCTCCAACTTGAACTTCAAAGGACACGCGGCATAGCTCTCCACGGCATGCGCGCTCAGGGCGACTCCAGTCGCGGGAAAGGCGGGAGGCAGAAGCATCCACCCGCCGGCGGGAGAGATTTCCGCCGCAGCATCCGGCACGTTCAAGTCCGGCGCGCCGGCGCGTTCTTGCAAAGATGCCGCCAACCGCCGGCTCTGTAACATCGGGCGCAAGAAGCCCGGGGGCGTGGGATCTTTGCCGCGTCCGCGGCGTGAGTGGATGGCCAGACGGTCGCGGGCGCGGGTGATGGCCACGTAAAACAAGCGACGCTCTTCCTGCTCGTGAACGTCCTTGCCTTCGCCCAGCGCGATCGAACTGCGCAGTGCTGCCGGGAACTCAAACAGCGGCTCGCGATAGTGCACGGGAAAACCCGGAGCCAGCACGCGCAGAATCCACACGTGCGTAAACTCCAGGCCCTTAGCCGCGTGCACGGTCATCAGGCGGACGGCGTCAGGGTTCTCTTCTTCGGCGCGAACCTGTTCGTCTTCGGAATGCAGCAAGACCGCGCCTCCGCCATCCTCAAAAAGATCCAGGTAAGCGAGGAACGCCTCCAGGGACTTCGCCGGTATGAAAGGCTTCCCTTCCCAGTCCGAAGTAAACCGCATGAGTGCCTGGATGGCGGGATCGCCCGCGGGGAGCGTGAATTGCCGCACCAGATAAGCCAGGGCGCCCGACGCGGCAAGTTTCTGCTGCGCAACGAACTCGCGGGCTGCGCTGACGGCGGCAAGCACGCGCTTGCCTGTTTCCATGTTCGTGAGGACGTCGCGGAAAGTTTTGTCGCGTCGGGCTGCGGGGTCCGCGGACTGGGCCGGTTTTGCCCGGGCAGAGGTGGCGGCTGCCGCGAGCCTGGCGCGCAGCTCTTCCGGAGCGACCTCGAATTGCGGCAGCGCGCAGATGCGGAAGAGACTGTCGGCATCGCTTTCATTGCTGACGGCCCGGGCCACGGCGAGCACGTCGCGTACCACCGGCGTTTCTGTCACGGTCATGCCTCGAACCAGGAACGGAATCCCGCGAGCGGCAAGGGCCTCGATGATCTTCTCGCGATGAAAATGGGAGCGGTACAGAACGGCCAAAGAAAGCGGTTCCCGCCGGGCATTCTGGCCCACGCGCAGAATCGCTTCGGCGATGTCGCCGGCTTCCTGCTCGTCGCCCAGGCCGATCACCGCTTCCACAGGATCGTCAAAGACGAGACGTCCCTGCTCGCCGTCCCGGCGGTCGCGCCCCGAGTCGAGCGGAACGCGCGAAAAGTTGACGCTCTCCCCGAGCGAACGCACATGCGGGTTCGGCTCGATCGCCGCATACGCCACGCGCAGGATGTTCCCGCGCGAGCGCTGGTTCTCGGCCAGGGTTACGCCTTGCGTCCCCGGAAAACGCCGCTGGAACTCTTCGAATGCCGCGCTGGAGGCTCCGCGAAAACGGTAGATCGCCTGGTCAGGATCGCCCACGGCAAAGATGTTCTGACCGGCGCCGGCCAGCAATTCCGCCAGCGTGATGTTGCTGGAGTTGCAATCCTGGAATTCGTCAATCAGGATGAAGCGCGCCCGCTGCTGTTCTTGCGCCAGCAGTTCCGGGTTCGATTGCAACAGCCCTACCGCGCGGCTGATCATCATGCCGAACGTCCCCAGGTTTTCCTCTTCCAACAAGCGCACGGCGTTCGCGTACACGCACGCGATCTCGCGCCAGCGTGCAAGGATCTCTTCCGGGCCGAGCTCTTCGACATCTTTCGATTTGCAGTTGCGCGGCAAGCTCAAGTCCGGCCGCAGCGAATTCACGTAGGCCTGGAACTGCTCCGGGTTGACCAGCTCTTCATGGCAGCGGTCAAAGAAATTGCGCAGGTCGTCGAGAAACTGTCCCAGGTCGGAAGCTTTGATGAAACGCTTGAGGCCGAGATCCTTGATCCTCTGCCGCAGAAAAACGTACACGTCTTCCGGGGTGAGCACGTAGAAATCTTTTTTGTTGCGCTTGAGGATGGCAAAACAGTAAGCGTGAAACGTTCCCGCCCAGATGGCGGCGCGCCGGCCCAGCCGGCGCTCCACGCGGATCTTCAGTTCCGCGGCGGCGTTTTCCGTAAAGGTGATGGCCAGGATCTCGTCGGGCCGGGCGTGTCCCTGCTCGATCAACCAGGCAATGCGCTCCACCAGCACGGTAGTTTTTCCAGTGCCGGCGCCGGCCAGCACCAGCATGGGCCCATGAGCGTGCTCAATGGCCTGGCGCTGCTTCGGGTTGGGGATGATCTTGGTGGCCACGGTGCGTCCTCAGCATTATGCGAAAATAAGGCGAAAGTGGCAATGGGGAAAGTGCCTGAAGTTGAGGAAATACTGAGGAAAAACCTCATCACGGAGGCACGGAGAAGGCCTTTTTTGAAATCCCGACCCTGAGCTTGCCGAAGGGAGGGATCCATATAACTGCGAAGTTCTGCAGGGCAGCATCCTTCAGGGAGTATGGATTCCTCGCTGCGCTCGGAATTTCAGAAGTAGTGCTCCCGGAGACGACTGCGATCTCGACGTTTACCCCTCGACAAACCGATAGCTGCCATGGCTGTCGTAATCGATGCCGTGCTTCTTCTTCAGCTCTTGGATGTAACGCAGGGTCGTCTTGGTATGCGGACCGACGCCGTCATTGGTATGCAGCAAGATTTCTTCGAGACAGCTATCGATGCTCATGCGCTTGTGTTTGGCAAGGTCCTGGAGAAGACCGGCGAGACGCTTCTCAAGGCGGACCGGCACATTGACTCGCTCAATCTTGATCGGCGGACCGGCGTTCAACAAATGATGCCCAAACACCAGGTGATACCCGTGCAGGTCGCGCACCGTGTAGTCGCGAATGCCGTACGGCCTGTCATCGATGGTCCGGGTGATCTCAACACCGTTGGCGCGATGAAATTCGTACAACTGGTCAGCGTCACCGACCAGGAAATAGACGGCGCCAGTCTCCGGGCTGGGCATGGGCGTGCCTTTCGCCAGGAACATCTGAACCTTGCCAAGGTTCACGCCCGCGAAGGTCGGTGGCTCGCCCCAGGTGAATGCCTGCTCGAAGCCGAGCTTCTTGACGTAGAACTCGATTGCGGTTGCGATGTCACTTACCGCCAGGCCGGCGTGGATCTGATCGCATTCAATGAGCGGCTTGACTCCGCTGGTTGCCATATATGCTCCTTCCTGCTACGTGACCCGGTCTTTACGAAGCAGCGCCATCACCACAGCCACGGCCGCAATGGCCGCAGCCTCGGCGCGCAGAATTGTATGTCCGAGCGAAGCTGGCTGCCATGGCATTGGGCCGCGTGTGATTTTACCGATTACCTGCAGCAAAGGGATTCCCTGGGTTGATGTCAATTACGATACGATTCGGTTTCACCAACGCTTCTTCATGGTGACACTTCCACTTATCATCGCTGGTAGTGCCCTGTATGGTGTTGCCGTCTTCGACGATGTCTCCATTTGCAAAGATGTAATTCGCAGAGTTGTATAGAACACGGGCGATTTCATTTGGATTAATTCCACGAAAGTGGCACTGCAAGTCAGGCAAACCCACTGTGCCGAGACCGAGGGTATCCATGATCATCTCACCAGGGCGATCGGAGATCTTGAACAAACGCACATTTACCGCAAACCGAATGGGATGAAAGTCCACTGATGTTCGATCATCAACGTAGACCACCGGATCAATCACGTGTTGGGCTGTCATCCACCAAATTGCTTGGCACGGCGCAACCGCCAGGACGCTGTCTAACGCGCTGTGAAAGAGTTTGAGCCTTGTGTCGGGCGCTAGTCCACCGGCTATCAAATCAGTTAAAAGCAAAGATGTGTTACATTTCGCTACTGCTTCCCGCGCACCTGGCCACATCCAACTCTGTTGCAACGCCTCTTCCAAGTGGGCTCTGTCCTTGCCGTCCCTATTCTCGGAAGAATGGAGAAGCTGTATCAAAGGATGCAGAGTGGCACCTTTGAATTTGGTTGAAAAGTTCGCAAAGGCAAACGAACAGGAATTCTCACTCGCGTCGACTTTGTCCACAGTGCCACATCGCGTGCGAAGCTCGTCCCAAAGCACATCAGGGAGTACCCTGGGCGAAGTCTCGTAGAGCAGTTCCACCGCGCAGATCTTGAGTATTTCGTCGCTCATTGCTCGGCAAGCTCCGCCATCACCACAGCCACGGCCGCAATGGCCGCGGTCTCGGCGCGCAGAATTGTATGTCCGAGCGAAGCTGACTTCCACCCGGCATCGTGAAACATCTTTATTTCGTCCTGAGACCATCCGCCTTCGGGGCCGAAAGCCAGCGACAGGGGCGGCACGCATTCTGTCAGTGCTGCGCTTAAAGATACGGTACCTTCAGTCTCCGACAAAACAATGCGGCTGCCGGTCGCGGCGGTGATCACTTTCTTCAGCGTCGACGGTTCGCTAATTTCCGGCGGCGCAATCCGGCGGGACTGCTGCGCTGCTTCGTGGACGATCTTGCGCCACCGCGCCAGCCGCGTAGGCGCGGCTTTCACCAGATGCTGCCCGCTGCGTTGTGCGATGACGGGAAGAATTTTCGCCACGCCCAGCTCGGTCAGCTTTTCCAGAGCCCACTCCATGCAATCAAACTTGAAGATGGAAAGGTAGACGGCGATTTCCGGTAGTGCGGCACTCGCAATCTCCGGGCCGAGATGAAACTCCACCTGGTGTTCCGCCGCGAATACTACCGTGCCTAAACGCAGCGCGCCTCCGGCTACGACTTCGAACTCCTGGCCCGGCTTGACGCGCAGGACACGGAAAAGATGCGCGGCATTCTGGTCGAGAAGAAATGCACGGTCGCCTTCCACGCGGTCGGCGATCCAACGGCGTCGCGTCATAGCCTTCAGATCATACGCGGGAAAGCATCAGGTAAGAACCGGCGGCCAGGCCGAGATACAGGATACCCAGCAGCCGGCTTTGGAAGATGAGGGCGTCCAGGCTGCGGAATTGTGCCTGGAAGAAACACTCCGCGGCGCTGATGAAGGAAAAAATGGTCCCGATTGCGACCCAGGCCTGGCGTCCCCAGGGAATCGCGTAGATAGAGCCGAAGACCATGCCTACCGCCAGGAAGACCAGGCTTTTAGCCCGTTCGCGGCTCACGGGTCGCTGCCGTAGCCTTTCCGCTTGCAGTTCGGCGAAGCGTCGCGGCAGAAGCAATCGGATGGCGCCGGCCAGTCCGGCAACGATCACTACAAACCAGATGTAGTATTTACCCAAAAATCTCTTTCACCTTGTCAAACAAGCTGCGCGGCTCCGGCTTGTTCTCCACGGGGGACGCGCCTTTCAGCTCTTCCAGCAACTCGCGCTGGCGTTTGGTGAGCTTGCCCGGCGTCTGCACCCGGACGCGCACATAAAGGTCGCCCTTCCCCGAGGTCTGCAACCCCGGCAAACCTTTGCCGCGAAGGCGGAACGTGGTCCCGGACTGCGTGCCTTCCGGTACTTTCAGTTTGTGCTCGCCCTCTAGAGTTGGGATGACAATCTCATCCCCTAGCGCTGCCTGACTGAAGGAAATCGGCACCGAACAGTAAAGGTTCTTGCCCTCGCGCTCGAAGAATGGATGCGCCTTCACGTTCAGCACCACGTAGAGGTCACCCGCGGGTGCACCCATGAGGCCGGCATCGCCCTGCTCTTGGTAACGGATGCGCGTGCCGTCTTCCACGCCAGGCGGAACGGTCACGTCCACGGTGCGCTCGCGCATTACGCGGGACTCGCCCTTGCACTTGGTGCACGGATCGGAGATCACGCGACCCGTCCCTTGGCACGTGGGGCAGGTGCGTGCGATGGAAAAAATGCTTTGCTGGAAACGTACTTGTCCGTGGCCGTGGCAGGTGGCGCAAACCGACGGTCCCTTGCCGGCGGCCGAGCCGCTGCCGCGGCAGACATCGCAGGTTTCGTAGCGCCGTACCTTGAGTTGAGTTTTCTTGCCGAAAGCAGCTTCTTCGAAGGTCAAAGTCAGGTCGGCGCGCGCGTCGCCGCCGCGTTGTGCCCGGCCGCGGCGTCCGCCCATGTTCACACCGAACAGGTCGCCGAAAATGTCGCCGAAGATGTCAGTGAAATCGCCGAAAGCCGAGGGATCGAACCCGCCGAAGCCGCCACCGCCGTTCACGCCGGCGTGACCAAACTGGTCGTAGCGCTGCCGCTTCCCCTGATCGATGAGCACACTGTAGGCTTCCGTGCACTCCTTGAACTTTTCCTCGGCGTGAGGATCGTCAGGGTTGCGGTCCGGATGGTGCTGCATGGCCATCTTGCGGTAAGCGCTCTTGATCTCCTGCTCGCTGGCCGAGCGGGCTATGCCCAGAACTTCGTAGTAATCGCGTTTTGCCTGTGTCGCCAAATCTACCTCAATGCAGTCGGAATAAATCGTCCAGTATGGCTACAACCCACGGCTCCAATTGCACCAGCGCATCACGTCCCATTCCAGCAATCCACGGATGGGCTGCCACCAGCTGGAGTTGCTCAACGTCGTAACCTGTAGGGGCCCCGGAGGAGACAATTCCGTTTTCTCCAAGGCGATCGTATCGGATACGCTGCGCTGGATCTGCCAGAATGCGAAACGCCCTGGCAATCTTCCGGAAGCGCTCGACCTCTTCGATATTCTTGGGCTTCCCCGCCGCCTGGAATTCGGCAGCAAGTTTCAGGAATGCATCCTTGATCTCCTGCTCGCTGGCGGAGCGACTGACGCCCAGAACCTCGTAGTAATCGCGTTGTGCCTGTGTCGCCAAAATTACACCCGTTGGATGTTGTGCCGCCCCTCCAGGGCTCGCACGATTTTCTTATCAACCCACGGCTTACGCCGTGGGCTACCCTTTTGTCGCGCCTAACGGCGCTCGGAGTGTTTATGGGGTCGAGACCATGAACCGCCCTTACAGTGCCGAAGTACAGAGCTGCATTTACTCCGCGCCTCAGCGTCTCCGCGTTGCAATTCAGACTTCTGGGTTATGCGGCCAGAAAACCCCTCAAGACTCAGCTTCTCCGTGCCTCCGTGTCTCCGTGGTAGGTTCGGCCCTACTTTTTGCCCCTCGCCACCTTGACCATCGCCGGGCGCAGCAACCGTTCCTTCATCCGGTATCCGGGCTGCAGCTCTTCCAGCACGTGATGGTCGGGGACCGCATCGCTCTCCACGACTTCGATGGCCTCATGCACCCGCGGATCGAACGGCTCGCCCTTCGCGGGAACGCGCTGCACGTTCAGTTTCTGCAGGGCATCCTGAAGCTGCTTGTAGATCAGCTCCACGCCTTTGTGAAATTCCTCGGGGCTGGCCCCCGCGTTCTTGAGCGCCAGTGACAGGTTGTCGATCGCCGGCAGCAGCGTGCGAGCGGCGTCGGCCACCGCATAATCGCGGAAGTCAGCATTCTCCTTGGCCGCGCGTTTGCGGTAGTTATCGAACTCAGCTTGGAGGCGCGCCAGCCGGTCAAAGAGCGTGTCGCGCTCGTCGCGCAGCTTCTTCAACTCGGCTTCCGCCGGAGATTCGATCACCGGAGCGCTTTGCGATTCCGGCGTCCCTTCCGCGCTTTCCTCAAAACCATCGCTGGCATCGGCGGGCGGAAGCTCGTGCTCCAGATCCGCTCTGCGCCGCTTGTCTTCAACACGAATTTCGGCTTGTCCGTTGGTCTTACGCATATCGACTGCACCTGGTCTTTGGATTGGAATTTTCTTCACGGGTTCTCATTCAGCAGCTTGTCAAATAACTGCGCGATATACGACACCGCGGTGATGGTGTGCTGGTAATCCATGCGCGTAGGGCCAATCACGGCCAGCGATCCCCGCATTTCCCCGCCTGCGCGGGCAGGCGCCCCGATGAGGACAAAGTTGCGCATCTCCGGCACCGCCTCTTCCAGACCGATCACCACGCGCACCGCTTCCTGCCGCGTGTCCAGATACGCACCCAGCAGTTCCGCCACGCGCTCTTTTTCTTCCAGGGTCTTCAGCAGCTCGCGCAGGCGTTCGCGGTCCTGCTCGTTGGCTACGAGGTTGGACACGCCCTCCACAAAAATGTTCCTGGCCGGCTCGCCGCCGGCCAGCGCGCCGCTCTTATAAAGCTCTTCCAGGCTCTTCATCAGCCGGTCGTACTCGCTGCGTTCCTGGTCGATGCGCCGCGCCAGCTCTACCCGCATACTGCTGATCGTCCAGCCGCGGAAGTTTTCGTTGATGTAGTTGGCGGCGGTGTCCAGATCCGTCTGATTCAAGTCCTCCTCCAGACGCATCATGCGGTCGTGGACCACCCCGGAGCTTGTCACCACCACGGCCAGAACTTTCTTGTCGCCCTGGCGGGAAAAATAAATGTGATCGAGAGCATTCTTGGGCCCGGTGTTAGCGATGGCCACGCCCACGCCGCTCGAAACCAGTGACAGCACGTGCGACGTGCGCTGCATGAACTCCTGAATGTCCACCGTCCCTTGCAGGGTCCCGGATATCAGGTTCTGGTCGGCAGGCGACACCGTGGCCTGGCCGGAGATCTGGTCAACGTAGTAACGGTACGCCTGCGCTGTGGGTACGCGTCCCGCCGAAGTGTGCGGTTGGTCGAGAAAGCCGGCATCCACCAGATCGGCCATGGTGTTGCGGATCGTGGCCGGACTCAGGCCGTCCTTATTCAGGCGAGCGAGCGTACGCGAACCCACCGGCTCACCCGTAGAGATATAAGTCTCAACAATGGCGGTGAGGATCTCCCGTGCTCGGGGCCCGATTTGTCCTGGGAGAGGCATGCTGTCTGCCATTAAGTTATTTATTTATCAATAACTTGTATGTAAACCTCGACACTTTCTCTACCTTAGATTGTAGGAAGTTTAGTTAGGGAGGTCAAGATGGCACTTGAGGTGCCAGAGTGCTAAAAAAGCAGCAAGCAACTGGCAATTAGCAACTAGCTCAGCAAAGCCGCCTCTGACAGCTTTGCCCGCGCCCAACTTCCGAGACCGGCTTTAGCTGTGCTAATTGCTAGCTGCTAGTTGCTAGCTGCTCTCATTGAACCTGGATCACGTCTCCCGGGGCGCTGCGCTTCACTTCTTCCGCGCGCATGACAACCTGTTTCGCGAAGTCGTAGAGTGATTTGGCATGCGGAGAGTTCTCGCCTTCGAGAACGGTGGGTTTCCCGGTGTCGCCGCCCTTCCTGATGTCGGGATCGAGTTCGATCGAGCCCAGGAAAGGAACGCCGAATTGTTCAGCGGTGCGCTTGACGCCGCCTTTGGAGAAGATGTCGATTTCCTGGTGGCAATGCGGGCAGACGAAGACGCTCATGTTCTCAACCAGGCCCAGGATATCCACGCGCGCGGTGCGGAACATCTCGATGGCTTTGCGGCCGTCCTGGAGCGAGACGTCCGAAGGCGTGGAAACTACGACCGCGCCGGTCAGCGGCACAGTCTGGAACAGCGAGATCACCACATCGCCGGTACCGGGTGGCAGATCGACCACCAGATAATCCAGTTGTCCCCACACCACCTGCTGCAGAAACTGGCGGATGATCTGGTGCAGCATGGGCCCGCGCCACACGATCGCCTTGTCGCCGGGGTTGAGGAAGCCGACCGAGATCAGCTTCACCCCAAAATTCTGCAAAGGCTCGATCAGGTTCTCATTGAGGACTCGCGGCTGCTGGTTCGTAGCCATCATCAGGGGGACGTTGGGACCGTACACGTCGGCGTCGAGCAGACCGGTGCGATAGCCCATCTTGGCCAAGGCGACGGCAAGGTTCACCGCAATGGTGGTTTTGCCCACGCCGCCCTTGCCGGATCCAACAGCGATGATGTTGTTCACTCCCGGCAGAGGATGCGGGCCTTGCTGCTGCGCCGGTCCATGTGGATGTCCGTGTGCCATAGGTAAACTTTTATTATACGAGAGAGGGCAGAGATCGGGTGATCACGCACAGCGGGATCGCGGGTGATCGGGCTTTACATGCGTCGAACTCTGTAATGAGCTCACACCACAACATTGACGGAAGAACAACGGTTGACAATTAGTTTGGCCGTGTGGGTTTCAGATCACCCGATCCCGCTGTGCGGGATCACCCGATCACCCGATGGTTCACCTCAGCGCCGGGTTCTCCGCGCTGAATACTCCTGAGGGATTGTCCTTCCAAATCCAGGCATGGACCAGCCACATGCTCTTAGCGATAAAGTGGCCACCTTGTTCGCGGCACTGGCTTTCAGTCAGACCGTGGGGGTTCTCCAGGTGCGGCAGCACGCAGATATTCCCATGACGGTGCCAATGCGCCAACGATTTTGGAAACGGCGGGTCCAAAGGCTGCCCATCAGGTCCTTCGGCCGCATTCCAAAGATAGCTGACGCCGACCAGAGTGTACCCGCCGGGCGCATCCGGAGTCTTCTGGTACAGCAAAATGGGCGGCTTCTCGATATCAAATCGCTTCGGTTCCAGCGCCTGAACGAAATGGACACCCATTCCGGGAATATCCGGACCCAGCGCCTGATATCCGTCCGCTTCAGCCACATGCACATCCTGATATTTGGCCGTAGCCAGCCGGGCTCGTTCCAGCTGAGTCACCGTGTTCTTCAGTTCCGCAAAGGAGACGGCCGCTCCACCCGAGTGGGACGGGTCCATCGCCATGTTGCCCGAGGCGTGCTGGTCTGCGTGCTGGGCGACTGCCGCAAGTGCCAACACAAGTAAGAGAGTTGTCGCTCGAGTGATGGTCATCATTGAACTTTCTCGATTCTTCCTTTCTCTTGAAGTTGTCGAAGGGGTGCATCCACTGCGCGGCGCAATCTCTCGCCGGCGTGTGGTAGATTTTGCTGACGCTACAGTTTCATCATGTCGAGAGATTAGGAAATTAGCGCTGAATGGACCCTGAATGCGCCGTTCAGCTTAGGTTCAGCCTGATTCTCGTTTTCTTAAGCAGTTCTTGCATTCGTGTAGCCCAATCGGCGCTGGGAGACGGGCGAGAATCGTGTGGCACAGGCACTCTTGCCTGTGCAAGAGTGTCCTTGTGGACGGCGCAAGCACCGGCAGGAGGCCTCACCCCCCACGCGAAGCGCGCGTCGGGGCCCCCGGAGTGCCGGTGCCACACAAACGTGCGGAGGCAACCTTGCGGGTATTGGTGGTAGAAGACGAGGCTTCTCTCGCCAGGCAGCTCACAGCGACGCTTCGCCGCGCCGGCTACGCGGTGGATCATGCTGCCGACGGCGAACGCGCCGACCTGCTGGGGCACGACGAGTCCTACGACGCCGTCGTTCTGGATTTAGGGCTCCCCAAAATCGATGGGTTGACCTTGCTGCGCCGCTGGCGCGAGGCGGGCCAAGCTATGCCGGTGTTGGTGCTCACCGCGCGTGGAAGCTGGCACGAAAAAGTCCAGGGGATCGATGGCGGCGCCGATGATTACATGGCGAAGCCTTTCCGCATGGAAGAATTGCTGGCGCGGTTGCGCGCTCTCATCCGGCGCTCCAGCGGGCAGATCAGCCCTGAACTTCGCTGCGGTCCGCTGGTGCTCGATCCCCGGGCCGGTAAGGTCACCCTGGAAGGTACGGAGGTAAAGCTGACCAGCCACGAATTTCGCGTACTTTCTTATCTTATGCACCATAAGAAACGCTTGGTTTCTCAAAGCGAACTGACCGAGCATATCTATTCGCAGGACTTTGACCGCGATTCCAACACGGTTGAAGTTTTTATCGCCCGCCTGCGACGGAAGCTGGGCGCTGGTTTTATCGAAACGGTACGCGGGTTGGGCTATCGCATGAAGGTTGATTCATGAACCTGCTGCGCTCTTTCCGCTGGCGCATCCTTTTTGGCACCCTTCTTTGGACGGGCGGCCTGGTTCCGTTGGCGCACTTTCTATTTGTTTGGACGCACCCCCGGGCAGGTGCGCGGATGGTTGTCTCCGGAGTGGGCACGGCGATTACTATTGCCTCCCTATTGATGCTGGCAGGGATCTTGC
>DATFQZ010000247.1:0-4933 GCA_035263765.1 Candidatus Angelobacter sp. | reverse complement strand
CAAATGAAGCCTACGCTCTGGTGCAGCGTGCCCATGAAATCGCGTACGAGGAGAACCTGAAGCGATCAGTGGAATGGCTGATGAATCAACTCGCTTCGAAGTGAGTTGGGGCCCCCTCTCCGCATCACCTGCCATCTTGATGCCCGAGTGTTTCGCCAAAATCCACGTCCTAACTGTAGTTCTCATAAATTCAAGTGTCTATTGCTTATTGACTCTCCATAGTAAGGATGTGCAAACCAACGACAAACGGCTCTCCCGAGCCAATTCCGTCTGGAACTAGCGACCTCGTCATTATGAGATGTCCAGACTAAGCTCATCGGGAGTTCGTTCCTCTACGATGCCTAACGTGACACTGACTGGCGTGAGTAACAAGATTCGACGATGAATACGCAGCCATGGGTGTCAGCAATCATCAGAAAACGTAGTTTTCTAAGCGGCGTTCGGTAGGGCAACATCATCCGCGCCGAAGGCGCGAGTCATCCGTCCGATCATCATCCTCAATCAGCTAATGTGACTTCGAAAGGCGGGATGCAGACCGGAACCCCGCCGTTGGAAGCGACGGAGTTCCGCTATGGCAACCTTCGTCAGGTCACCACAATCAAGCAGTTCTAACCTGCCATGAAGCCCTGGCCATTGTCCAGCGCCGCCTGCGAAGACGCATGGCGGCACATGGGGAAGTAGTTTTACGGCAGCGCTTCTGCCATGGCGGCGAATGCCGAGCGATATTCTTTCTGTGCTCCCACTGTGACCGCGGACAGCGCTACTGTAGCCTGGTCTGCCGCCGGCAGGCCCGCCTCCGTCAGCATCGCTCGGCCAATAGCCGCTACCAGCAAAGCCCTGAAGGGCGGCTCGATCACCGCGACCGCCAGCAGCAGTACCGCGAGCGCCGGTGCCGGGCGCGCGTGACGGATCAGGGTTCCATTTTGAGCGCTGGCTCGGCATCATCCCAATGTGGAGTTGTGGAAGCGGCCTCGCTGGATGCTCAGAAGCCAGCCGCAACTGTGGTTTTTCCGCGCGGGCCAGAAAATCGACCGGGTGTACGGCTGTGTTGCCGGGTGTGTGGCCGTGTGGGGCGCTTCATCGATCAGTTTCCACCCATTCCCCTACGAAGGTGAGCTATTGGCGTGATTGATCCGGAGACGCGCGCGCAGATCCGCCGCTACTTTTACGCTGAGCATTGGAAGATCGGCACCATCGCCCGCGAGTTGGGCGTGCATCCCGACGCTGTGCGCAACGCGATCGAGGCGCAGCGTCTCGGTCTGGGCGGCCAGCCGGTGCGGCCCTCAATGGTAGATCCTTACCTGGCCTTCATCCGCGAGACCTTGGACCAGCATCCCCGGCTGCGCGCCACACGCATTTACCAAATGGCCCGCGACCGGGGCTACACCGGCAGCGTGGGCCAACTCCGGCGTGCCGTGGCTCGCCTGCGCCCCCAGATCCGGGAAGCGTTTCTGCGCCTGGAAACGTTCCCTGGCGAGCAGGCGCAAGTTGATTGGGCGCATTTCGGCTACGTGATGGTCGGCCGCGCTCGACGCGCCCTGTCCTGCTTCGTGATGACGCTGTCGTATTCGCGCGCTCTGTATCTGGAGTTCTTCTTCGATCAGACCATGGAAAACTTCCTGCGCGGCCATGTGCGTGCCTTCCAGGCCTGGAGTGGGCAGCCACGCACGATCCTCTACGACAATCTCAAGTCGGCGGTGGTGGAGCGGCGGGGCATCCAGATTCAGTTCCATCCACGGCTGCTGGAGTTAAGCAGCCACTATCACTTCGCGCCGCAAGCGTGCCAGTTGCGCGCCGGGAATCAGAAGGGGCGCGTGGAACGGGCCATCCGCTATGTGCGCGATTCGTTCTGGGCCGGCCGCAGATTCACCACCCTGGCGGAGTGCAACCGCCAGGCTTGGCTGTGGCGCGATCAAGTGGCGCATCAGCGGCGCTGGCCGGGGCATGACGGCCGTACCGTGGAAGAAGTCTTCCGCGACGAGCAGCCGCGCTTGTTGCCGCCGCCTCTGCATCCCTGCAACACCGACCGGATCGAGGCGGTATGTTCCCGCAAGACGATCTACGTGCGCTTCGATCTCAACGATTACTCCATCCCGCCGGAAGTCGTCGGCCGGCCGCTCACCCTTGTGGCCTCCGACACGTCGGTGCGCATCTTGCATGGCGTCGCCGAGTTGGCGCGCCATCCGCGCAGCTACGACCGCCAGCAACAGGTGCTCGATCCCGCACATCGCGACGCTGTGCTGAAACTGAAGCGCAGAGCCTTTCACGCCACGCCCGCCGGGCGACTGGAACAGACTGTGCCGGAAAGCAAAACACTTCTGGATCTGGCCTTCGCCGCTGGCGAGTCCGCCGTCAGCCAGACGGCACAGTTGCTCAAGCTGCTGGAGGAGTACGGCGCCACAGCGTTGCGCCGCGCCATCCTCGAAGCCCTCCAACGTCACACTCCCCGCGCCAGTTCCGTCGCCTTCCTGCTGCGCCGTCAGCCGCGTCCACGCCGCGTAGCCGTCGACCTCAGCGGCCATCCGGAAGCACAATCCATCGATGTTCGGCCCCACAGCCTGGAGACTTACGATGAACTCGCCCGCTCTGCAGACGACGACCCCGACCAGTAACCTGCCCGCGCAGCTCCAGCAGATCGGATTGCGCGCCCTGCCCGCCAACCTGGATGATTTCCTGGCGCGCGCTGCCAAGGCCCGCTGGTCGCCTCATCAGATTCTGGAGCAAATGGCCCAGGCGGAAATCGCCGAACGCTCCCGCCGCAGCCTGGAACGGCGGCTGCGCCTCTCCGGCATCAAGCGCCTCAAACCCATGGCCGATTTCGAATGGAACTGGCCCACCAAAATCGAACGCGATGTCATCGAGCGCGCGCTCACGCTCGACTTCCTGCCCGAAGCCCGCAATCTGGTCCTGATCGGCCGCAACGGTTTGGGCAAGACCATGATCGCGCAAAACATCTGCCACGCCGCCGTGCTGGCTGGCTACTCGGTTCTGTTTCGCTCGGCTGCCGCACTGCTCGAAGAACTGCACCGCCAGACGCCGGAAGGCCGCCGCTACAAGCTGCGCAAATACGCCAACACTGCACTGTTGTGCATCGATGAGGTCGGCTACCTCTCCTTCGACGACAAAGCCGCCGACTTGCTCTACGAGGTCGTCAACCGGCGTTACGAGCGCAAGCCGATCATCCTCACGACTAATCGTCCCTTCAGGGAATGGAACGAGGTCTTCCCCAATGCCACCTGCATCGTGACCCTGCTCGACCGCCTGTTGCACCATGCCGACGTCAGCGTCATTGAGGGCGATAGCTACCGGGTTCGCGAAAGCGAGCAGGAGACGGCGGCGCGGCGGAGGAAAATTTGACTCCTATTGGCGAACCCGCTTATGTCGCGACCGTCCTGATGCTTTACACAGATCTGCCAGATACGCCCTTGCGGCCGAGTCCGCAGGATCGAGAGCTGGCGCGCAGGCTGCACGAACAAGGCGTTTCTTTGCCGCTGGTCGAGTCGGCCCTGCTGCTGGCATCGTTGCGCCGACTGGTTCGGCCCACTGGCCTCCCACCCCTGCCACGCATTCGTTCCCTCGCCTACTTCCAGCCCGTCATCACGGAACTGCAACAGCAGCCCCTACCCGAGGGCTACCTGGATTACCTTCGGCTCAAATTCCAGCAAGCCGCCAATGCTCCTGCCGAATGATGCTCAAAAAAAGACGTTTTCTGATGATCGATAACATGAGAACTGAACTGCCGATAGTTCTTCGCACAAAAGTTGCCTCCGGTCGGAAGTGTGTTATAGACAAACTCGGCATGACCTTTGGCTGCCACTGGTTGCACTCAGTCCAACCCCGGCGCCACGCTTCTGTTGCGTCGGAGTTCTCGAATTGACTAAGCCGGTCGCGGCCCGCAAAGCGATTTAGTATCGCCGGCCTTTCTGGCCCGGGGTCTTCAAGCCGCGCCGGGTACTGTGGGAAAACCGGTTCAGAAAGAGTAGCGCCTTTGGACGCGGGAGGCCCAGGGGTTTAGGATTGGAGTGCATCAGCAAATTATTGATCGCAACATCGATCCGGAATTTGGGAGCGGCGCCTGCACTAGCCATGAGAGTTCCCCTCCTCTAAACGCCATTTTTGGTGCCGCTACCCTAACACCTGCTTCAGAAAATTCAAGGCACGGCTTGGAAGCAGATTGTGAACGAATCCCAGAACTTAGTCCGCAAGATTGCCGCACGTTTTGATTACCACACCGGCTGCCCTACATTCGCCTGCCCGAGCCAGACCAGGCTTAACTTAAGTTACATCAGATACTAAGAACCGGAGATGCACTGAACGTGGCGAAGACCGAAATCCCTCCTGCTCACAGCTGCTCCCTGGCACCTGGGCTACTCCGTCTAAGCAAATAACTAAGTTGCCAGCCGCCTGTGTCCGCGCAGCCGGAACGCAAGAGCCAACAGAACAATTCCAAACATGAGGGCGTACACCCCGATCCACAGCACAATGGCCAATGCTCCAGCGCCCGGTGCGAACAGGATCAACAAGCCGAATAGCGCGGAAAGCGATCCCATCAAAAGCAGGAGCCATTCGTTTGCAATTACCTTGCGTAGGCGAATGCCCGCCACAATTTCAAACACCCCAGTAAAAATCGCCCAAAAGGCAATTAGATAGAGCAAGGTTATTGTGGTTATCGCTGGCCAGGCGAACGTGAGGACTCCCACGATGATTCCGATTACACCTTCGATAAGGAGTGCCCAGTGGTGTGACGCGACTCTGAAGAACGCGATGATATTGAATACACCGTCAATTAAGGCGTAAACCCCGAACAAAAGCACAAGGGTCACAAGCGTAATGGCAGGAAGGAAAAAGGTCAGCAACCCAAACAGCACGGCTGCCACCCCCCGGAGAGCCAGTGCCCACCAGTTTCTTGCAAGCGTGTCAAGCATAGTGAACC
>DATFQZ010000246.1:0-7900 GCA_035263765.1 Candidatus Angelobacter sp. | reverse complement strand
TGCACGTAGGGTTGTTTTCAGCAGCAACTTGCATGGAGGTTTTGATGACGGCTTTGAAAGCAGGAGCAGAGGCTCCGGACTTTGAGCTGCCGGCGGTAACCGGCAAGCAGAAGCATAAGTTCAAACTTAGCGATTTCCGGGGCAAGAAGAACGTGGTGGTGGCATTTTACCCGTTGGATTGGAGCCCGACCTGAACCAAGGGAATGTCGGCGTACTCGAGCTATCTGCCGAAGTTCGCCGGCTACGACGCCCAGGTCGTGGGCATCAGTCCGGATTCCATCTACAGCCACCTGGCATGGCAGGAGAAATCCATCGGCTGGCAGGATTATCCTCTGGCGAGCGACTACTGGCCGCACGCCGGCGTAGCCCAGCAATATGGAATCCTGCGCCTGGGTGAGCCTCTCCCAGGGATCAATGAGCGCGCCGTTTTTATTGTGGATAAACAGGGCAAGGTGGTTTTTGCGAAAGTTTACGAACTGGGCCAGGAGCCGGACTACGACGAACTGGTGACCGAACTCAGCAAACAGGCGAAATAGCCCAGCTGTCTTCAAACAGATCAGGCCGGGGTTTCAAAGCCCGGCCTGATTTCTTTCCGCTTTTTTGTTGTTCCTGGAGTTATTTCTTCTTCTTTCCGTACGAAGTTTCGATCTTGGCGCCGATGGCTTCCAGCATCTGCTTTACATCACCGACGTGCTGGCCGTTCGGGGCCAGTTCCAGATATTTGTTCAGAGCTTCCGCGGTGCCAGCCGGCGGTACGTATTTCCCTTGAGCATCCAATTTGCCCGCACCCATCAGCAGTGACCCTTTGATGAAATACGCTTCGGCCTTGTTGGGATCGGCGGCGATAGCCTTATCGCAGGCCGCCAGCGCGCCTTCCGTGTTGCCGGTGTTGTACTGGGTGGCGCAGAGGTTGAAATAAGCAATGCCGGGATTGGGATCCATCTCCGCGGCCTTGGTGAACGCCGCGATCGCCTCTGGATTCTTCTTGAGCTTCAGATATGCGTTCCCCTGCGAAGCCAGCATTTGGCCGACACCCTGCTTGGCTTTGACCGGATCGGCCTCCGGCTTGTTCGCATCTTTGCCGGTGCTGCCGGAGCTCACCACTCCCTGGGCCGCCTGAATACCCTTGTCATAACTGGCCACCGAGTCTTCATACTCACCCTGGTTGAACTGGGCGGCGCCCAAGGCCTGGTAGAACCGCCAGTTGTTCGGCTCGGCCGCGACCATCTGTTTCAGGATTGGTTCCGCGTCTTTCCAGTTGCCGGCCTGTTGCAACGTGTTGTACTGGCTGATCAGAGCATTGATGCTGGTGGCTTTCGCGTTCTCGGCCTTGATGCGCTCAACGTCCTCCTTGGTCACCGCCTTGGCTTTGCACGGGCCGGAGACATCCAGGTCCACTTTTACGGGCGCTCCACCCTCACCTCCGATTTGCTGATTTTGTTCCCGGCAGATTGTGTTCCCCGCGGCGTCGATCACCTCCACGGTGTAAACGCCGCGAGCCAGGCCGATCGAAACAAAATTACCGCTCTTGTCGGTTTTTATCTTCGAGGCCTTGCCGGTGTCCTGGAGAGTCAAAAGCACCCACACATCGGCCAGAGGCTTGTTGCCGTCCCGCACCTTGCCTTCCAGTTGCACCGTCTGTCCCCACGCGCCCCTGGTAGCAAGGGCAAAGAGAATGGCCGTCATCACAAACCGCATTGTTTTCGTTTTCATAGTCAGCCTCCGGCTACAACTTACTTTCTACATTCTAAGACCGCCGGCTGCGACGCGTAAGGGATCGGGTCTTCGATACCGGCCTCGGCAAAGGCACGCAGGCGCAGCACGCAGCTTTCACAAGCCCCGCACGCCGTATCTTCCCGGCTGTAGCAGGACCAAGTCAACTCAAATGGGGCCTTTAGTTCCAACCCCAGCTTCACGATCTCCGTCTTGCGCAGCGCAATCAGCGGCGTGACGATCTGGATTGTCCCTTCTCGGGTTCCGGCCTTCACCGCTTCCTGGAACGCCTGGTAATAAGCGGGCCGACAGTCCGGATACCCGGAGCTGTCTTGCTCCACTGCGCCAATATAGACCCGCGGAGCGCCCAGCACTTCCGCCCAGCTAATCGCGGCCGCAAGGAAGTGCGCGTTGCGGAAGGGCACATACGTGATTGGCACCGGCCCTTTCCCAATCCTGCTTTCCGCCTCCACGCCATGCGCTTCCGGCACGGCGATCTTTTCGTCCGTGAGCGCCGAGCCGCCGATCTGATGCAGGACCTCATTCCGCACTACGAGCCGGCGGCGGATGCCCAGGCGATCACAAATCTGGTCGAACGCCCGCCGTTCCCGCGCTTCCGTGCGCTGGCCGTAGCTTACGTGTAGAGCCGCGGCTTCCGTGTCACGGGCAGCCAGGGCGGCGCACACGCCGGAGTCCATCCCTCCGCTCAACAGCACTACAGACCGTGGCTTTTCCGCGGTCACTTGAGCTTCCTTTTTGCCAATGGATTTCTTGTACTTGTGATGGCGACAGCGTCCAGAATAGCTGCCCCGTCGTTTACCTATTATCGCAAAACTTGCCGCAGAAAACAGGGTTGCTTTGGGTTCGGCGCATTGGGAAGAACCCCTTACCGCGGATTCACGCGGACGACGCGGATCAACCCAGATCCGTCGAGCAGTTAGCACGTAGCAATTAGCAGTTAGCCCAGCTAAAGCCAGACCGGAAGAGCAGCGGCTGATTCCGAGTGAGTGGAGGGCAGCTTTAGCTGTGCCAGTCGCTAATTGCTAACTGCTAATTGCTCTCGTTATCACACGCCTTTTGCCGCCGGCTCCCAGATGAATTTGTGGATCTGCAGTCCCAGGCGCACGTTCAGTTTGTCTTCCAGGATCCATTCCGCGAGCGCGCGCGGGTCAAGCTGGCAGTTTGACGTGTCGCGCTCCGTGCTGGGGGTCTTCCGGAAGACTGGGGAGAAAATCACGCTGTTGACCTTGCTCTCCAGTTGATGTTGGCGGGTGAAATCGCGGGCGAATTCGTAGTCTGCGCGATCCGCCAGGACAAACTTGATTTCGTCCTGCGGGGTGAGCGCGTCAAGGTTAGCCATGCGGAAGGTGCCGCCTTCGCCCGAACCCGGGCACTTTACGTCCACGATCTTATGCACTCGCTTGGGTACCCGGGCCAGATCGCGTTCACCGCTGGTTTCGAGGAGCAGCGTGTACCCCTGCGCCAGCAGGTGATCCATCATCGGCACCAGCTCGCGTTCCTGCAACATGGGTTCGCCGCCGGTGATCTCGACCAACCCCGAGGCCGCCAGGCGGGCAACTTCATGCTCCACTTCCTCGGCAGTCATCTTCTTGCCGCCGGTAAAGGTGTATTCGCTGTCACACCACACGCAACGCAGGTTGCAGGCGGCCAGGCGCACGAAGGTACAGGGAACACCGGCAAACGACGATTCGCCCTGAAGGGACCGGTAAATCTCGATGATTTGCATGGGAAACCAGCCATTAGCTCTTAGCTCTTAGCTCTTAGCCTTTAGCCGAGCCGGATCGACGCACCACGGTTTGCCAAGGGCTAAAGGCTAATTGCTAAAGGCTGCCCTTCACTCCGAATATCGCGCCGTGGTTGTGTCCGTCTCCCAGATCGTGACGTCGCCAATCGAAACCCGGCCATGCGTCAGCGCCTTCAAGCGCGCGCCGGCTTGCTCGTAGAAATATCGAGCCAGATTTTCCGCGGAGGGGTTCAGCGACTTGAACGGCTCAATGTCATTCAGCATCTGGTGGTCAAGGCGGTCGATCACGCGTCTCATGACTTCTTTCAAGTCTTTGAAATCGAGCAGCAGACCGGCTCTGTCGAGCTCTGTCCCGCGCAGCGTGACTCGGACTTTATAGTTGTGTCCGTGGGGATTTTCGCACTTCCCCTTATAGTCGCGAAGGTAGTGTCCCGCTGCGAACGAATCCTCGACCGTGACCTCGTACATTGTTCCCCTTGTGCGTGCACGATCATTGTAAATGCTGCCGGGAAAACCCGAGGCGTTGGGACCGCCATGAAAAGCCCGAAAAGGGGGTCAGCCAAGGGAGTCTGAGCACACCAGCGTTACCGGTCTGTCTTCGGAGCTTAGGTGCTCTTCGGCGGCCTTGAGCACTGCCAGGCTGGCATCGTTAAGGCCCGCAGGGGGGATCACGGTCATGTTGCCCAGTTGGGCGGCAAGATCGAAATAAGCCTGACGGCATTGCCGCGTGAAATCGACGGGATACTCGGGTTTACGGGCCCAAGCTGCCTCTGGATCGGCGTCAAGGAGGAAGGCGACGCTGGGACGCGGAACCATGCGGTGGACGAATCGCACAAAGGCGCGGCTGAAAGGATTGCGCAAGTTAAGGTTCACCAACTCATCGTAAATGTAGCGATCCAACACGATGACCTGCGCGCCGCTTTCCTGACGTTCCCGGGCAATCACACGGGAAAGATGAATGGCATCCAGCAGGTAGAGGAAGTGTCGCGCCAGCGAGAGATGCCAGCCGCGCACGTTCTTGTCGCGGCGGTTCACAGGCTTACCGGGAGCGCCAATACCGCGCTCGCTCTTGAACACCTGGTGGACGAATCCTTCCCGGTACCTGGCTCCAACCACCACGTTGTCCCAGAACGTTAGAAGACGGGTTTTGAACCCAGCGGCATGCAAGGCGCCCAGGAGGTTGGTGATCTGGGTCGTCTTCCCGGAGCCATCGATTCCGGAAAAGCTGATCAGCAGCGGAGGCAGGAATGCCGTTGGCGCCATGCGGTGCTTCTTCCTTACTTAGGCACCGCGACCGAACTGTTTGATCCCGGCGGCACGGAAGGAGTGCCGCGGCTAAGCGCATAAACGGTTCCCGCAGCGACGCCGGCGGCAGCCAACGCGCCCACTTTGATCAAGAGGGACCGTGTACGGTGTTGTCTGGCCGGAGCAATGGCGACGCCCGCCGGCTTGGCGGCAGCGCCTCCGCTGGTGGGCACTTTCTCCGCGGTGGCCGCGCCCTGCGGCTCCGCGGGCTGGGTCTTGGGCTGGGGCGCGGCAGGCAGAGAACCGGCCTGCGCCGGTTGGTTCTGCTGGTCAGCGCCTGAAGCGTCCGGGTACGAGGTCACCGGCTGTGCCGAACCTCCATCTGCGGTTCCGCCCGCCGGCGTTGCCTGCGCCTGACTGGCCGGTTCATCCTTCTTCTGCGCAGAAGGGACAGCGCTGGCTGGCGCGCTGCCCGCCTGGGATTGCGCGGGTTTCTGCGCTGCGGCCTGTGGCCATGCCTGCTGCGTGAGCCAGAAACTTGCCACCAACGCAACAATGAGAATTCTTGTGCAGCTCTGGTTTTTCATACGACCTCGGGGAACGTTATTCATGCTGATGAACTTTACTCGGGTTCAACGAAAGGCAGCCCGACGGAACGCGCGTACTTCTCTAACCCCTGGCGCCGTCCCATCTGCTCCAGTAACTGCCCGGGGTCGATCTTCCGGGTCCAGAGATGTTGGATGCGGTTTTTCACATAGCGGGTGAGGTTGGGTAGTGTGGTTTTGTACCAGCAGCACTTTTCCATATCCGGCGAAAAGCCGCAGACCACACGCAGTCTCCGTAACATCAGTTCCCGGGGCAGCAGAAGCGCGGCCACAAAGCGATGGTTGCCTTCCAAAACTGTCACGGGGTGGTTTTCATCCAGGCCGATCAGCAATATGGTGGACCGCGGGCCTTCCAGCCCCATCAGCGTGCGCAAGGCGTGGATTTTGGCGGAGAGATCGCTTGGTTTCTCCTGTGGGTTGAAACCGCGGCGAATCAGTTCCGCTACGTGCAACGCCCGGAAGTTTCCCTGGGCAATGGTGCGCCATTGGGCACGCGGAAACACGTTGAGGCGCTCCAGGTCTCCCAGTTCCAGGCCAACCTCCCACCACTGAATGCTCGGGGGCAACTCCCGCCACATGCTGGCGCGCCGGCGGAAGAGAAGGACGCGACGCAACGCATTCTCCACGTCGTCATTGAGGTCGGGTTCTTGGACCAACGCTTCAAACCGGTGACGGTCGTGCTCGTATTCGGGGTGATAAAACTCGCCTTTGAGGAACTCTGCGATGACTTCGGCCTCGGTAATGCGGCTGAGTCTTTTCACGCCGCCTCCGAAGCCGTTGTCCGCCTGTGGCGGCGCAAAAATGGGAAGAAAACAAGAACCAGCAAAGCCGCCATCAAGACGATTTGCACGACGATGACCTCGCGAAGTGTGGAGTGAAACACTCCAATGGCCGCCACCAGCCCCCCGCTGAATATCAGTTGCAGCCAGCCGGTGTTGGCGATGCGCCGGGACATCTCATAAGCCATCAGTACGACGCTAAGAGAGTACAAACCGGTTGCCACGGCATAGAAGGCAAGTAATGATTCGCTTTGATGGAACTCCCGGCCGAAGATCGTGTGGATGACAAAATGCGGAAATAAACTCAGCGTCAGAATGAAGGCCGCTGCCAGTCCCAACACAAACAGGAACGGCAACAATACCACTTTGGGATCCTCCTTTTTAGATTGCACGGCTGCGGCGCTCACGGGAAACATGACGCTGACCACCGACCAGGAAGAGAAGTACAGCAGGCGTCCCACCAGGGCCACAGCGGCGTAGAGCCCGGCGACCTCGGGAGCGAAGAAGTGCTTGACCACCAATACGTCGGTGTTGCAGATGATGACCTGGCCGACGAAAAAGACAATGGCCTGGATGCCCTCGCCGAATGATGCCGGATGGCTGTGCTCCGACCTGACGCGAAGCTCCGGGCCCAGACCGGAAACCCAATAGCTGGCCAGGACCGACAGGCAGATGGCTCCCACAACCCCGAATTCCGCGTAGCCGAGAACTACCAGCAGGCTGGCAGCTGCAAGACGGACCAACGCCTCGGTGATGAAACTGGCGCTCAGCCGACGGAAAGAACACAGTCCCTGCATGGCGCCGCGACGGACCCCGAGAGGCACATAGGCCGCGATGCCCACGGCCAGCACACCAAGCATCCGGGGATCAGGCAGGTGCAGAAAAGCGGCCATGGGTTTCTGCGCAGCAAAAAGCGCCCCGCCCAACCCGAGCCCGATGATCCAGGCCTTACCGAGCAAAGACCGGTAGACCCCGGCCTTGGCGCCGACGGTCGGGTTGCGGGCCACGAATTTGGCGCACACCATCTGGAAGGCCAGGGTGACGGCCGAACAGAGCATCAGGAGCGTCACCAAAGCGGTCACGTGTCCGAAGCGGGAAGGCCCGAGCATGCGCGCCATCACCACGTTGTAGACAAAGTTAATTGCGCTGACGACCGTGGTGTTCATCAGCATCACGATGCTGCCGCCCAGTACCAATGCTTGCAAACTTTTTCGCTGCGGGAGACCTATGACTGCTTGGACTGCCTCCCGCTCCGCGGGAAGGGTAACAACGCTGTCGCTTTGCGCCATAAAGAAAGTAAGGGCCTATGCTGCCGTAGAGGTTGGAGGCCGTTTGTGGAGGAGCTGCTGCCGCATGGCATTGGGCAAAAAGCCGCTAAAGCTGCGCACTGCATCCACCGCGGTCTCATAGATCTCAAAAAGCCGCTCCGTGCGCGTGAGCTCTAACACCACCCACGCGGGCTCGGAAGGCGCCGCCAGCTTCAGGTCGCCATCGCGCTTGTGGGCTTCCGCCATGCAGCGCAGCAGCATGTCCACGCCGGCAGCGTCCAACTGCACGACCGGCGAGAGATCGAAAACAAGTTGCGGACGGTCGGCCGTAACAAACGGCTGAACGTCGTTCCAAAATTCGCGAGCGGTACGGCCGTTCACGCGCTCCGGCATTCTTTTCACCACGACGGGTCTGCTATTGGTCTCCATGGTCACTCGCTCCAGCCAGGCTGGGAGCTAGATCGCTGGCTGCGTTGGTATCGCCGGCGGTTGTCTCGCCAGGCGTGCCGGTCGCGTCAGGTGAAA
>DATFQZ010000245.1:0-2116 GCA_035263765.1 Candidatus Angelobacter sp. | reverse complement strand
TTTGGCTGGAGCAGGAACTCGATATGGGGCAAGCCGCTGACCGCCTCAATCGCATTGACATTTATACCTCCACCCTGGAAGGTGTGCGCCGCAGCATACTCAAAGTCATTGAAACGGAGATCGCACGAGGTTAACCGCGTCCGGGACAACGTTACTCAAACGAGAGAGTGATGAAGGAAGACAAACCGAAACCAACGCCGACGGCCGAAGGGCGAAGCTCTACCGGCAAGAGCACGGAGCCTGCGCGAGGGAACGGCGCTCCGGATGCAATGGCCCAAGACCAAACCGAGAGCAGCTCTGCGGACACTAAATCTAGAGAGCGCCGTTTTCGCCACACTGATCTCGCTCCGCATTTCATCGAACGCCGCAGACAGCCGCGTATTCAAACCGAGCCGCCGCCACCGGCGGCGCCGCCACGGCTTGAGGATTACGCCCCGATCATCGGCGTGCCCGAGCTGGATGAGATACGTTTCCTGGCCCGCCACCTGCAGGGCAAGACAGTCAAGATGGTGAATTCCACTGCCGTGGGCGGCGGCGTGGCGGAAATCCTGAACCGTCTTGTGCCGCTCATGAGCGAGCTGGAAATAAACACCAAATGGGAGGTCATTACCGGCGGCAATGATTTTTTTGAGGTCACCAAGGGCTTCCACAACGCTCTTCATGGCGGCGACTACAACCTGACCCAGCAGATCCAGGACATTTTCATGTCCTACAACGAGCAGAACCGCCAGCGCATGGAATTTACCGAAGACCTGTTTGTTATTCACGATCCTCAGCCGGTTGGGCTCGTGCGTTCGCGGTCGGAAATGCGCGGCCGCTGGATCTGGCGCTGCCACATCGATCTTTCCAATCCTCACCCGGGCGTATGGGAGTTCCTCAAGCCTATGGTCGACCAGTATGACGCTTCGATCTTCTCGTCGCCGGCGTTTACCCGGCAGCTCAACACACCGCAGTATCTTTTTTATCCGTCGATCGATCCGCTGTCGGAGAAAAACCGGGACCTGGAAGAGAGTTATATCGATAAAGTCTGCGACGATTTCGGCATCGATCGCTCGCGGCCCATCCTGACTCAGATTTCCCGCTTTGATCGCCTGAAAGATCCTGTTGGCGTAATCGAGGCCTACAAGTTGGTCAAGAAGTACGTTGATTGCCAGCTGGTTCTGGCCGGCGGCGGCGCCACCGACGATCCTGAAGGCGCGGCCGTGCTGCAGGAAGTCATGGACGCGGCGGGCGACGACCCCGACGTTATCATCCTGAACCTTCCGCCCTGGTCGGCGCTGGAGATCAATGCTCTGCAGCGCGCTTCCACCATCATTATCCAGAAGTCGCTCAAGGAAGGGTTTGGTCTCACCGTCACCGAGGGTCTTTGGAAGGAGAAACCGGTTGTGGCCGGCGCCGTCGGCGGGATCCCCAGCCAGATCATCCACAAGCTCACGGGGATTTTGGTGCACTCGGTGGAGGGCTGCGCGTATCAGGTCCGTTACCTGCTCACGCACCCCGAGTTCGCCGCCCAGCTGGGTAAGAACGGCCGCGAACATGCCAAGGAGAACTTCCTTATCACCGTGAACCTCAAGCGCTGGTTGCTGCTGTTTCAGATATTGCTGGGCATGGCCCGACCCACCAAGACCGGCTAGTTCTTCTTGTCCCGAGCGTAGCGAGGGACCCCTATCGCCGCGATCTATTTTTGCCCTTCAGGATCGCGTGTGTCATCGAGAGCATCGCAATGCGATGTACAAGGACCTGCAATGGATGCAAATTTTCTTCTAGTACACCATGATTCGCTGATGACAACTCCGCACGCACATTGCTGACGCAGCGATGTGATTCCAAAATTTGGAAATTCGCCACGTTTGCAATCTGCAAAAAAGGATATTTGCTGACCTTGGATTTCCGTAAGTACGTGTGCTTATGACACTTCGCAAATGGAAGCTGGATTGCCAAGGCTTATTCCAAGCAAGTCGTGAACGAATGGGTGTCGCGAGCCCAACGGTGATAGAAGCTGACTCGCTGAGGAGAAGGTAAGTTTTCGGGTCCTCGTAAGTTAGCACTGCTGCCTCTTTTGGCTTCCGCAGTAGTTCGACATCACGATTGCCACTGCGCTCAATTTGGCCTTTGG
>DATFQZ010000244.1:0-5881 GCA_035263765.1 Candidatus Angelobacter sp. | reverse complement strand
ACTTCACCACTCGTTCCGGTTTGCTGGCAATCAGCCCTGCCTTTGTTTGTGTTTCGCATTCTCGCAAATCACGCGCACCACGCCCTTGCGGTGCACGATCTTGCACTTGTCGCAAATCTTCTTAACCGATGCCCTGACCTTCATAATCTCCGCTCTCTGTCTTTCCGGGATCCTTCGGGCTGCGCCCTCAGGATGATCGCTGCGGGCTCCCGCTCCGCTCACGCCCGCAAATCGCGATCACTTGTATCTGTACACGATCCTGCCCCGCGTCAGGTCATACGGCGAAAGCTCCACCGCGACCTTGTCCCCCGGAAGAATGCGGATAAAATTCTTACGCATTCTGCCGGATACGTGCGCGAGCACCTGATGTTTGTTCTCCAGTTCCACCCGGAACATGGCATTGGGCAGCGGCTCGATCACCGTTGCCATCACCTCTATCGCGTCCTCTTTACTCACTCAGCTCCTGTAGGGGTCGTTCTTTGAGTTCCTTCGGGCTTCGCCCTCAGGATTTCGCCTGCGGGCTCCCGCTTTAGCTCACGCCTGCAAACCGGCTCAACTTTACTCACTAAGCTCCTTGGCCAGCTGCTAGCGGCTACTCGGTCAACACTCTCGGGCCATTTCGTGTCACGGCGACCGTGTGTTCGAAGTGAGCGCTGTAGCTGCCGTCTTCGGTTACCGCGGTCCACTTGTCATCAAGCACCCGCGCGCCCGGCTTGCCGACGTTCACCATCGGCTCGATCGCCAGAACCATGCCTTCGCGTAGCCGTGTCCCGTGCCCGCGGACGCCATAGTTCGGCACCTGCGGTTCTTCATGCATGCGCGTCCCGATGCCATGCCCGACAAACTCGCGGACCACGCTGAAGCCGTTGGCCTCGACGTATTCCTGGACCGCTGCGCCGATGTCGCCCACCGTCTTGCCCAATTTGACCTCGGCGATCGCCTTGCGCAGCGAAAGCTCGGTCACCTCGAGCAGTTTCTTCAGCTCCGGCGCCAGCGTGTTCCCTACCGGGACCGTCAGCGCCGAATCGGAGTAGTAGCCATCCAGCACCACGCCGCAGTCAATCGATAAAATGTCGCCTTCCTTCAGAATTCTCTTTTCCGAAGGAATGCCGTGAATGATCTCGTTGTTTACTGACGTGCACAGCACGCAGGGATAATCGTAGTATCCCTTGAACGCGGGCTTGGCGCCGAGCTCGCGAATCTTTTCTTCCGCCACCCGCTCCAGATCCATGGTGGAAACGCCCGGCGCTACCATGGCTTTCACCGTGTCCAACACCTGGCGCAGGATGATCCCGCTGCGCCGCATCTTATCCAATTCCGCGTGTGACTTGCAGTTGATCATCGTCCTTCGATCACACCAAAAGCTTCGGCGCTCACTTGTTCCACGGGAAGCTCGCCGTTCAGTCTATGCAAGTACCCTTGCCGGCGATAGTAATCCACCAACGGCAGGGTCTGGGTCTCGTACTCTTTGAGACGCTTGGAAATAACCTCTTCCTTGTCGTCTTTCCGCTGCACTAACTGGCTGCCGCAGCAATCACACACGCCTTCTTTTTGGGGAGGCTGGAAATAGATGTTATAAATCTTGCCCTCGACAGGGCAGGAACGGCGGCCCGTAAGCCGTTGCACTAATTGATTATAACCGACCTCGACGTTCATCACAACCGGCGGCATCGTCCGCCCGCCAAAGGTTCGCGAACTCAGATACCGGTCTAGCCATTCCGCCTGCTTCACCGTGCGCGGAAAGCCGTCCAGAATGAAGCCGCGATCGCAATCGGGACAGCTAAAACGGTCCTGGACCATGGCCAGCACCAGATCGTCGGGTACCAGAGCCCCTGACTTCATGATCGGATCGGCTTTGCGGCCCAGCTCCGTAGCCCGGGCTACGTTGTCCCGCAGGATGTCTCCAGTAGAGATCTGTGGAATGCCGTAGTGCTGGGAGATCAGCTTGGCCTGGGTCCCTTTACCTGCGCCCGGCGCTCCCAGCAATATGATGGGACCTACCGCTCGAGTCTGGCTGACACCAGCATCGGTCGAAGTCGTAGCCGGCATGGTGCTTACCAGCTTCTGCCTCTTCCTTTGATGCGGCCGCTGCGCGACGTAAAGCCTTCATAGTGGCGCATCACCAATTGCGACTCGATCTGGTTCACCGTGTCCATGGCCACACCGACCACGATCAACAGAGATGTGCCGCCAAAGTAGAAGTTCACGTTGAGGCCGTTCAGAATCCAGCTGGGGAATTTCTCAAAGAACCGGCCCAAAACTCCCGGCAGGTGGTTCAGGTGAATGCCGGCGATCATCCACTCGGGAATCAGGGAAATCGTGATCAGGTACAGCGCCCCGACCAGGGTGACTCGCGTCAGCACTTCGTTGATGTAGTCACGGGTGCGATGGCCGGGCCGGATCCCGGGAATGAACCCGCCATACTTGCGCATGTTATCCGCCACATCCGACGGATTGAAGACGATCGACACGTAGAAATACGCAAAAAAGATGATGCCGAGGCAGTAGAGCAGCGTGTACAGCGGCTCGCCCCACTTCAGCGCTTCCAGCACGCGCCCGAAGTACCGATACAAGCTGCCCCCGGGCTGCAGGGCCTGCGAATAAGCGAACATCTGCGGAATGCTAAGCAAAGAAGACGCGAAGATCACGGGCATGACGCCGCCGGAGTTCACGCGCAGAGGCAGGTGGGTGGCTTGGCCGCCCATGATGCGCCGGCCCACCACGCGCTTGGCATACTGCACCGGGATGCGTCGCTCGGAGCGTTCCATGAAGACAATGAACGCCACCACCGCGATCATTACGATGACCAGCATGATCATGGCCGGAACGGTATAAGGACCCCACTGCGCGGTCTTGGCTTTGTGCAGCAGATCCCACACTGCCCGGGGCAGGCCTACGACAATGCCGGCGAAGATCAGCAACGACATTCCGTTACCGATGCCGCGTTCGGTGATCTGCTCGCCCAGCCACATGATGAAGATGCTGCCCGAGGTCAGCGTGATCATGGTCATCAGCCGGAAACCCCAGCCGGGATTCAGGACCACACCCTGCCGCTCCAACGTCACCGCGATTCCCATGCTCTGCACGATCGAAAGCAACAGGGTCAAATAGCGGGTCCACTGGGTAATTTTCCTGCGCCCCATCTCGCCCTCTTTTTGCAACCGCGCCAGCGGCTCATAAACCACGGTCAACAGTTGCAGAATGATGGACGAGGTGATATAGGGCATGATGCCCAGGGCGAAGATCGTGAGCTTGCGGAGGTTGCCGCCGCTGAACAGGTCGTAAAAGTTCAGCAGGCTGCCGCCGCTGGCAAAATTTGCCGCCAGCTTGTCGGTGTCGACTCCGGGCGTGGGAATGTGCGAACCCAGGCGGTACACGGCCAGCATGGCCAGCGTGAACAGCACGCGCTTCCGCAGGTCGGGCACGCGGAAGATGTTCGCCAGTTTTTCGAAGACTCTCAGGTTTCCAGCCATGGCTATTACTTCTTTTTGGATTTGGTCTCTTGCTTGGGTTGAGTCGGTTGCGTCGTTTCTGCAGCCGGGGTGACCGCTCCAATCACTTCTGCTTTGCCCCCGGCCTTGGTGATCTTCTCCTGGGCCGATTTCGAAAACTTGTGCGCCTGCACGTGCAGCGCTGACTTTAGATTGCCATCACCCAGGATCTTGATCAGATCGTTCTTCCCCGCGATCCCGCTGTTGATCAGGACTTCCAGCGTGATGTTCTTCTCTCCCAATCCGGCGAGGCGGTCGAGATTCACGATCTGGTACTCGGTACGGAAGATGTTGGTGAACCCGCGCTTCGGCAGGCGGCGATGCAAAGGCATCTGTCCACCTTCAAAGCCGCGCAGCAAGCGCGAGCCCGAGCGCGAGCCCTGCCCTTTGTGTCCGCGGGTCGAGGTCTTGCCCATGCCGCTGCCCATACCCCGCCCAACGCGTTTGCGGTTGGCCGTAGCCCCTTTCGGAGGCCGTAATGTCGAAAGATTCGTTGGCACTGTCGTTTCCCTGTGTCGCAGCCTTGCGATTATTCTATTCCGCCCGGCTACTCGGTTGCCCTGGTTATTCAAATCGGATGATCGGGTGATCGGTTCATCGGGTGATCGGTTTCAGATCACCAGATCACCCGATCACCGGATCACCCGATATTCTACTTCTCCACCACCTGCACCAAGTGTGGGACCTTGGCAATCATCCCCCGGATCGACGGCGTATCCTCCCGCTCGATTACCTGGTTCAGGCGCGTGAAGCCCAGCCCTTTGATCACCAGCTTGTGTTTCACCGGCGTGCAGATCTTGGAGCGCACGTACTGGATCTTGATCTTCTTCTTCGCTGCCGTCATGGTCTACAGCTCCTGCGCCGCTTTTCCGCGCATGGTCGCGACTTCCTGCTTGTCGCGGAGTTTGTTGAGCGCGTCAAAGGTGGCCTTGATTACATTGTGCGGGTTGGCGGTTCCGATGGACTTGGTGAGCACGTTCTGCACGCCCACCGAGGTCATCACCGCGCGCACCGCGCCGCCGGCGATCACGCCGGTTCCTTCCGGGGCCGGCTTCAGCAGCACCATGCCCGAACCAAACCGTCCCAGCACAGCGTGCGGGATGGAGTTCTGGGTCAGGTTGACCTTCACCAGGTTTTTCTTGGCCGATTCGATGCCCTTGCGGATGGCCTGCGGCACTTCTTTGGCCTTGCCGGAACCGTATCCGACCACACCCGCGCCGGGATCGCCCACCACCACCAGCGCCGCAAATGACATGTTCTTGCCGCCCTTGACCACTTTGGTCACGCGGTTGATTGCCACCACCTGGTCTTTCAGCTGATAGCTGCCTGCGTCGAGTTTCTTCTTGATTGCTGTCGCCATGCGTTAGAACTCCAGACCTGCTTCGCGGGCCGCATCGGCCAGCGCCTTGATACGTCCGTGATAAAGATATCCGCCGCGGTCGAACACGACCTTCTTGATGCCCTTTTGCTTGGCCCGCTCCGCAATCGTCTTACCGACTTCCTTTGCGCTGGCCACATTGCCGCCCGTCTTCTTGGCGCCCTTGCTCTGGCCTTGCACGGTGCTGGCCGCGGCCAGGGTCTTGCCCGACACGTCGTCAATCACCTGGACGTAAATGTGGTTGAGCGAGCGGTAGATGTTGAGCCGCGGTCGCTCCGCCGAACCCTGCATCCTCTGCCGCAGCCTTTGGTGAATCCGCCGGCGAATCTTGTCTTTTGAAATCTCTGGAATCATTTCGTTATCCCTTGCTTCGTAGAGCCCTTGACTCCACGATCAAAATTGCGATCTCGCGCTTACTGACAATTGAGTAATTTGGTAATTTGATATTGGGTAATTGAGATCCTTCGCTACGCTCAGGATTTCGCCTGCGGGCTCCCGATTTCGCTCACGCCCCAACCGGCTCAAATTACCCAATTACCAAATTTCCCGATTACTCAATCTATTTCGCTCCCGTCTTTCCGACCTTCTTCTTCAATCTCTCGCCCACATAGCGGACGCCCTTCTGCTTGTACGGATCCGGCGGACGCAAGCCGCGCATCTCAGCGGCAACCTGGCCAACCTTCTGGCGATCGATCCCGTTCACCGTCAGCCGCGTTTGCTTGGGATCGATGGCAACGCTGATGCCCGTCGGCAGTGGGAACTCGATTGGATGCGAGTAGCCTAGCGTGAACACCACAGTGCCCTTGCCCTTGAGCTCGGCGCGATAGCCAATGCCCACGATCTCCAGCTCTTTGCTCCAACCCTTGGTGACACCTTCGACAGCGTTGTTGACCAGAGCCCGCACCAGTCCATGTACCGCAGCGCGGTCATCGTTCTCCCGCGTAACCTGGATGTTGCCGTCGGCGGCCTGCAGCTTCACCCCGGCCGGCAGGTGTGTCTGCACCTGGCCCTT
>DATFQZ010000243.1:0-42020 GCA_035263765.1 Candidatus Angelobacter sp. | reverse complement strand
ATAGATGAATTGCAGATTCTTGTTCCGGTTAGTCAAGTCCTTGGTCTCCTCTCCTCAATCGTTCATACATACCAGAGCCTTGGAGCCGGGATTTCGATTTTGTCTGAATGACCTTTAGCGTTAGGAGGATGCTGCTGGAAGTCGAGCCGCTTGTTCCCGTCAGCGTGGGTGTGAAAGTACTCGTTACTCCATTATCCTTATCCTTATCCCCTAACGAGTGCGGTTGAGACTACCATTAGCGTGTAGTTCATCGCAAGTTTAAGTCTCATGAACTATTACTATTGAACCGGAATTTCTTTTTTTAAGAGGCTGCTGCTGCCAAGCTACCTTTAATACACTCTTCTCGTGCAAGCTGTATCTCCCGCTTCATATCTATGGCTTCCGGTTGATCCCTTTCATCGTCAAATAGCAGATTGCTTCCTCCTACCGCTTCTCTAAGCTAAAATCTGACCTTCGACAAGTGATCAGTTCAGGCCGTCTCCTGTCTTCTAGTTGGTGCCTGCACTTTGAAAATGCACTGTGTTTGTGCCCAGCCATCTTTGTGAGGACGGATCCATGACCTCCGTGCCACTGGTAACGCTTATTACGATATAGGCCAGTAGCGTCGTTCTCATGAGGACATTCATCTACTGATCCCCTTGAAAGCCAATTCCACAGCTACAAGGTAAGTACGAGGCTGAGAGCATTTCTTGCGAAACGATGCAATGCTTTTTTTCACAGCAAGACGCCTTTTAATGCCCTGCAAGTTTCGTCATTCGATGCGGCTGCCTACAATTTCCAGCAACCTTAAGCAAAACTTTTGTAAACTTGAGTGGCTTTTTGGCGAGCTCCCGGTTCAGATTCAGGCTGAGCAGCGGGGGGTTCGAACCGATGAATCGCTATCTTCCGAAGTACACGAGTGCCGCGCATCTTAAGAACTTCGCCTGCGGTGCTGCCCTGGCGCTGGCATCGATGATCACGCCCGAGTCTGCCGGGCAATCCATCAGTACCGTCACGCCCGCGCCGGATACGGAAAAAATCTTTATTGCCGATGCCGGAGGAGACTTTGGGTCCTATGCGCTCGAGCCGGATCGCAGCGACGACCGAGCCTACGGAGTGTTCTTTGCCGACATGAAGAAGTGGGGCCGCTACACCCTTGTGTCCAGTCCGGCACGCGCGGACTGGGTATTCCAGATCAACGTCGGCAACAGCTCCTACTGCAAAGAGGTGACGGTCCAGGACGATCATCCAGGGTCTATTCCCCAGCAACGAACGACCGTGGTAAATGACAATTGGGTTGAGCTCGTCGTGATGGACGCGAAAATGCAAACCCGCCGACGGTTTGTGGAACACCTGCATGGGGCCTTGTTTTCAAGCTACGAAGGCGTCTTCGATCGGGCCGTCGCCGCGCTGATCGATGATTTCAAGGAGAAACTCGGCGAGTCCCAGGAAGCAACTCACGTCGAGCATTTGCAGGCCCCTGCTCCGATTCCAGCTCAAATCGCTTCGGCACAGGTAATCTTCCTGACCGACATCAGTGAGAACAACGATGAGGCTGATCGTTTCAGTGGCGGCAGAACGCGACTCTATCAGGAGATGTCCCGCGCATTGCAGAGCTGGGGACGCTATGATCTGGTGGACACGCCCTCTCACTCCGATCTCATCGTGGAAGTATCGTTCCAGGTCCATCGGCGCTGTGACGGGGCTCGTGATCATCGTTTTCGCCTATTTCTACGCGATCCCAGAACCGGCGCTCTCTTGTGGGGGTTGACTACGCATGCCGGGTCGACCCTCCTGGCACGCAATGAGCGCAAGGCATTCGACGGAGGCGTTACGGACCTTGTGAGCCAGATGCGCATGGCCGCTGAAACACCCACCTGGGCTGCGGACGCCAGCATACCTGCCCATCAGCAGGCAGTTTCATCGCCAACGGCGCCGCAGTCCCCCGCGGGATTGATTTCAGCCGCTATCAGCACGCAGAAGAACACAGTGAAGTCCGGCGCTGCGCTGAAAGTGGAGGTGGTGGTCAAAAACTCGTTGAAGCAAGATCTCAACTTTACCTATACGGAAGGCGACCCGCTTACTTGTGTTATCGCCGTCCGCGATGCTGATGGAAAAATGGCCCCCCTGACCGAGCAGGGGCGCAAGCTGGAGGAGGCACACTCCACTTTACGGGGACGTCCTTTGTCCTACAGCTTGCACACTGGAGAAACCCAGATACGCGAGTGCGTCGTCAGCGACCTGTACGAACTGAGCCACGCGGGCAAATACTTTCTTGAAGTACAGCAGCTCGACGGGCGTCCGGCCGAGTCCAATACCCTCGTCCTCACCGTCGTACCTTAACCAAGAACCAGCCGTTAGCAATTTGCACTTAGCCATTGGCTTGATAATCGTCTGGGGGTGATTCTCTTTCTCTCAGCGCGCAACGACTGGATCACAAAGAACCCTGCGATCGACCGCCGCCCGTGCAAGGCACCCGAAACGCCACCACGGTGATCGAGCGTAGAGTGCTTCGTGTTTTTTACCGATGTTACAATGCCGATCATGGCTCAGAGGACGCAGAAGCCCGCTCACTTTGTGGTCCTCATCAAGAAAACATGGGTGGATACGGCAGGCGTAGGCGACCTGATCATGCCCTCGAATGCTCGTCCGGCACAGGGCGCAATCGACTTCCATGCTGTTTTGGCAACAAGTTGCACCTTCGCGGATAGCTTTTTTCTAGAGATAGAGTTCTATCCAGCGGTGTTGAAGGGAAAGATAATCAAGCTGTTCGTCCCGAAGCACGAGGTGCTTGCGGTGTTACAGACGGAGGCACCTGGGGATTTGGCGGGATTCAAGTCGACACAGCTCTCATAGCCGTCGACTCCTCCTCAAACCCTGGCTCGTAAGATTGATCAGTTCAGAACCGCACGCACATCCCTAGATCAAGCCGACAGCGTGTGACAAGCCCGGTCTTCATAGCGAAGAGACGCGGCAAGCGCCGCGTCTCTTTGCGTCCGGATCAGCTTAGTTGTCTTCATCCGGGTCGGTCGCCGGCGTCGTATCGTTCAGAAAGAACGCCGCGTCGAGCGCCGACGGAATGGGCTTGAAAGGACGTGCCGTCGACAGCGTAAAGAAGCCGGTCAGGTCGTTCTTGGCCCGCTGGTCGGCAAAAGTCAGCGCGCCCTCCGCGATGCCGAAGTTCTGTTCGATGAACCGGATGATGCTGCCGAAATCATGGCGGTTGTTGTTGATGTTTCCGGCTGGGGTGAAGGCAGAAACTACAATCAGCGGGACGCGGAATCCCAATTGGTAGCCCCCTTGGGGCGAGCCCAGGATTGTGGGCGGCTCGTGGTCATACCATCCTCCCCAATCGTCCCAGGTAATGAAGATGGCGGTCGATTCCCAATAGCTGGTGCCATCCGGGTTCTTGCACGTGCTGGTGCCGATGGTGTTGACGATCGACGCTACCCAGGACGGGCCGCCGCCGGTATTGCCGTTGGCATGGTCGGAGTTTTGTCCTTTGGGGATTACCCAACTTACCGGCCGCAGGTCGCAGTTAGGACTGCTGGCGTGTCTCAGCACGTCGGCAGGCGTAAGATCCACGCTGCTCTGCCAGTCTGCACCCTGGCATTGGCCGTTGATCGGATCGCAGATGTGGCGGATGGCGTTGGGCGCCGTCCAGATGGAACCGGCACTGGGCGCGTAATACCTCCAATGGATACTGAGTGGCTTGAGCAGATCGGCGACGGTGTCATGATCGAAGCAAGGAAAGATTTTGTTATTTGGGTCCTCGACTCCGGCGGCATCGATCAATTGCACGGTGACGCCCGGCTGAGCGATGCATCCCGCGCCCATGCCCTGGACACTCATGTTCTCGGCGGCGAACGTGCCGATGCGATCGTCATGCAGGTTGGGCGCTGACGTCGCGCCAAAAATGAATTGATGCGCCGGAAAACTCGGTCCCTGGTTGGTCTGGAACATGTAATTGGCCCAGCCGTATTGCTTTGCCAATGCGAGATAGGGGTCCAGGATTCCAGTCGAGTTGTCGACGAACTTGAATTGAGGGTTCGTGGGGCAGGTGCCCGAACAATGAACGCCGGCCGCGCCATCCATCGTGCAATTCCCGGTGGCCGTATCCAGATCGCATTGGGCCACGAAGGCATCGTGCCTATGGCTCAGATCATAAGCATTGTCCAGCATGACCGTTCCCGGCTGGATGACGCCGCCCGCGTGGCTCTTGTCCAGCCAGTTCTTGGTTTGAATGTTGTATTGCGACGTGGTTGGCGTGGTGCTGCATAGGCCGGGGGAAGTACATAGGCCTTGAAAAAGGTTGTCGGGCGTGCGGTTCTCCTGAAAGATCACAACAACGTGTTGAAACTTGGTGGTTAGCGTGGTGGTTTGCGCCTGGGCAATTGCCGGGGCCAGCCCTGCGAGTAGGAAAAGACTCTTAGCAAAAACTTTCATGCGTTTGTCCTCCGCGTCGGGTGTTATTGGATTTGGCGGGTGGCGCCGTGAAATGTAAACACCAGCAATCTACGGAAGGTTGCTGTGAGCGACGTGAAATTGCGTTGAAAGTTGCGACGGAATTTCCAAAACGGAACGTGCCGAGATTCCAAACGATCAGGGACGAGGCAACAGCAAGGTGGGGGCGATCGCAAGCTGCGTGGGTCCAGACGCAAGATCTTGGTCTTAAACTGCGCAGCTCAGGCTGTCCCCTTCTCTCCGCTGCGGGTTATTGCTTTCTTCGAAAGGCAGAGATCATCGACGTGTAGCCAGCAATAACTGTCAGGGGCGTGCGAGTCTCGCCGGACCGATTGCACCGACCTCCAACTGCCTTCCGCGAATCCGGCTGCCAGGCGCTCGCATAACTTGGGATCTCGCCCACCAACACAATCGAAGATGATCAGTCCCGACACGAACTGCGCAGTCCAGCCACTCGGCTCACGGGTCACCTTGAGCATCAACCCTTTCCCCTCCTCGTTGGTCAAGGGAAGCAGCATTCGCCCGCCGGCGCGCAGGTTATCGAGCCACAAAGCTCGCGGGTGCGTCACGCCCGCGTTGACCAGGATCACATCGACCGGACCTGAGTCATATTGAACTCCGTTGGCGTTAACGATTGTTACGTGATTGACGCCTGCAAGATTCACGCGGGCTTGTGACGCCAGCGCGGCGTCGAGTTCAACGCCAAGGACTTCGCCCGGGGTCACGGCAGCTGCTATGACCGCGGTGTAGTATCCGAGCCCACACCCGACATGGAGAACTCTATCGCCGTGCTGCAACTCGAGAAAATGAAGCCAAGTGGCCACTCCGCTGGGCTGTCCGCTGTTCAAACTGCGGGTTGGGTCAATTGCGACTGCGACGTCGCGATATAACTGGCTTGGGTCCCGAGTCGTCCAGTCACGCGCGTAGCGGCTCACGACACGAAGCACCACGCGCTTCCACACTGTTGACGCAGACGCTCCGCGGATCAGCCACGGCGGTGGTCCAAGAAACTCTTCTCGTGGGATTTGTGCAAATGCTGACACCAACGTGTCAGACAAGCGAAGGCGATGGCGCTGCCACAGGCGGTCGCGAATACTCTCCGCGTATCGGCGGCGTGTGGACTCGAGCTTCTCCATTTTGCGGTCTACAGTCTAGCGAACAAGTTGGTACCTGGCGCTGAACGCTTAGGCTGCGGTGACGGTTTGATTCCAGTTCGCACGGACCGAGCGCAGGATTGACGGATAGACGATCAGCCTGCGGACGGGGTCGATCGCCGCCATGTAGACACCAGTTAAACGGCTGACACTACACACATAAACAGCGAAGTAGAAGCGGTAGGCATCTTCCCTTTCGACGAGGGCGCTGAGCGCCGCCGCGTGGGCCGTGCGATTGATGAGCTCGAGGAGTTGCTCGTTTTCGAACTGGTATACGACACGGAAGGGTCCTTCGGGAGTGCCCGGCGCGACAAGCGACCTGGCGACGTCGGTCTCCGTCAGACGCTTTGCGAAGCCTTCCCAGCAGGTTGCCGGCGGTTCGCGATCCCAACCCAGGTGCCGTCCGACCCAGAAACGTGCGTTCAGGAGCGTGCGTACGACCGGCGAAGGCGTGAACGGGCGCGCGCCCGCGTTCCGCAAGAATTCGGCCAGCGTGATGCCAGAGCGTGTCCGCGGCAGATCTACAACCCACGCGTCATGAAGTGGCACGCCGGCAAGCAAGTCATGAACCCGCAACGGCAACCGTTCGAACTCTTGCCTTGAAATTTGTGGCATGAGATTCGCTCATCAGTCGAGCGGCCCTCTACCAGTTTATTCGAATTGGATCCCCAACGCTGTCGGCTATTTGCCGGGTCCATTCTTGTCGGCAATGAATACGTCCCCATGCGGGAATTTCTCGATTAACTCCGGCGGCTGACTGAAGTTGGTTGCCAGAACGTCGACGGGATTGCCGGCAATCCACTGCGACAAGTCGATGGCTGCGTAAGTGCCGGTGTTCAAGCCAATGAGAACGCGCGCGGGCTTGCTCCCTGGATTCTCGATAGAATGCCCGTAGCCCTGCGGAATGTACCCGGCGTCACCCTCCTCAAGTTGCTCGATGCGATACCGGCCGTGGGAACCAAACATGGTTACGCTTACCGGACCGTTGATCACGTACTGCCACTCATCGGCCGTCGGATGCCAGTGCAACTCGCGCAAGGCCCCTGGATCGAGATCGAGAACCACGCCGGTGACCGTCTTGGAAATTGGGAAATGAGTGGAATCCACTCGCCACTCCCTGCCCCCTTTGAAAACGTGAAACGGTGGCTGGGCGAGCATGCGGTACTTGTGCGTCTCCGGAGGGAGTTTCAAGCCCTGGAGCGGCGGGACTGCCTTCTCGGGAGGGATGGGCCCGCGTGCAAAATAGACCTCTTCCTTGGGAAACTTTTCGAACGTCGCCTCGGCCAAGCCGAAGTTCTTCGACAGGAGCGGTTTGGGTGAGTGGCCGATCCAGTCGCTGATGCTAAACGTGCCGAACTCGGAGAAGTAGCCGTTGTCAAAGATGAGAATAAAATGACAGGGCTGGTTGCCGAGACATTGCAACATGTGGCCGTGACCACGGGGAAAGTACCAAAGGTCGCCAGGCTCAAAGTCGTTGGTCTCCGCATTGCCCTTCTGATCGATGACCGTTGTTCGCACACGCCCCTCCATAACGAAAGCCCACTCTGCCGCTGTCGCGTGCCAGTGAAGCTCTCGCATGGCTCCCGGCTCAAGCCGCATGGAGACCCCGGCAATCCCCTTGGAAATCGGCAGTTGCACAACGGTCGCCTCTTTTCCGTAGCTATCGCCGATGACTTTGCCCTGCGACTTCTCAAGCGCGAACTTGAACGTCGGCAGTTCCTTCCCGGAGAGGATAGGATCCGGGACATTGTTCATGAAGCTCTCATCGCCGGTCGAAGCGAGTGGTGCCCCGCTCACCATGGCCGCCGACGCCAGACTTGCAGCCCCAGCCAGAAAGTGGCGGCGCAGTATTTTGGGCATACTATCCTCCTCGAGAAAAAAGTTTGTCCAGCGTTTGCGTTGAGTACCGGTGAGATCAAACCCGACGTACCTGATGTAAAAGCGGCCAGTGGAGTTGCACTTGAGGATCTACGTTCTAGACACCAACCATCTGCACAAGAATTGCCGTGACCAGAAATGAGAGGACGTTAAAAAAGAGGAGGAAATTCCACAACGGACCCATCGGTACTGCAGAAACCCCAAGCCGTTAGCAATTAGCTTTTAGCCATTAGTTCGGAGCTGATGTTTTCCTGGAGGGTTGCGAGGCTCGATCTAGTACCCGATCGCCGTCGCGAAACTTTTGCAAAGCTCTCAGGATGTCCGGACCATACAACTGCGTCTTGCGGTCGCCAAATCCTTGAACCTGGCGAATGGCCGCGATCGAGTCCGGAAGTACGCGGCACAGTTCTTCCAAGGAAGTATCATGCATCACGACAAAGGCGGGAACGCCTTGCTTCCTCGCCGTCTCCCGCCGCCAATTCGCCAAATACTCGCGCAGCTCCTGTTCCGTTTCAGAGAGCGGGCGTGGCATGGTGCTCCATGCAGGCCGCGCAGAAACGGCCGCACGTGCTCGTGGTGCTCTCTGGCGGCGAGGAACATCATGACTTTCTTGCGAAAGCCACTGTGGAGGAGCAATGCACACGTCACAGGCTCCGCAAGACTTCCACTTCGGGGTCTCACCAAAGTGAGCGCAGATCTGACGATGACGGCACGTGGGCGCGTCCACGAAGCGCCGAATCTGGTGATAGCGTTGCCAGGCACGCTCTTTTTCTGCGGGATCTGAGATCTGGTCGACAAAGTAGGCCAGCAAGCCAGTGTCGCGCTTCTGCCAGAGCAGAATACAGTCCGCAGGCTGCCCATCGCGTCCCGCGCGGCCGGCTTCCTGATAATACTGCTCCACGGATTTCGGCAGCGCCATGTGGATGACTGCGCGGACAGCGGCTTTGTTGATTCCCAATCCAAATGCGATGGTTCCGACCAACACGCGCACCTCATCGGACATCCAGCTCTCCTGGTTGGCCCGGCGCGTGTCGCTGTCCATCTTGCCGTGGTACGCAACCGCAGCAATTCCCTGAGCTTCGAGCAAGTCAACCGTCTGCTCAACCTTGTTGATGGTCGGCGAGTACACGATCACGTTGCTCCCCATATACTCCCGCAGGGCTCTTACCAGAAGCGCCGTCTCGCTGAGCGAGTCGCACTGTTTCACGAAGTAGCGAAGGTTCGCGCGATGGAAACTGGCGATGTATTTGTCCGGATCGCGCAAACGAAGCTGATGCATGATGTCATGCCTCACTTGCCGCGTAGCGCTCGCGGTAAAGGCCGCAATCGGGCGGTCAGGGAAATTCGCGCGCAGAGAACTCAGTTGCCGATATTCCGGCCTGAACTCATGTCCCCACTCGGAGATGCAGTGGGCTTCGTCAATGGCAAAGAACGCGACCGGCACGCGCTTCAGCCATGCCACCGTATCCTCGCGTGCCAATCGTTCCGGCGATAGGTACAACAGCCGGTACTTACCTTCCGTAGCCTCGCGCATGGCGACGAACTGCTCTTGCGAGGAGCGTGCGCTGTTCAGTACAGCCGCGGGAATTCCCATCTGCGCCAGGTGAGCCATCTGATCCTGCATCAGCGCGATGAGCGGCGAGATGACGATCACGGTCTGTTTCTCCAGCATGGCCGCAGGCAACTGGTAGCACACGGACTTTCCGCCGCCAGTCGGCATAACGACACAAGTGTCGCGGCCAGTCACCAAGCTGGCGATAATCCTTTCCTGGAGAGGACGAAAGGAGTCGTAGCCCCAATATCGGCGTAGAACGGCTAACGATTCAGGGATTGAAGTCATGGGGTCGTGCAGAGATAGAACACCTTATCACATTGTCATGGTGGACGAGATATTTCATCGCTGTTGCTATCTGCCTTCCAAGCCTGCGCTAAAATTCCAAAATGGTCCCGCCGATTGAGTGCACCGACCTGCGCAAAACCTACGACGGCAAAGTCGAAGCCGTCCGCGGTCTCAGCCTGCGCATCGAGGCTGGAGAGTGTTTTGGACTGCTCGGACCCAACGGCGCGGGAAAGACCACGACCATCGAGATTCTGGAAGGACTTCTCCAGCCGACTTCGGGCGATATCCGCATCTTTGGAGAGACCTGGGACAATCATCCGCGTCAACTGCGCGAGTGGATCGGCATCTCACTCCAGGAAACCAGGCTCTCGGAAAAGCTCTCTGTCCGCGAGACCGTCGATCTCTTCGCCAGTTTCTATGAGCAACCGCGCCCCGGCGGGCAGGTTCTCGAAGACATGCAACTCACGGAGAAAGCCGATAGCTGGGTGGGAAAACTCTCTGGCGGGCAGAAACAGCGGCTGGCGGTGGCCACGGCGCTGGTGGGAAATCCGCGCATCCTGTTTCTCGATGAGCCCACCACCGGCCTGGATCCGCAAAGCCGCCGGCAGTTATGGGACATCGTGCGTGGCTTCCAGGAGCGAGGCGGGACGGTGTTGCTCACCACCCACTACATGGACGAAGCGGAGCGCCTCTGCGATCGCCTGGCGATCGTCGATCACGGCGTGATCATCGCCGAGGGCACTCCGCCAGACTTGATCGACCGGCTAGGCGGGCATCACGTTGTGGAGTTCCAGGTCGGCGGCGATGGCAGCTCCCATAGTGACGCCGCTCTGGAACCATGGCGCTCGTTGCCCAGTGTCGAGTCAGCGCGCCATGAAAACGGCACGGTGTGTCTCAACGTTCGCGAGCCGCACCTGACGATTCCCGCGTTGCTCGAGGCGATCCATCGCAACGGACAGCGGCTGGATCATTTGAGCACGCGGCAGGCCAGCCTGGAAGACGTCTTCGTACGTTTGACCGGTCGGCATCTGAGGGAAGACTAGTTTTCACCACGGAGGCGCGGAGACACGGAGAAGGGTCTCTCTCTGAAATCCCGAACGAAGTGAGGGATCCATATCGCCGCGCGGTCTTGTAGGACTGATAGCTTTTCAGGGAATATGGATCTCTCTCCCGCTTTGCGGAATCGAGATTTCAGAAAGAAACCGATATGGCAATCACGGAACCTGCCATCCCGAAAGTCGAAGAACCGCCGGCTCTCCGCAACGGCCGTTGGGCCGGCTTTCGCCATTTGCTCTGGGCACGAATGCTCGAGCTGAAGCGCGAGCCGGAGGTCGTCTTTTGGGTCTTTGTCTTCCCGCTTCTGCTGGCGCTAGGCCTGGGAATCGCCTTCCGCAACAAACCCGCCAGCACAGTCTCGGTGGCCGTAGTCGATAGCACTGACACGGCGAAGACCGTGGCTCTCTTACAGACGTCACCTGCGCACACCTCGATCCACACGACTGTCCTTGACCGCCAGGCTGCCTTGAAGGGTTTCCAATTCGGCAAGTTTGACCTTGTCCTCGAACCGAGTGCGAACGGCGGCGTCACCTATCACTACGATCCATCGCGGCCAGAGAGCCTGCTCGCGCGTTCCCAGATCGACTCCGCGCTTCAAGCAGCAGCAGGAAGGAAGGACGCGCTGGTGACCCGGGATCAGGTCTCGAGCGAGCCGGGATCACGCTATATCGATTTCCTCATACCGGGGCTGCTCGGCATGAACCTCATGAACTCCGGGATGTGGGGCGTGGGCTTTGCTTTGGTAGAGATGCGCCAGCGTAAGCTGCTCAAGCGATTCGTAGCGACCCCGATGCGCCGATCCGACTTTTTGCTCGCGACGATGGCCAGCCGGCTGGGTCTGATGGTGATCGAGGTTGGCTTGCTGCTCAGCTTCGGCGTGCTGGTGTTTCACATGCCGGTGCTGGGCTCGATCGGCGCAGTCCTCTTTCTTGGCGCCCTTGGCGCCGTGGCTTTCGGCGGAATCGGACTTCTCACCGCCTGCCGCGCTCAAAAGATCGAGAGCGTGTCAGGACTGATCAACCTGGTGATGATGCCGATGTGGATATTCTCTGGCGTCTTCTTTTCCTACCAGCACTTCCCTGCCGTGGTGCAGCCGCTGATCAAAGCGCTCCCGTTAACCGCTCTCAATGACGCGCTGCGGTCGACGATCCTCGAAGGAACAACTCTGGCCGCGCAGCCCGAACGTTTGCTGGTCCTGGTCCTCTGGGGCGGAATTTCATTTGCCCTTGCGCTGCGCTCGTTCAGGTGGACGTAAGAAGAGCCGTTAGCACTTAGCCATTTAGCAATTAGCCTGAACCATTTTGGAACCACAGGTGTGGACCCTGTCATGTTCGGTCTACGGGACAAAATCACCGGCCTGCACAAACAAACCGGACAGGGTCCTATAGTTCCCTTCGTGGAACTGCCCCAGCCCATCGACAATCTACTCCGAATTGCGATCTCACAGCGCCGCAAGATCCGTTTCTGGTACGCCGGCAAAGAGCGCATCGCCGAGCCGCATGACTATGGCATTCAGAACGGACAGCTGCGACTGCTTGCCTACCAGGTCGGCGGACAAAGCAGTACCGGACACCTGCCCAACTGGCGTTGGCTCGATGTATCAAGAATTAAGGATATGGAAATCCTGGACCAGACATTTGCCGGGAACCGTCCTGCTCCTTCGGGACAGCATCACAAATGGGACGACCTCCTGCTTCGCGTCAGCGGCTGAACGCAGGCCCGAGGGACTGTTTCACTCCGTGGCAAACGCACGAATAATAAGATAGGGTCAGCGCCCGCGTCTGCGCTCCATCCCGTCGCCAATCCACCGTCGTTGAATCTGAAACGTTTTCTACTCGCCAGCACACTATCAAGTGTCGTTTGCCGCCAAGAAAAGTACCTCAACTCGCCCGAACGGCGTTAAACCATCCGGAGAACTTTATGGCCTTCTCGCCTTTTCCAGCCGCGGCCTTTCCTGATCCATTGACGGCAGCCGATGCAAAACTCACAACACCCTTCCAGGGCGCCATAGCAGCCGTCAAAACTGATCCTAGTTATAGCGATCTGGGGCGCGTGGATGACTTGCCGATCATCATCGTGGCCTTGAACGAAGACGGCACTCGCCCCTTTGCCGGCACTCACGTCAAAGACATGTACTACTCAGGCAGCCTGCTGAAAATCGCTGCCATGTATGCCGCGTTTCAGCTTCGCCATGCGGTCAATGCGTTTGCCCTTACGCTGAATCCGGCCACGGTTACGGACCAGAATGCCTTTTTCCAGGCAGTCCACAGCGCATTCGATAGCAAGATCCTGACCGGAACACCGGGCTTGATCAAGTCAAGCGGCACCACCGGCAACCGAGTCCCCCGCTATGAGGACATTTTTAAGGCTTCCCAGGACGGGGCCGGCATATGGTCGGTACATTTCCACGATGATAGCGACCCGACTCTCGACTTCGATGGGCATCTGTACAAAATGGTCGTCTACAGCCACAATCCGTCTGCCGGATTCGTCATTCAGAAGCTCGGCTTCAGTTGGATCGATGGCCTGTTGCGGAAAGCTGGTCTCTTCCGTACTACACCCAGCCCGAATGGAATCTGGCTGGCAGGCGATTACTTGAACCCCGCCAAATTCATCAACGACGAACATGCCAAGCAGGTGGCCCATGACGCGGATCCCAGCCAGCCCGAAGGCGACCCCGATGCTGTTGAATCGTTCAACCTGGGCATAAGCGGATGGGCCACAGTCGACATCCTGAGCGTCAACGACGGCAAGGTAAAGCAGGTTACGACATGTATCGATGCGGCGCGGCTCTTCGTGCTGCTGTTTGATTCCAAGCTGATTGATAGCAATCTCGGGAGCGCGATGGACCTCAGCAACGGCGACATGGCGAACCTGCTGCAACAAGCTGTCTTGAGTACCGGCGCACCAGCCGGAGTGGGCACCGCACCCAGCATCATTGGAAGCCTTCCACTAGCCGGATTCAGCGTCACGTGGTCCAAGATCGGCGTAGGAGACCTCAAGCCGGTCAACGGTGGAGGAAAAATCCTCTCCGAAGCAATGCTTGTACATCAGACTGCAGGCCAGCAGCGAAATTTCATCGTGGTTTGGCAGAACGTAAAAGACCAGACAAATGGCGATCTACTTCGGATCAGAGACATCATCCAGAAGACGATGGATAACTACAATCCCTGATTCTTGTTGTATCCACGGTGGCCCGTCGGCAGTCGTTCGCTCTCCTGACGCGATCATCCCGGCCTCGCGTATGGGCGGGCAGCACGCCGGCTGTTGCCGGGCCGGGCGCAAAAGCTGGAGGCCTGGACTAAACGCCAGAAGCTAGCGCCGGCCTCTCCCCACGATCCATCCCGTCAGTAATCCGACGGCAAACGCTCCGCCGGCAACAGCAGCCACGGTGGTGATGGGATGCGCCTTGATGTTGCGCCGGGCGTCATCCACGCCCTCTTCGGCGGCCAGCTTGGCCCGGCGCACGCCGCGCTCGACATCGCGATAGGTGTGGTTCCAGCGGTCTTTTACGCGGGTAGAGATGTCGCGGGCCTTATCCGCCATATCTGTCAGCTGGTCTCCCGCAGTTTCAAGTATGTCAGTTTTCATGATCCTGTTCCTCCGAAGTAATAGTTTCAAATAATCCTTGCTACGCGCCTGTGACCCTTATCACTGGTTAGAGTGACCGGCTGCGGCTCACGATTCGCGATAATTCAACAACAGAAACCCCATGGCTACAAAACAAACCGGCCAGATTGCCGCGGGAATCCTGCGGTCCGCGGGGGCAAGCCTCAGCTCCAGCCAGCGCGACCATCCGGCTACAACGCCCAGCAGCGCCAGCGGGAGATGACTCAACTCCGCCAGTAACTCTTCTTTGATGTTGCCCAGCGCGTGCGAGTGGGTCAGCAACATCGCGCCTCCGAAGGCGCACACTCCTGGAAATACATACGGCGCAAAGCGGGCCTCCGCCTGCCGGCGTTGCACCCGCCACTCGAAAACAGCAAACAACGCAACCAGTAAAGCCGCCGCGCGATGCACGACCGTCTCCGGATTATCAAAGGTTTCCCAGAAGCCATCGGGGCCGAGCGGCCAGACTTCCGGATCAGCGCGCAACAGGATGAAGCACGCCATCGCCAGAAACAGCAGCGGCCAGTGCCGCGGCCACGCTGGCTTTCCTGCGCGCGCAGCCACAGCCAGCAATCCCATCAACAGCAACAACAGGCCGACCCAATGGTGGTTGTACTCTGACCACCCGATGTCGGCTGCGGTGTTGGGATGCGTGACTACCGCGCCAGGCGTAAACGACTGCGCTGTTCCGTTTTGCTTGGCTTGCGCACGCGACGAGGGTGACAGCGATTCCGACGCCGGCGTTCGCAATCGCGGCCAGAGGGGACGCACGCGCGCATAGATCTCCTGGGCGGAGACGCGGCCGGCTTTCAGGTCGATAGCCGGCGGTTGCGAAGTTAACGACGCCGCGGCGAGAATCGCCGTGATGCCGATTCCCAGCTCGACTTCGGCGAACCGTCCCAGCCGTCCTGCGACCGCCCCGACGCGGAAACGGTGAACCAGGCCATAATTCAGCCGTCCCAGGAGAAGCAAGAGCGCCAGCAACGCCGCTTTGGCCGCAATCATCAACCCGTACGCTGTGCCATATAGAGCTCGTGGCGAGTCGATGTAGCGACTGGCCATCACAATACCACTCAGGACCAGGACAGCGACGCTGACCATCGCCAGGCGCGAGAAGCGCTGCGTCCAGATTTGCGCCTGGTCTTCCCTGCCGGAATGCGCGAGGGAGACAAGCAAGTACGGCAATCCTCCGATCCATACAAACGCGGACAGCATGTGGGCCGTGGTAAGGGCGCTGAGCAGCCACCGCAGCTCCACGCGCGACGCCGCATGGCTGGTGGATACCACAGCAGCGACCAGCACAAAGCAGGACAGAAACAGCGCTGTCTGCGAGCCACTGCCATGACTACGATGGAAGAGCAGAATGGCCACGCAAGCCGTCATCGCCGCCAGCGCGGCCACTGCGAAGTTGGCGCTCAGCGCTTCACGGAAACTAAGGTTCGCAGTTCCCATCAACACCGCTGACTCCACGGTGAGCAAGACACACTGCGTTGCCAGGAGGGCGGCCCCGGCGATGGCGATGAGCCGGTTGCAGGTTGACCGCACTTGATCATTCTGGTCGTGTCTGAGCACAACGACGCGGAAAGCAATTCCGCCGAGCACCAGGGCTGTCAGGACCAGCGTTGCCGCGCGGAGGAACACCGAGGCCAGACCGTAAATGCTCAGGAAGCGGACCACGCGTGCGCCTCATGGATTGCTGACGCTGAACAGGACGTCGCCTTGCGTGATGTGGCCGTCGGCGGCCAGCACGAGCCAATGCAACCTGTAGGGTCCCAGCGTCAATCCTTCAGCATCGGCGGCCAGGACATCGGGAGCGGGCTGCGCTTTGATCTCGAGATCGCGCCTCGAACCGTCAGGCAGGAACAGGAAGAGCCGCGATCGGGCTGCGTCAATGCGAACATTGAACCGCAACTTGAGCGGGACATTCGGGCCTTTCACTACGGAATTCGGAGCCGGACTTTCTTCGAGCAGGATGGCATGCGCCAAGGCAACTCGTGTTGCGACCATGAGCAGGATCACTACCAATCCGGTTTGCAGCAAACGAACCAACCGGCTTCCCGACATAATTTCTCAGCTCCTCGATCGTCAGACGGCAATCGCAGTTCCGCGATGGCACCATTCCGTGAGTGAGAGTACAGACACTCATGCGCTAGCCGACGCGCAACTACGCTCCCATTGTGAGTGTCGCAATGGCAATTTAGATGCCTGGGCTTCTTACTGGGGGGTAATCAGTTACGTTCCTGCAGAATCACGACCAAGCGGCGCGGGCCGTGTGCACCCTGGACAAGGATCTTCTCGATATCGGCGGTGCGGCTGGAGCCGCTGATCACACAAGCAAAAGACTGTTTCTCAAGCACGCCCTCACGCGCCGCGCTGACCAGCGCTGTCTCCAGATCGGGAACAAGCTGACCCGTGGTCGCGAAGACGATGTGGCAGGGGGCCACCACTGACGCCCCGCGTCCTCCACAGGCCGTAGTCACAAAGACTGAGCCGGTCTGGGCGATCAACGCGTGGGCCAGCGTGACTGTGGCTTGCGATGCTTCGCTGGGCGCGCCTTGGCTCGACCAGCGGATGGGCCGAGCCGACCGCGCGGCTTCGAGCAGGCGGCGCAGGGTGGGATCGTCCTGGACGAAGATCTCTCCGGGCGGCAGTGAATCCAACACTTGGGTAAGATTTTGCGCACTGGCGACAGCGTCAACTGCCGGCAAACACTCCATCAGGTTGGCTTTAGCCTCCTGTTCGAAACGCTCCCGTGCGTTCAGGACAGGCTCGAAGATCGCGCTGTCCGGCACGGTCCCGCCGGGTGACGGCGGCGCGTCGCGAAGTCCAGCGCGAATGCGCTCCAGGATGCGGTCTCGCCCAGGATTGTAAGTTTCACTCACCTGCGGTTTTCCTTCTTCCATTGGGCGCGAAATGATCTTCTGGGCAACGGTACCGGCGCGCGCCGGCGGTTCCATTCGCGCATGGGATCGAACACGGTTCCCTCCAGCCCCAGGCCATAGAGGGCCCGCAGTCCCCATCGCCCGAGGCCGCCTGCCAGCGAGTACAACCGGGGACGCAGGATGACGGTGCGCCACAAACGAAACATCAGTCGCTCACTCCCCTTGGTTTCATGGGCTTGCACGGTATCGCGGCGGTTGTGCAGCAAGTGATGATGCAGATCGATCCGCACCGGGCAAACGCTGGTACAGGCTCCGCATAACGACGATGCGGACGAGAGGTGAGCGAACTCGGGGCCGCGTAGATGCGGCGTCAGCACGCTGCCGATCGGTCCGGGATAAATCGTTCCGTACGTATGGCCGCCAATGTGGCGGTACACCGGGCAGGCATTCAGACACGCGCCGCAGCGGATACAATGCAAGACTTCGCGCTCTTCGCTGTTGGCCAACAGGCGGCTCCGCCCGTTGTCCACCAGGACCACGTGGAACTCTTCCGGGCCGTCGGCTTCCCCCGGACGGCGCGGCCCGCCGATCAGCGTTCCGTAGGTAGTGATCGGCTGTCCGGTTCCTGAGGTCGCGAGGACAGGCCACAGCGTGGCCAAATCCTGCAGCCGGGGAACGACTTTTTCGATTCCGGTCACCGCGACGTGAATGCGCGGCACGCTGGTGGTAAGACGGCCGTTGCCTTCATTGGTGGAAATGGCGATGGCGCCCGAGTCGGCCACGATGAAGTTGGCGCCGGAGATCCCCATCTCTGCTGCGAAGAACGCCTGCCGCAGTTTGCGCCGCGCCGCGGCCATCAATTCCACCGGATCGTCGCTTAGCCCAGGTTCGAGTTTCTCGCGAAACAGGTCGCCGATCTGCTTGCGGTTGAGGTGCATGGCCGGCGTCACAATGTGGTATGGGGGCTCGTGACGGAGCTGGACGATGTATTCGCCCAGATCGGTTTCCCAAACCGTGATGCCAAGTTTCTCGAGCGCCGCAGCAAGCTCGATCTCTTCCGTCACCATGGATTTGGACTTGACCACGGTCTTTACTTTGCGACGCTGGGCAAGATCGCAAATATAAGCGCAGGCTTGCGCCGAGTCCTCCGCCCAGAAAACGTGGCCGCCGTGGGCGAGCACGTTGGCTTCAAACTGGACCAGGTATTTGTCGAGATGGTTGACGGCTTCGCGCTTAATCTCCTGGCAACGCCGCCGCGCGGCTTCCCAATCCTTGAAACGGCCGCGGCCTTTGTCGTGCGCCGCGTCGTAGCTCTCCATGTTCTTGCGAATAATCTCGCGGTGGACCAGGTCAGCAGACTTTTCCGCAGCGTCGCGCAGGAAGCGCTGGGCGGGGGTGAGAGAAGATCCGGCGATCGGGTGATCGGGTGATCGGGTGATCGGAGCGCGAGTTGGGCCTGGGGCGTTCATGCACCTGCTCCCGTACTGGCCAGAATGCTGGCCAAATGAATGGTCTTTGCCCGATCTCCACGTTTGGCCAAGATGCCCTCGACGTGCATCAGGCAACTGGGATCGATGGCGGTGACGAACTCAGCGCCGGCCGCAGAGATGTTGTCGGCCTTTGAGACACCCATAGCTTCGGAAATGCTTCCGAACTTGGCGGCGAAGGTGCCGCCGAAGCCGCAACACTCGTCGAAGTGTTGCATCTCCACCAGCTTGAGGCCTTTGACGGCGCGCAGCAGGTCGAGCGGCTCGGAACGGAGACCGAGCTCGCGCAACCCATGACACGACGCGTGGTAGGTCACGCTGTGCGGGAATGTCGCGCCCACATCTGTGACGCCGGCAACCTTCACCAGGAACTCAGAAAGCTCGTATGTCCGCGCAACCAGGGCAGTCACTTCCCCGTGCAGCGCACTTGCAGCCAGTAACTCGGGGTAGAACGTTCGCACCATGGTGGCGCAGGAGCCGGACGGGCAGACGATGTACTCTGCTTCACGGAAGACGCGTAGGAACCTCTCCGCGCAGGGCCGGGCTTCGTCCCAATAGCCGGAATTGAACGCTGGCTGGCCGCAGCAGGTCTGGTCCTGAGGGAAATTGACGTCGCAGCCGATCCGCCGCAGCACCGTTGCCGTATCGAGTGCGACCTGGGGCAGCAACTGGTCGACAAAGCACGGCACGAAGAGCGCAACCTTGTAGCCCATGGAATGCCGCGATTCTAGCATGGGCGCTGAGCGAAGGTTGGGCCAAAAGCCCGAGTCTCGCTGTGTGGGACGACCGAAAAAGAAAGGCCCTGGCACGTCCAGGGCCTTCAAGTCTTCAAGCTATCTGCCAGCTGCTCTTCTAAAACACCGCGCACTGCTGCCCTTCGCAAGACGTGGTCCTGCTTAGAGTGACGCGAACACCGCGTTCCGAGTTGAGCTGGGTGGTGGTGTCCCAATCAACGTCACGCACAGCGAAAGTGCCTGCTGCGCCGCTGGCCAGGACGTAAGAGATCCCACCCTGATCGTTCCAATAGTCGGTCACGGCATAGACCGCGCCGTCTTTCAGAACGAACAAGGTTGGTTTGGTCCGGCCAAAATGATGCCATCCTGTATGGTCCACGGAAGGCGCCACTGGGGGAGCGACGGCCGGACGGGTCAGGGTTGCCGAAATCATAGCTGGGGCTGCCGAATGAACACCAGCAGTGATAAGTCTATCGGCAACGCCCTCGTCAGTCTGGACGACCGGAGCCGGAGCCTGGACTGGAGGGGCAGCATAGGCTGCGGGTGAAGCCGGGGTTGAGAAGGTGGGAGGCGGAGTTACCGCGGCTCCAGGTTCACCGAAGCGTCCCGGAGATGGGCCGCCCAAGGGTATGGTTACGTCCTCCATCAACCGCAGCGTAATGTAGGTCTCGCCTTTGAGTGCCGGACGCGGGCCGCGCGCCGGCAGGGTTAGCACTTTCCACGGCCAGAGAGGCGGCAGCATCCACTCCACGACGTCGCGGGTGGCGTGGCCGTGGCCGATGATTTTGCCGTCACGGTCAACCTTAAATCCTTTGACCGCAATCACTTTAGCCGGCAGAGGCAGGTCAGTGTTGGCCAGCCCGATGCGGTCAAACGACAGCTTCAGGTAGCCCTTGCCCACAAAATGCCCGGGGTCTTTGTCGGCCTCGAGATGGCCGACTAGATAGGCGCCTCGAGGAAAGACGACCTGTCCGAACATCTGCGTGGTGCGTGGATGGCAGAGAAACGGGTCTCCTACCGTGGCCGTTGCCGAGGAGAAGTTCGGCTCATCCATCATGCACGTCAGCAGCGTCCCAGCGGGCAAAACCACTTCTTTGGCAAAGGCGCTTCCCGTCAAGCAGAGCGCCAGAGATAGACATAGCAACAACAGCCTGGCTTTCATCGTTGAACTCCTTCACATGTGGGAATCGGATTCGCGCGTTGTCCCGCGGGTGAAGGTGTCCGAAAGCCGGCAGACCTGTAGGGTGGCTCTCCTGCAATGTGCGGAAGGGCCAGAGGCGAGAACAGGACTGGTACGACTTCCCCCCAAAGGACACGAGCGGACTCAACTCAGCCTCGGCCAAAAAGCAGAGCACTTTTTCGGATGCGCCGGGATTCAGAGCTGGATGTCTTGTGGAAATTAAGAATTCGTTAAGAATCCCAAAAGAGAACTGGGAAGGAGCACAGGCGCCCTCGCCTGTGGACTACGCAGCCGGGGCACCTCCACCCCGGGGCTGCGCTCCAACGACTCTTCGTCGCAGCATGTTGCCTTCCTTGGTGACAGTGCGCTTTCTTGTATCGCGGCGCCGCTCATTCTGCGCTATGGTGATGACCTTCGCGGTTGGGTTGGGACAAAAGGCGACGATGAAATCTCACATCAGGAGCAAGGGCCCGATGTTGTCCACGCGCCTGCGCGGGCCCCATGCTGCAAGCCGGGTTCTAGAGACCATCAAGAACATCACCAGCGAACTAGAAAACTTGCAAGCGGAGATCTATAGCCGCATGGGCGGACCCGCAGTGGTGCTCGAAGGCTTCTCATCGCGGGAGCGCGGGGCTGCCGAGCGGGCCCTCAGCGACTTCAAGCTGGCCCTGGACCAACTCCGCTATATGCTGTGGCTCTCGCTGGAACAACAGGCTCGCGAGACCGTGGAAAGGCGGGCCGAAGGCATGCCGGCTGCGGCAGATGACCGCCCTCATCCGCAAGCTGCAGATGACACGCGTCTTTTGCCATCGCGAGTCAAGCCTTCCGAGCAGGCTGCGGCTTCAGCTTCGTTTTTCGATCGCTTGGACGTCGTGATCGACGCCTACATGGGAAAAAACACACCACCGTATCCCGCGTCGCGGAAACGCGTAAAGCCGTAGTCTCACACTTTCTTTTGGTTTACTGCGTCTTCGCCAGACGGTGGTCGAGGTTGGCGATGCGCCATCCCGTCTCAAACACCAGCCGCGTGATCTGCGTCATCTTGTCGAAATCGATCTTGTCGACCGTGTCCGTGGGCTTGTGGTAGTCCACGTGCGTGCCGTCAAAGTAAAAAATGATGGGCACCCCGTGTTTGGCGTAATTCCAGTGGTCGGAACGGAAGTAGATCCGCTCTGGGTTGTTGGGATCGTTGTAGTAGTAGTCCAACTTCATTTTCTGGTACTGGGCGTTGGTCTCTTCGCTGAGCTTATGTAGCTCCGCACTGATGCGGTTGGAGCCGACCAGGTAAACCGTGTTGGCGTCCGTGAGGTGCTCGTCTTCGCTTTGAGTGTCGCCGGCAGGCTTAGAACGCCCGATCATGTCGATGTTCAGATCCACTACCACTTTGTCCAGCGGGACCACGGGGGCGTAGTCAGTGTTGTATTCCGAGCCCAGCAATCCCAGCTCTTCACCGGCGTGGAACATCACCAGCACGGAGCGTTTGGGGCGGTCGAGCGACATTGCGTGAGCAATCGCCAAAACAGCGGTGGTGCCCGACCCGTCATCATCGGCGCCGTGGTAGATCTCGCCGTTGGGGCCGGTTTTCAAGTGGTCATAATGCGCGCTGAAGATCACGTACTCGTTTTTGAGCTGGGGATCAGACCCTTCGAGGATGCCGGCCACGTTTTGCGTCGTCTGCCGCGTCTGCTGCACGCCGATGGAGATGCGCCCGGAAGCGTTCAGAGCTTTCGGCTGCAACGGTTCTTTCTTGCTGATAGCCTGGTATACATCCTTCAAGTTGAGCCCGGCAGCCGCAAGAAGTTTCTCGGCAACGTCGGGGCCCAAGGTCAGCGAGGGGAGCCGGCCTTCGCTGTCACGAGCGAGGCGGATGACCTCGCGGCCCGCAAAGCGCTGGATGGCTTCTTTGTCGCGCAGGAACTGGGCAAAACGCTGCTGCGGAATCTGCAACACGCCAGCGGCGCCGTGGGCCCGAGCCGCGCCTTCGCCTTGCTCCGCAGGCGCCACGCGCGATATGTCCACGCCCGCTGGAGTTCCGCCCGCGATCAGCACGATCTTCCCTTTTACGTCCAGCCCGGCGTAGTCGTCGTGCTTTTGCGATGGCGAAGAAATCCCCGCGCCCACAAACACGATGTCTCCTTGCGCGCTGCCGTTGGCCGGATTCTGCGTGGCGAAGACGTCTCCAAAGCTGTACGTCGCAGGCTGGCCGTTGAGCGTCAGCTCCAACGAGGTCTTGGCTGGGTCGAGTTTGGTAGAGACGACCTCAAAAGTCTGCAGAAAGCTGCCATGCTCACCGGCGCCGCGGAAGCCATCGGCTTCCAGGTGCGCCGCCAGATAGCGCGCTGCGATAGCAAAGCTGGGCGAAAGCGTGTAACGTCCACCGAGCTCGTCCGAGGCCAGGAACTGCAAATGCATCCGCAGCTCGGCCGGAGTGATGGAACTCACGGTGTTGGGTACTGGAGGCAGATTGGGCGGCAACCCAACCGCGCTGATCGCGAATACCAGGGCTACTGCCGGCGCCAGAAGATTGCGGGTAAAGAAAGCTTTTCGATTTGTCACCGTTTTATGGTAACAGCCGTGGAACGGGGGCACAATGCTCCAAGCCACGTGGGGATGAATCAGACTTAGTAATTGTTCTAATTTACAGCTAGGTAATTGGGAGACAATTGCCAAAATCGCCGGAACTGCCAAAGACTGCCAAAATTGGATTTTGTGGGGGCCCTTCAAATTTCGGCGATGTTTGGCAATCTTGGCAATTATGGCAATTGTGGCCATTGGCTCTAGAATCATGGCTGATACAAAGCTGGCGCCCGTGAAACCGACGATCGTTTTGCTCGAAGATGAACCTGACATTGCGAACCTGGTGACGCACCATCTGCACCAGGCCGGGTATGCGGTGCAAGCGTGCGGCGCCGGCGATAGAGTTTTGCCGCTGGCGCGAGGCCGCGCGCCGGCAGTGTTCATTCTGGACGTCATGGTGCCCGGTCTCAACGGGTTTGAAGTCTGCAGCCAGATTCGCACTGACAGAGTTTTGGCCAAGGTTCCCATCATCTTCCTGACCGCGAAAGCCGCCGAAGCCGACCGCATCCGAGGGCTGGACCTGGGCGCGGACGACTACGTCAGCAAGCCCTTCAGCCCACGCGAACTGGTGGCTCGGGTGCGGGCCGTGCTGCGGCGCTTCGAGCAACCGGTCACCACGAACATCACCACGCCGGACTTTGCGCTGGACTCCGACTCGGTGACCCTCACCGTTCGCGGCAAGCCGGAGGACGTGACGGCCACTGAATTCCGCCTGTTGCATTTTCTGGCTTCGCATCCCGGCAAAGCCTTCACGCGTGACCAGATCCTGGACGCAGTGTGGCGCGACCTCTCTTTCGTGACCCCCCGGTCGGTGGACGTTTACATCCGCCGCCTGCGCGAGAAGGTGGAGCGCGACCCGGAAGATCCCCGGTATCTGAAAACCGTACGCGGAATCGGTTACAAGTTCGAGGCCGCGCCATGACCAACCGCATCTTCCTTAAGGTGCTGGCGGCGTTTGTAGCCGTGATCGCGGTGGCCACGCTGACCATGGACATCAGCATTCGCCACACCTGGGAAAACTCGTTGCGCAACGACATCGAGCACTTGTTGGGACAGAATGTCCAGACGTTTGCTTTGCGCATCGAGAACGACCACTTGCATTCCCTGCAGCAGATCGCGGAAGAGGAAGCTCGCATCACCGGGACCCGCGCCACGATCATCGCGCGCGACGGAGTTGTACTGGCTGATTCCGAAGCTGATCCCAAGACCATGGAGAATCACGCGGGTAGACCGGAAGTCGCCGCCGCACTCAACGGACACATGGGCAGCGCTACACGCTTGAGCCACACCGTGGGCGTGGAATTCCTGTACGTGGCTGTTCCCAGCGGAAATCAGGTCGCGCGTCTCGCGTATCCGCTGGCCACGGTGCGCAGCCATATCTCTGACATCCAAAACACGCTGCTGCGAGCTACGGCGCTGGCCCTGCTTTTTGCTTTGGTTCTGTCGGTGTTGGTCGCGCAGATCATAGCCTCGAGGCTGCGGCGCATCGTACGCTTCGCCGAGCAGGTGGCAGCCGGCGATCTCTCCGCGCGGATCGCCGAACGCGGCGCTGATGAGATCGCGCAGGTGGCGATGGCGCTCGATCGTACAGCCCGCCGCCTGGAAGAGAACTTCTCCGCTGTCCGTGAGAGCCGCGCCGAGCTCGAAGCCTTGCTCAACAGCATGAATGACGGCGTGATTGCCGTGGATCCGGAGATGAAAGTGCTCTGGGCCAATCAATCCATCGCCGGAATGATCCATCAACCGGTGCGGATGGGTATGCCGGTGACGGAGCTGGTGCGCGATCCTGACTTTCTCTCTACCTTGCGCGCCGCGCTCGAGTCCCGCCAGCGGGAAAGCACAATTGCCGCTTCCCTCGCCGGAAGAGGTTCGTTTTCAATCACCGCCGAGCCTTTGCCCGACGGTGGTGTGGTCAGCGTGCTGCACGACATCTCCGCCATCGAACGCGTGGAGAAGACGCGGCGCGATTTCATCGCCAACGTCTCCCATGAGCTGCGCACGCCGCTGACTTCCATTCGCGGCTATGCTGAGACCCTGCTCGATTCCGGCGCGGCCAATGGTTCCGCTCGTGACTTTTTGCAAGTGATCCGGCGCAACGCCGAGCGCATGAGCCGCCTTACCGAAGACTTGCTGGTTTTGGCGCGAGTGGAATCGGGCGAGGAGAAGCTGGATTTGCGGCCCCATTCGGCGCGGGTCCTGGTCGCCGAATCCATCTCCTCCATGCAAGCGAGCGCGCGTGAGGCCAAGGTTGAGCTGGTGATCGCCGCGGTGCCGGATGCCTCCGTGATCGCCGATTCTTACGCCATCCATCAAGTCTTCGCCAACCTTGTCAGCAATGCCTTGCGCTATGCGCAAAGCGGGAACAAAGTGCTGCTCGGCGCCAACGACCGGGCGAACGCCATCGAATTCTTTGTGCAGGATTTCGGTCCCGGCATCCCTTCGGAACATCTGCCGCGCATCTTTGAACGCTTCTACCGGGTGGACAAGGCCCGCTCCCGCGAAACTGGAGGCACAGGGCTCGGTCTCGCCATTGTGAAGCACATTGTCTTGAATCACGGCGGCACGGTGCGGGTGGAAAGCAGCATCGGCCACGGCTCGACGTTCTTCTTCACGTTGCCGAAGGAATAGAAAGCAGCTTTTGATTTCAGTTGAGGCGGTCAAGCTCCCGCGATAAGTTGTTAAGCTGAGGCGCTACAAAAATCTGTTTTGCACTCACAAAGTCTTGTCTTTTTGCACCCAGCTCTGATAGCCTTCGTGATTCAACTATCAGTCAAGGGGCCGAGTCCAAAATGGGTCGTGGAGTTTGGTTGTTTTCTCTTGTAGTTGTTTCCACTTGTCCTATTCTTTTTCTTCCTGTCCAAACTAACGCGCAAGCCTCCAACGAGGCGGGGGTCAAGTTATACGGCTCCTATCACGGCAGCGAGATTGACAACGTCAGTCTGACAAGTGGGCACGTCGAGCTAAACATACCCCTGTTGGATTACCCTCAGCGGGGCGACAAATTGGCGCTTTCTTTCATCATCCATTACCACACCGCCGTGTGGAATCAGACAAAGGACTGCTCGCAGCCGCCATGTATCTTCACATGGGACAATGATGAGCAACCGAGCATTTCAGTGGTGGCCGCCGACCAAATGAGTTCTTCGGAGGCGGCAATTCCCGGAGGCGCACTCGTTTTTTCCGACGAGTCCACGCATCCGATGGGACTGCTGGCAGGGAACATATCTGAGTCCCTGGATGCGAGCGGCTTTAAGATTGACGCGGCGAACACGATTTATTTCCCGAATGGTACGCGAATCTTTCCCTATGGCAGCCCCGTCGCCGGCCAGAAAGAAGAAGACGTTGACGGCAATCAAATCACTTTTAACACGACCATTACCGACACCGTGGGTCGAGTGATTCCAGACCCCCATTTCATGCAGAACCTTCAGTCCACTACAGATTTCAGCGGATGCACAGGTCCACAAGTCACCACATATGCATGGCTCTGGCAAGTTCCAGGGTCGAATGGCTCGACCAACACGTTCAAGTTCTGTTTCACCAATGTCCACATCTTTACCCATCACTTCGCGACCGACGATGGCGCTCACATTGAACCGAATCAGGACTTGGCAATGATGCAGAGCATCGTCCTGCCGGACAACACCGCTTTCACGTTCGCCTACAGTGAGCCGGACGCAAATGGTGTAAATTGGGGAGACCTAGTAAAGGTCACGCTCCCTGCCGGAGGCTCTATCTCGTACACCTGGGACCACCCGGTAGGGTGCCAAGTACCATTCGGCCATGTGGGATCTACGAGCGCCAGGCTTCTCACCCGTACTGTTGACGCCAATGACGGTACCGGTCCGCATACTTGGAACTACTCGATCTCGCAGTCGAGCGCAAAGGTCACCGATCCCCTCGGCAATGACACCGTTCACACGTTCACCGACTTCAACACCAGCTGCTCGCTGTTTGAAACGCAGACGCAGTATTTCAGCGGTTCAAGCACAGGAGGAAGTCTCCTGAAAACAGTAACCACGGATTATTCCTGGGCGCCCAATCCGAACTTCCCGTCCGGTGGTCCCCCGCAGCCCGCAATGAACGTAGTTCCAATTCGCAAAACGACAACATGGCCCAACGGCTTGGTGAGGAAGTCTGAATTTGACTACGATTCAGGGTTCACTTTCACGACAGCGTACAACACCAGCGGTCACGGGATCTATGGCAAACAGGTTGCAGTGCGCGAATACGATTTCGGTAGCGGTTCGCCCGGCCCCCTGCTCGAATCAACGAGTATCGTGTACGCATGGCAGTCCAATGGGAATTACCTGACATTCAACATCCTCAATGGCCCGAGCTCGGTCACCACAAACAATGGCGCCGGCACACAAGTCGCACAGGTGCTCAACTACTACGATGAAACTGCGTTGGGTTCGTCGGGCGTAACGGTGTCTCGCGACACCAGCCCAGCGAACGGCAGCTTTCGCGGGCATTTGACCACGACAAAGCATTGGCTGAACGGCAGCGCGGTTTCCACTGCGAGCTGCCCTGTCTCTGTAACCAACGGATACTTGACCCAGACCGCAGCCTACCTCGATTCGGGGATGGTCAGTCAATCAAGCGACGCCTGTGGGAATGCAACCACGCTGCAATACGCCGTAACACCGTATGCTGGGGCCTATCTCACAAGTGCCTGCAATGCGCTCAACCAGTGCACGACAAAGCAGTACAACCTCAATCCAGGCCTAATTTCCAGCGTGACCGATCCCAACAACCAGACCACGAATTACACATACGACAATATTGGTCGGTTGACTAACGTTACGTATCCGGACCAGGGACAAACCAATCTCTATTACCCGAATCCGACCACGGTGGAAAAGAAGCAGCTCCTGAGCAGCGCGACCAACACCTGGACCGATCAGTATTTCTATTTCGACGGTTTGGGTCGAGCCAACCGCAATCAGCGCAACACGCCAAGCGGAAACGCCTATGTCGATACTGCGTACGACGCCCTGGGCCGCGTGGCTTCTGTCAGCAATCCCTATTTCTCGACCAGCGATACAACCTACGGTGTTACGCAGACTGCATATGACGCCCTGGGCCGGCCAACGACGGTCACCAAACAGGACGGCGGTATCAGCACGGCCAGCTACACCGGCACGTGCGCCACGATGACGGACGAAGCCGGAAAGCAACGCAAGACATGTACGGATGCGCTGGGTCGCCTCACGGTGGTCTGGGAAGACCCGAACGGCCTGAATTACGAGACCGATTACCAGTACGATGCGCTCGGCAACCTGCTGCGTGTGGACCAGAAGGGCTCTGCCCCGAACGATAGTACGAAGTGGCGCACGCGCACGTTCACTTACGATTCACTGGACCGGCTGCTTACCGCGTACAACCCTGAATCTGGAACCATCACCTACACCTATGACGCCAACGGCAACGTGCTGAGCAAGACCGACGCCCGGGGCATCACCGTCAGCTACAGCTACGATGCGCTGGACCGGGTCACCCAGAAGACTTTCTCCAACGGCGACGTACCCGAGCAGTACATGTATGACCAGTCGAACGATCCCACCTGGGCCGCTGGGTATGCCGTGGGCCGGCTGGTGCGGGCGGGCAAGAACGGTGGTCACTGGTTCAGCTATGACGCGTTGGGGAGGGTGACGTCTACCTGGCAGTGCCTGCCATCCGATTGCACCCATGGCGCGAGCGTCGGGGCGGCGTACAACCTGGGCGGCGAGCTTGTGCAGTTGACGTATCCCGATGGCGCCAAGGTCACGTACACGCCGGATTCGGCCGGACGCATGGTCTCGGCTGTCGATTCGGGGAACAACATCAACTACGTCACGGGTGCAAGCTACGCACCCGGCGGGGGACTGACCGCCTTCGTCAGCGGCCAAAGCGGCACGGTCGCCGGGATCACCAATGGGTTCATGTACAACAATCGCTTGCAGCCATGCCGGACAACGGCCTCGAGTACTGGACAACTCCCTACCACGTGCACCAATCTTTGGGGCAACCTGCTGGATCTGGAATATCGCTACAATCTGGGCGCAGGCGACAATGGCAATGTCACCCAAATCGTCAACTGGCGCGATCAGAGCCGCGCCCAGACCTTCACCTACGACTCACTCAACCGTCTGACATCAGCCCAAAACGCCGGGACGGATTGCAGCCAGACCACCGTTAATGGCAAGACGGAGTACTGGGGCAACTCCTACGGGTACGACGCCTGGGGGAACCTGCTGCAAAAGACCATTACCAAGTGCAACGCGGAGAATCTTTCGATTGCGGCTCTGGCTAACAATCAGCTTTCCGGCTACAGCTACGATGCCGCCGGCAACATGACACACGACGCAACGGGCAACCACAATTACACGTACGACGCACACTCGCAGATCACTCAGGTGGACGGCGGGGCTTCGAGCGGCGGCGCCACCTACACGTACGATGCCGAGGGCCAGCGCTTACGCAAGGATTCCGCGGGCTCACCAAGCACCGAGCACATCTACTTCAACGGACAGATCGTCGCTGAGAAGAACGTCGCGACCGGAGCCTGGACCGATTACGTGTTCTTCGATGGCGAGCGCGTAGCGCGGAAGGACCCGGGCAACGCTGTTTCTTATTACTTCTCCGACCATCTCAAGACTACCGACATCGTGACTGACGCTCAGGGGAATATCCTGAACGAATCCGACTTTTATCCCTGGGGCGGCGAGCTCCAATTCCTGGCCAACGATTCCAATCACTACAAGTTCACCGGCAAAGAACGGGATGCAGAAACCGGCCTTGATTACTTCGATGCGCGGTATTACTCCAACGGGCTGGGACGGTTCATCACGCCTGATTGGAGCGCGGTGCCGGTGCCGGTCCCCTATGCCGATCTGACGGACCCGCAGACGCTAAATCTGTACGGCTATGTGCGCGGCTTGCCAACTACGAGGGCCGACCTAGATGGCCACGATTGGTGGGACGAGGTGAAAGGCACAGCAATTGGGACGGTGAACTTCGTTGGGCACGCTGCGAAGGGCATCGCGATATCTGCCATCCCCGTCTACGGTCCAAAGGTGGTGGCCGACGGTATTGTAAGCTCGGTCACCGTGGCCGCCCAGGACTACTACAACAAAGGCGCGTCGGGAGTGATGAATGAAGTCCTTGACCAAGGTCCGCAAGGAGCCATGGAGATCGTGACCGAGGCGGTGCTGACTGGCGGCTTGGCAGCTTCGGGACGAGTTGACGGAGTAATGCCGGAGAGCTTTGGAGCACCGGATGCCAACGTCGTGGTTCGAGGAGGACAGAGTGAAATGCCTGCCGCAGGCACAAAGTTTTCTGGTTCTCAAGGGGCCACAGTCGAAGATGCTGCTCAGGGGGTTCCCCACGGGACTATCCGCGAATCAACTGCTGGCGAAATAAGAAAGGCAGGCGGCAGCGTCCGATCCAAACCTGAGCTGACGAGGAACGGTACAATGAACAAGAAGCACGTCAATGTTAAGGAAGGCACCAACAAACCATCTACTTTCTCACAACCAAAACCAAACCCTGTTCCCAAGAAGGACCGTATAGACGGGGGAAAGTGATAGGAAGGGATATAAGTTCATGCGAGATGTCGATCAAATCATCCAGGCGATCACGAAAATCTACCCCGCAGTCAAAGTTCGCCAGCTCAAAGTGTCGCACCCTGAGGCAGATGACGATGGGATTTGGTTCTTCGAGCAGCCCGGCCGTGAATGCGAAGTGCAGATTGAATCGCCCAAGGGAATGTGTCCTTTTTTGATCGAAACTGATCAGAGTGATACGCGGTTTACCGCAAACTCCGTCGAGGAAACCGTTGAGACGCTTACTAAGCTGCTTCACCTGGAACCGGGGCGCTGAAGACTGCTTTGGTAAGAGCCGAATCTCTTCACTGGTTCGCTGCCTGATCCCGCCCGTTTTTCCTTAGCGGCTTTGGCTTCCTGGCCGCGCTGACGCACTGCCAAGTCTCGGAATGCCCCCACCCACGATAGCTCGCGGTTGTCCATTCCCCTTTGTTTTTATTCTCTATTCACTCCTTTTTAATCTGTTTGTAACAAACCTCCCCTATAACTGGCGCTGAGTACGAATATTCGAATTGACGAGGAGGTACAATGCGGCTCAACTACTTTGTCGCGTTGTTGCTGGCGGTCGCTGTGGGGAGCGCGTCGGCACAGACAAACCTGAATGGCGCGGGAGCTACGTTTCCCAATCCCATCTATCAGAAGTGGTTTACCGAATACCACAACCAGCATCCAGATATCACAATCAACTACCAGTCCAAAGGAAGCGGCGCGGGCATCAAGCAGCTGCAGAGCGGGACAGTTGATTTTGGCGCCAGCGATGGCCCCATGAATGACCAACAGCTTTCTGAGACACCGTTCAAGGTGTTTCATATCCCAACGGTTCTCGGCGCCGTGGTGCCGACCTACAATGTCCCCGGCGTCAGTGGCGAACTCAAGTTCACGGGCGACGTGTTGGCCGATATCTACCTCGGCAAGATCAAGAAGTGGAACGATCCCCGGCTGGCCAAAGCGAATCCCGGTGTCAAATTCCCTGACACGGAGATTATTGTCGTGCACCGCGCCGACGGTAGCGGCACCACGTACATTTGGACAGACTACCTGTCCAAAGTCAGTCCGGATTGGGCGGCGGGACCAAAGAAAGGCACATCGATCGGCTGGCCAACAGGCATAGGCCAACAAGGCAATGAAGGCGTGGCCGGCTTTGTGAAGCAAAATGAAGGAGCCATCGGCTACGTGGAGCTGATCTACGCTCTCTCCAACAACATGGCTTACGGCAGCGTGCAGAACGCCGCGGGGCAATTCGTGAAAGCCAGCCTTGAATCGGTAACCACTGCCGCCGGCTCGGTGAAAGACATGCCGGACGACTTCCGGGTCTCCATCACTAACGCCCCCGGTAAGGGAGCTTATCCGATCTCGAGCTTCACCTGGCTTCTGGTCCCGGCAGAGTGGGCAGACGCCGGCAAAGAGAAAGCCTTCGTCAACTTCCTGAGCTGGATGGTGGATCAAGGCCAGGGCATGACTTCGAACCTCTCTTACGCACCGCTGCCCAAGACCGTGGCCGCGAAGGTGAAGGCGCGAATCAAAGAGATCAAGGTCAAAGACAACAAGCAGGCCAAGAAGTAGCAGGAGTTTCGTAGGTCACTCCGCACAGGGCGCCGGTCTTAAGGGCCGGCGCTCTTTTAACAATCCTTTAACAATGCTTTGCTAGCGTGCAGCCATGTACACGGTGCCCAAAACGCGTCCAGGGAGCAAGTTGCCGGAGAAGAGCGGCGCGACTTCCCTGCCTCCCCCGGACGGAACCGGAGGTTTGGCGCCGGTCCCCAAGAGCCGGTACAAGTTCAAGGAAAGCTTTCTTGGAGATGCGGCTTTTCGCTCTGTGGTGATTGGCTGCGCTGTCGCTCTGGTCGCCATCGTGGGGCTGATTCTTTTTGAACTGATCTCACAGTCCCGGCTTGCGATGAGCAAGTTCGGCTTTCAGTTTCTCGTCAAGACAGTCTGGAACCCGGTTGACGAAGACTTCGGCGCTTTGCCGTTCATCTACGGGACCGTGGTTTCGTCGCTGCTGGCTCTGCTGATCGCGGTACCGCTGTCGCTGGGCACCGCGCTCTTTCTTACCGAAATCTGTCCCCGACGCATTCGCTCTGTCCTTTCCCTGCTGGTGGAGCTTCTGGCGGCCATTCCCAGCGTGATCTATGGCTTGTGGGCCATCTTTGTACTGGCTCCGTTCCTGCGCTTCTACATTCAGCCCTTCCTCGCCAAATATTTTGGCTGGACGGGTCTGTTCAGCGGGCCGAAGTACGGCAGCGGGATGCTGGCGGCAGGCGTGATTCTGGCGATCATGATTCTCCCCATTATCTCTTCCATCACGCGGGAAGTGATCACCGCCGTGCCCCGCCAACAGCGTGAAGCGGCGTTGGCGCTGGGCGCCACCAAGTGGGAAATGCTGCGCGTTGCCGTTCTGCGTAACGCGCGTACGGGAATCCTGGGAGCCGTGATCCTGGGCCTGGGCCGCGCCTTTGGTGAAACCATGGCTGTGACCATGGTGATCGGCAACAATCCTGCGATTTCCAAGTCACTGTTCGCGCCCGGATATACGCTGGCGAGCGTGGTTGCCAACGAGTTCGCCGAAGCAGTCGGAAAGGTCTACCTGAGTGCGCTGATGGAAGCGGCCCTTATCCTGTTCGCTATTACCTTGATCGTCAACGCCCTGGCCGGGTTGCTGGTCTGGTCCATTACCCGGGGAACACCGAGGGCCCTTGCCTAACCCCACCAACAAGATTCATTGGCGCCGGCGGCTGACAAATGGTCTGGCCCTGGGCTTGATCACATTCTTCGCGATGATCGTGACAGTGCCTCTGTTTTTGATCCTGGGCACTGTTGTTTATCGCGGACTGCCTGCGCTGAACTTGAGCTTTCTTACGCAGATTCCCAAGCCGGTAGGTGAGACCGGAGGCGGCATGGCCAACGCCATCGCCGGTTCGCTGATGATCCTGGGTGTGGCCAGCGTGATCGGAATCCCGCTCGGCATCGGCGCCGGGGTGTATCTGGCGGAGTACGGCCGCGGCAAGTGGGGAAACATCGTTCGCTTCACCGCCGACGCGCTCAACGGCGTGCCTTCGATCGTGATCGGCATGACGGCCTGGGCGTTGGTGGTAGTCACGCAGGGGCACTTTTCGCTGCTGGCGGGAAGCGTGGCACTGGGCATCATGATGATTCCCATCATCTCGCGCACAACAGAGGAAGTGCTGTTGTTGGTGCCGCAGCCGATTCGCGAGGCCGCCTGGGGCCTGGGCATACCCCACTGGCGGACCACAATTTCTGTCATCATCCCCACCGCCAGCGCCGGCATCATCACCAGCATCATGCTGGCTTTTGCGCGCATCGCGGGCGAAACGGCGCCGTTGATGTTCACGGCCTTCGGGAACATGTTCTGGAACATCAAGCTTGATCAGCCTACAGCGGCTTTGCCTTTGCAGATCTACACTTACGCCGTGATGCCTTACGAACAGGCCCACCAGCAGGCCTGGACCGGCGCTTTGGTGCTGATCACAATAATTATGGTGACGGTGATTGTTTTTCGGTGGATCGTCAACCGCGGGGCGATCAAGGGGGCGAGCTAATGGACGCGAGCATTCACGTCAGCAACCTCAACGCGTGGTTCGGAAACAAGCAAGCCCTCTTCGGCATCAGCCTGGAAATCCCGGACAAGCAGGCTACGGCCATCATCGGGCCGTCAGGTTGTGGCAAGTCGACGTTTGTGCGCTGCTTGAACCGTATGCATGAAACCCTGCCCGACGCCCGCGTAGAAGGCAAAGTGGCGGTCGGCGACCTGGACGTGTACGGCAAAGGAGTGTCGCCCGTTTCCATCCGGCGCCGCGTGGGCATGGTCTTTCAAAAACCTAATCCGTTTCCGACCATGTCCATTTACGACAACGTAGCCGCCGGGCTCAAGCTCAACGGATATCGTAACCGCCGCGAGCTGGACCATGTGGTAGAACGTTCGTTGAACCAGGCGGCGCTCTGGGACGAAGTCAAAGACGATCTGAAGAAGAAGTCCGGCGCCAGCCTCTCCGGCGGCCAACAACAACGACTGTGCATCGCCCGCGCGCTGGCCGTGGAACCCGAGGTAATTCTGATGGACGAACCCGCTTCTGCCCTGGATCCGATCTCGACGTCTAAAATAGAAGACCTGATCTTCGAAATGAAAAAGCACTATACAGTCGTGATCGTGACGCACAACATGCAGCAAGCGGCGCGCGTTGTCGACTCCACCGCTTTCTTCCTCCTGGGTAACCTGGTGGAATTCGACAAGACGGAGACCATGTTTACCAAGCCTTCCGACCAGCGGACGGAAGATTACATCACCGGGAGGTTCGGATGACGCGCACTCGTTTTCATCAAGGTCTGGATGATCTCAAGCAGAAGCTGCTGGTGATGGGGGGACTCGCCGAGCAGGCGGTGGAGCGCGCCGTCCGCGCTTTCCAGACGCGCGACGTAGCCATATGCCAGTTGGTTTTGCGCGACGAGCCCAAGATCAACGCCGTGGAACGCGAAGTGGACGAACTCTCCGTCGACCTGCTGGCCATGCAGCAGCCCATGGCCGTGGACCTGCGATTCATCATCGCCTGCATCAAGATCAACGCCGACCTGGAGCGCGTCGGCGACCAGGCTGTCAACATCGCCGAACGCGTGATGGATATGGTCAACCATCCCAAAGCTCCGCTGAGCGTCGACATCCCGCGCATGGCGACCGTGACCATCAAGATGGTTCGCGACGCTTTGAACGCTTTCCTCACTGCTGACGCCAGTTTGGCGCAGTCCGTGCTCGAAAGCGACGATCTGGTGGATGATATGAATCGCGAAATCTTCGAAGCCGCCGACTTTGCCATGACCCACGGTGTGGAAACCCATCGCGATGCGCTGGACACGCTGATCGTCGCCCGCAATCTCGAGCGCGTGGCCGACCATGCCACCAACATCGCGGAAGATGTTATCTTCTGGGTGCGCGGAGCCGACGTAAGACATCACGCCCAGAGCTAAACCACCGCCGCGACCCAGCGCGCAGCACCGGCCTGTCACTCTGCATCACACTCATAAGAGGCAGACTGCACGCGCCCTCCGCTTGCGAATGATTTCTCCGACTGACCTGGAACCTGGCCCCGACGATGCTGCTTGGGATCTTTTTGTCTTTCACAAGAGCCGCGAGCTGCTGCCGACGCGCCGCCTGGTGGATGATCTGCGCGCCGAGATTCAGACGTGCGCCGGCGGCTCGTTGACGGACGCTCTGGTCCGAGCCGGCGAGATTGAAACCGGACTGGCCGACACGGATTCTCCGGCCACCGGCGCCATGATCAATGTGGTGGATCAACTTGCCGCCACGGCTTGCAACGGGGCTTCGGCTTCGGGTGTCCGATCCTCTCTCGTTGCAGCGCTCGAACAATTGAGGGATTACCCGCTTGAGATCCGCTGCGCTCATCCTGAAGGCTTTTCTTACTACGGGTTGCACCCGCTGGACTTCGCCGACCTGGCCGCCAACGTCCACTCGCATCTGAAACCGCGCGTGGCCGTGATCGGCATCCGCTCGGTCGGCTCGGCGCTGGGCGCGGTCGTAGTTGCTGCCCTGCGCGCGCATGGCATACTTGCGGAAAGGATTACGGTCCGTGCCGCGGGCGAGCCTTATGACAGACACATAGCGTTCACACCCGCTCAGCAGCGGTGGATCCAGGAAGAACTGCGCCAGGAGGCTGACTTCGTCATTGTGGATGAGGGCCCCGGCTTCAGCGGCTCAACGTTCCTTTCCGTCGCGCGTGGGCTGCGGGCGGCAGGCGTGCCCGAGTCAAACATCGCTCTGTTGTGCAGCCGTCCTTTCCCTGCGCACCTTGTTAACACGGAATCAGGAGGCGAGTGGCGCCGCTTCCGTTCCTACCGGATTGAATACGGACGGCGCGTGCCGCATGCCGCTGGATCGAGTATCGGCGGCGGCGCCTGGCGCGACGTGCTCTTTACCGATCGCGCGCGATGGCCCGCCTGCTGGACCGACCAGGAGCGCATCAAGCATCTTTCTGAGGATGGCAAGACTTTCTTCAAATTCGAAGGCTTTGGACGTTACGGACATTGCGCTCGGCAGCAAGCTACTGTCCTTGCGCTAGCCGGGTTTTCTCCGCCGCTTAACAAGTGTGACAACGGGTACGCAGGTTACGAGTTTGTCCGCGGCCGTCCTCTCTCACAGCGTGATCTCACTTCCGCATTGCTTGAGCGCATGGCTGCTTACTGCGTTTTCCGCGCTTCGAGCTTTCCAGCCGGGCACGCCAACACAGCCCTGATCGCCGACATGCTTCGCGTGAACCTTAGCGTTGAATTGGGTGTTCATGACTTCGCCCTCGAGATCCCAATCGAGCGTCCTGTGTATCCCGATTGCCGCATGGTGCCGCACGAATGGCTGCTCACCTCCCGCGGCGAGCTCCTCAAAACCGACTCGGTTGGTCACGGCGAAGGCCATCAACTTCCCGGCCCAGCAGATATTACCTGGGACCTGGCCGGAACTATCGTCGAGTGGCAGCTCCCCACAGCGGCAGCTGACCACTTCCTTCGCATTTATCGCCGGCAAAGCGGCGACAATCCGGGTGCACGGCTGCCCGCTTACTTGCTGCTCTATTCGGTCTTGCGCATGGCCCAATGCCGCATGGCAGCAGCAGCCATGGTTGGCAGTTTTGATGCTGGCCTGTTACATAGTTATTACAGGTATTTACGATCAAGAGTGAAAGAGTTACTTCAAGATCGTACCCTGGCCTCGGGCCGAGTCTTGCGGCTACAATAGAGGTCTGGGCCCAGGTATTCGGGCGCGAACAGCAGATCCCACTGATTTTAATCTTGCTTTCACATTGCCCTGCTAGCATCCGCAGGTCGCCACTATGAAGCGGTCGGTCGAACATCCTTCTCTCTACATCAACAGAGAAGCCTCGTGGCTTGCTTTCAACCGGCGCGTGCTGGAAGAGGCTAACGAAGACCACAATCCCCTGCTCGAAAGAGTCAAATTCCTGGCCATCTCCGCCAGCAATCTGGACGAATTCTTTGAAGTCCGCGTGGCAGGTTTGCTGCAGCGCATTGAGGAAGGATTCGTTGATTCCGGCCCTGACGCGTTGAGCGCGCAACAGGAACGTGACCTGATTGCCCTCGAAACCCACGCTTTCGTCGAAGAACAGTATCAGTGCTGGAACAGGAAACTCTTGCCCGCGCTGGCCAAGGAGAATATCCGTGTTCTCGACCTAACGGAGTTGGCTCCGGAGCAGGAAGCTTTCATCAATTCCTATTGCGAAAAGGAAGTTGACCCGCTGCTGACCCCGGTGACGGTGGACCCCGCACATCCATTTCCACGCGTGCTGAACAAGGCGCTGTGCATCGCGTTGTTGCTGAAGCGCAAGCGGCGCGCGACGGGGACGTACATGGGTGTAGTCACGGTGCCGCGCGTCCTGCCGCGGTTGGTGCGTTTGCCTTCCAAGTCGGGCATCAACTACGTGTTTCTGGCAGACCTGCTTACCTATCATGCGGCGCGCATGTACCGTGGATATGACATCCTGTCTGCCGCGTCTTTTCGTGTTACCCGCAATAGCAACCTCTATCTGGAAGAGGAAGAGGCCCGCAACCTGCTGGAATCGGTGCGGACGGAATTGCACCGCCGGCGCAAAGGCGATGCCGTGCGCCTGGAGATCGACGCCGGAGTCCATTCCGAAATTGCCCGGCGCCTGCAGCAGACCTTCGAACTCGAAGACTGGCAGGTTTTTTACACGCAGGGGCCGGTGAACCTTTCGCGCCTCTTCAATTTTTACGAGCTCACAGAACGCCCCGACCTTAAATTCAAGAGCTTTGCGGCGCGCGAGCTTCGCCTTCCCACGACGAGCAAGAACATTTTTGAGGAGCTGCGCAAGCGCGACATTATTCTCCATCATCCGTACGATTCGTTCGACGCGGTGGTCGATTTCATCAAGACCGCGTCCAGCGACCCTGACGTGATCTCGGTAAAGCAGACGATCTACCGGACCAACAAAGATTCGCCCATCATCAGCGCGCTGATCTCCGCAGCGGCCGACGAGAAAGAAGTGATCGCCGTGTTGGAACTCAAGGCGCGCTTTGACGAGGCCTCCAACATTGAATGGGCGCGCACTCTGGAAGATGAAGGCGTACAGGTGTACCACGGGCTGGTAGGACTGAAGACCCATTGCAAACTCTGTCTTCTAGTGCGACATGATCCGGACGGCGTCACGCGGCGTTACGCACACATCGGGACCGGAAACTACAATCCCACGACGGCACGTTTCTACACCGACGTAAGCCTGCTGACTGCGTCCCCGGAAATCACCATGGCCGTGCATTCGCTGTTCAACTATCTGACCGCGTATTCGGAGGCGACAAGCTACGCGCCCTTGACCATCTCTCCCATTGAATTGGCGGCCACTTCGCTGGCGCTGATCCAGCGCGAAGCCGAGCATGCGCGCGCCGGACGCCCGGCGCGTATTGTCGCCAAGATGAACGCGCTGCTCGATAAGAATGTGATCCAGGCCTTATACCGCGCGTCGCAGGCCGGCGTGAAGATCGAGCTGATCGTGCGCGGTATGTGCTCGCTGCGCCCTGGAGTGCCGGGCATCAGTGACAACATCGTGGTGCGCAGCGTTGTCGGCCGTTTTCTGGAACACAGCCGCATCTTTTGCTTCGAGAACGGCGGCAACGAGGAAATCTACATCTCCAGCGCCGACTGGATGCCGCGTAACCTTTATGAGCGCGTAGAAGTCATGTGTCCGCTGCTCGACCGTTCGCTGCAACAGCGAGCCAAGGATGAGATCCTGGCCGCATACCTCGCCGATAATGCCAAAGTCCGCTTCCTCGACCGCAGCGGGCGTTATACTCATCTGCCACGGCGCCGCACTGAGGAGCGCTTCTCCGCCCAGGAATTCCTGATCGCCCTGGCGGAGGGTACGGCGTCGGCCGCGGACATACCCGACATGGTCAGTCTGCCGTCGCGGCGCGCGCCTGCACCGGGAACCAAGCAGGTGGTCCGCCGATAAACCTTTATGAACCTCTACTTTTTGCGACACGCGTCCGCAGGCAAAGCCGAGTCCAATCCCAGCAAGGATGAGCGACGTCCTTTAGATGAAGAAGGCATTTTGCAGGCGCGCTACATCGGTCGCATGCTGGCCAATCTTGACATTCAGGTGGAGCACATTGTCAGCAGTCCCCTCAAGCGCGCCTTGCAGACGGCATCGCTGGTGGCCAATGAGCTTGCTTTTGAGACTGCTGTCCAGACTGACGCAGCTCTGCGTCCCGACGCCGAACTCGAACAATTCCAGACGCTCGTGTCGCGACTCGGGAAGTATTCGTCGGTCATGGTTGTCGGGCACAATCCCAGCTTGACCGAGTTTCTCACCAAGACCATCGGCGCCAACGCCAGCCCCGCGCTGGTCGACTTCAAGAAAGGCGCGGTAGCGAAAGTTGAAATGACCGGGCGCAGAGGCTCGCTGCACTGGCTGGTTACACCGAAGATCGCGCGCGTCCTTCAAGCCAGCCGCAAGGCTAGTTCCCGCCCAAAGACTTCCCGGAAATAGCCGACTTCCTTTTCTGCTGCCCACATTTCCAGATCCACGCCGAGACGGCTGCGCGTAGTGAGGCGAACGATCAGATCACCTTCGTGCGCGGTGGTGTGTATCGCCTCCACGGCGCCGCGGCGTCCCTGATTCAGGGCCCGGGCCACGCGAAGAATCGCGGTGGCTTTGATGACATCGCCACGCAGCCCCGCAGGCATCAGCTTGATTAAGCGGTCGCGCAACTGCGGCTTGGACTTTCCTTGGAAGCGCGCGATGGTGGCTACGATCTGCCGTTGCAGCGGAGTAAAGCCAAACAGTTCGGAGTGGGCCACGATGTAGTGCGCGTGGCGATGTCGCCCAACCGGATTCACATACATGCCGACCTCGTACAGCATGGCGGCAGCGCCAATCCACTCACGGAATTCCTTATCCAGGCGATGCATGGATCTGGTCTGGTCAAACAGTGCCCACGCGAGTTTGCGCACGTGCTGGGAGTGATCGAGGTCCGCGCCGTAGCGGCGGCTGATGTTCAGCAGGACATCCTGGCGATCGGCTTCCAACTGCTGATGGGAACGCGTGTGCCGGTCATATTCCGCGGCCATCTGCGCCAGAATGCCGTCGCGCAGCCCCAGCGGAGAATAACGAAACCAGCGCAACCCGCAAACGTCCATGAGACGGGCGTAGACGGTAGCTCCGGCGACCACGATTTCTGCGCGCTTGGAGTTGATGCCTTTGATCGCCGCGCGCTGGCGTGCATTCATCTTGGCCAGCCGCTTGGCGAGCTTGCTGATGGCGGCTTGCGTGATTCGCCCCCGCGCCAGTTTCAGCGATTGCGCGGCTCCTGAGAGGGCAGCTGCGGTGCCGGACGTCGCGATGACCAGGTTGGTGTTCGACCTCGTCAGCCTTCGCGGGAGATGCGCCGTCTCCTCCGCGATGAAGTCGTGCAGCCGCTTCAAGTCTTCCTTGGCAGGCGGATCGCGGCGAATGAACTCCTGCGTAAGCCGCACCGCGCCCAGCGGCAGCGTTACGATTTCCCGGATGTGGCCTTTTTCTGACAGCGTCAGCTCGCAGCTTCCTCCGCCGAGGTCGATCAGCAACATCTTTGCGGGCCGGCTGCGCAGGCTCGCCAACACGCCCAGGTGAATCAGGCGGCCTTCTTCGAGGCCGGAGATGATCTCCAGGTTCCAGCCCGTCGCCGATCGAACCCATTCCAAGAAGATGCGGCCGTTGGTGCTGTCGCGCAGCGCGCTGGTGGCCACCACCCGAATGCGTTCAACAGCGAAACCTTGCACCGTGCGGTGAAAGCGCTGCAGAACTTTCAAGCTTCGCGCCATGGCTTGTGGATCGAGGTTGCCGTCCTTGAACGCGCCTTCGCCCAGTCGCGTGACTTCGCGGTCCTGGTGCAGTTGTGTGAGACGCCCGCGGCGCAGCTCGGCGACACTCAGCCGCACCGAATTGGAACCGATGTCGACCGCAGCGAAAACCGGCATACTCGATCAGGCGCGCTGGGCCAGAGTTTGGGGAGGATACACGCCGGCTGCCGGCTTGCGCCAAGGCGCGGATTGCCAGGCAGCGAACAGGTTGGAAACCGCGGCAGCAGCAGCGGAGCGTTTCGCAGCAAACAACGCGCGCACTTCGACCAGCAGAGGACAATTCACCCGGCCACCAAATTCTTTCTCCGCTGTTTTGGTCAGCTCTTCCCAGTCATGCCACGCGCCCAGACTGTCTTGCACGGACTTAATCGTCGCCAGAAATTCCTTTTGCTCGGCAGATTCCTCGCTGAGTTCGGCTAGATAGCGGGTCTTCTTCAGCCGGATGCGTATCTCGTGGAGCGCGCCGGCTCTTGCTTTTGCCGGCGAAGAAAACTCAGCGGCTAACTCCGTGATCGTCCTTTTCGCGCGCTCGAGTGGCTCTGCTGATTCGTCCAGAAGTTGCGGCGCAGCGGCCGATTGAGCGCGGATCACATCGAAGAGCGGACGGAATCGTTGCTCTCTGCTTTTGGCCACGACGGCGTTCAGGCGTTCGGTCTGCTTGCTGCGTTTCCGTTTCAGCACATCGGCAAGCAGTTTTCGATCGGGT
>DATFQZ010000242.1:0-5656 GCA_035263765.1 Candidatus Angelobacter sp. | reverse complement strand
TGGCTGCAAAGAAACGCCAGCCCGAGCACCATGGTGAGAGTCAGCCAGGAAAAATCTCTCCTTCGTTCCGGAGGAACGATCCCCATCGAGGCGAATTCCGCTTTCCTGGTCATGCCGCGACGCGCCAGCTCCAGAGCGACGCTGCTCATCACCAGAAGCAGGGAACTGATCCACAACTGAAAATAGGGCAGGCTGAGCGGCTTCCAGTTTGGCTCGTCGCGCAGATGATCGGGATTGTAAGGTCCCGTGGATCCCAGGCGACCTACGTAGGCGACGGTGAGGGCGACGAACATGACCGAGACCAGGGCGATCACGATCGCAACGCCGATCCTTCCGCGACGGAGGCGTTGCCGGCTGGAGGAAAAATCGCCGCGCCGATCATGGTCGCCGTCGTCACCTCCACCGTAGCCCCGCCGATGCGGAATCTTGCCCGGGCCGCCGCCTCCCAGCTTCGGCTTGTGTTCTATTTCAACGTGCTCGCCAATGATCGGCATACTGCCTTAGATGCGGGACGTCACGTCGAGCCAAGCGCGGCGTCTTGCATGACAAAATCTGGCCCTGTGGCGGACGGCCCATATTCGTACGGGCCATGAAATATTACCGGCCGGCGATCGCCAAAGCCCTGGCGCGGCACCGGCGAAAGCAATGTCCATTCCAACGTGGTTGCTTGCCACGGATTGGCTTCCGCCGCCGGGCCTCTGCTTAGGCTCCAGAAAAAATTCACAAGGAAGACAACCTGGCCCGCGATCGTGACCGCGGCTGCCAGGGTGATGAAGCGCTGCAGCGGAGCCGTCGCTGCCACATATTGTACGCCCGTAAGTTCTGAGTAGCGCCGGGGATGTCCAGCCACCCCGAGCAGATGCATGGGCATGAAGATGGCATAGGCGCCGAACAGGGTGATCCAGAAGTGCCAGGCTCCCATGCGCTCGTTCATCATTCGGCCAAACATCTTGGGAAACCAGAAATACGTGGCCGCAAACACCGCGAACAGCCCGGCCATGGCCATGATGAGATGAAAATGGGCCACGACAAAATATGTGTCGTGCAGATAGGCATCGAGCGAAGGCTGCGCCAGCAGCGGCCCCGTGAGCCCGCCGGCGATGAACAATGACACAAAGCCTACAGAAAACAGCAAGGGAGTTGAGAAACGTATCTTGCCGCTGTAGATAGTTCCCAGCCAGTTGAAGACTTTAACGGCGGAGGGCACGGCGATGGCGGTGGTCAGCGTGGAGAAAGCAAATCCAACGTGGGGATTCATACCGCTGACGAACATGTGATGTCCCCAGACCATAAAGCCCATGCCGCCGATGGCCAGCGTCGCGCCGACCATGGCCTTATATCCGAATACGGGCTTGCGCGCGAAGGTGGAGAGCAGATGCGAAGTCATTCCCATCGCCGGCAGGATGGCGATATAGACCTCGGGATGGCCGAAGAACCAGAACAAGTGCTGCCACAGCAGAGGGGAGCCGCCGCTGTGCGGATCGGCCTTACCGTTGACGATGAGCCCGCCAGGCACAAAAAAGCTGGTGCCGAAGTTGCGGTCGCACAGGAGCATGATCGCCGCCACCAGTAGGATGCCAAAGGCCAAAAGGATCAGGATGGCGGTGACAAACCACGCCCAGCAGGGAAGTGGCATGCGCATCCAAAGCATTCCCGGGGCGCGCTTTCTGACCGTTGTAGCCACGAAATTCGTCGCTGCCATCAACGAGCCCAGACAGAACAAGCCGATGCTGACGAGCCACAGGTCCGTGCCCAGGCCCTGTCCCGGGCCTGCGGCGGCCAGTGCGCTCAGCGGCGGATACTGCGTCCATCCGGCAAGCGATGCGCCCCCAGGAACAAAGAACGCAGAAAGCAGAACCAGAAACGAAATCAGAGTGGCCCAGAACCCGAACATGTTGAGCTTAGGGAAGGCCATCTCCGAGGCGCCCAGTTGCAGCGGCAGGAAATAGGTCCCGAAAGCATTTTGCGGCGCGGTGGAAAGAACGAAGAAGACCATCAGCGTGCCGTGCATTGTCATAAACGCGAGATAGTCTTCCGGTTTGATCTTTCCGAGGAAAGGAACTGCCATCTGCGGCCAAATGAGATGGACGCGCATCAGCAGCGACAAAAGTGCACCCACCAGGGCTGCGGCCAGCGACAGAAAGAAATACTGGACGCCTATGACTTTGTGATCAGCGCTGAAGACGTAGCGGTGCAGGAAGCCGCGGTCGCTTCGCTCGGGCGGGTTGTCAGACGCAACAGGCATCGGATCGTAGTTAGTCGCTATTTTTCGCTTGCGGCACGTTCACGAGCTTGCAGCCATTTGTTGAAGTCCTCTTCGCTGAGCACGCGCACCTTCGCTTGCATTCGATAGTGACCCAGGCCGCACAACTCGGCGCAGGCAATCTCATACGTCCCAGTCTGGCTGGGCGTGAAATGGGCGTGGATTTCCATTCCCGGCACAGTGTCCTGCTTGAAGCGCATAGCAGGAATAAAGACGCTATGGACCACATCCTGGGCGCGCAGGATCAGGTGCGCCGGGCGGCCAACGGGCAACACCAGCATCGGCGACAGATAATCATCTTTCCCGGCCGGATCTGCAGGATCGATGCCCAGAGGATTACCTTCGTCCGGCCGCGCGAATTTCTGCGCATCTACCCGGCCGAATACACCGTCCGCGCCCGGATAGCGAAAATACCATTGAAACTGCGCTCCCGTGATCTCCACCTGGACCGCCCCGGCCTGTCTCTCCGGCGTCATCATCTCCGCCCACATACGTCCGCCGGAAAAGTTGAACCAGAAAAAGAGCGCTATCAGGCCGACCGTCCAGGCTGCTTCCAAGCGCCAGTCGCCGCGCGAAGGGCGCCCTTCGCGGGCACGTCCCAGCAAGAAGGCCAGCAGAAGCTGGCCGGCGAGAAACAATATCCCCACTAGCAGAAACGCAGTCCGGAATTGGCGATCGATCGCAGGGGCCTGCAAGGACGCGCCGGCAGGGAACCACCAGGGATGCTGGAGGAACATCCAGGTGGAGCCCACAGTGATAACGAAAAGAGAGAGCCGCAGCGCGAGCTTCATGCGCGTGGTTTCCGGCCGTTCCTGACCAGCTTGAGAAACTCCTCGTGGATTCGCGTGTCCGCGGAAAGTTCAGGGTGGAATGTGGCAGCCATGACCTTGCCCTGGCGTACCAGCACCGGATCGCCGCTCTCTGTCGCCAGGACTTCGACGCCTTTTCCTGTGACGACGATCTTCGGCGCTCGAATAAAGACCATCTCCAGCGGCGAGTCTCCAAGTTTGGTCTGGCCTTCACGGATCGAACTATGAATCTGCCGGCCGTAGGCGTTGCGCTGCACGCGGATATCCAGCGCGCCCAGGGACACCTGCGGCGGATTCTCAACCTCTTTGGCCAGAAGAATCGCCCCGGCGCAGGTGCCGAATGTAGGTTTGGTGCGCACGAAGTCGCGGAGCTTCTCCAAGAAGCCGTGTTCCTCAAGGAAGTTCAAGAAGGTTGTTGATTCGCCGCCGGGGATGACGATGGCGTCGATTGCATCGAGTTGCTCAGGCTTGCGCACCAGCGTGACTTCAGCGCCCAACTGCTGCAATCGAGCTTTGTGCGCTTCGTAGTCACCCTGGATGGCAAGGACGCCGATGTTCATGGTTTTGCTCTGTCCCGAGCGGAGCTGCCTCTGAAACCCCGAGCGGAGCGAAGGGTCCATATCATCTTAAATGCGCTGGAGGGCAGGATTCGCCACAAGCGGAACGCTTCAAAAAGTGCAATCTTTGCCTGCGAATCCTCGCTGCTATATGGATCCCTCACCCGCTGCGCGGGATTCGGGATTTCAGAAAAAAGCACTTCGCCAGTTCTAACAAACCTACCAACCCCTAGTTTGCAGCATGTCCGCTTCTTCCATCGCCGCGACCGCCAGACCTTTCATGGCGCCGGTCAGATCCTGGCTGACTTCGAGCAGCACTTTGGGATCGTCGAAATGCGTAGTCGCGCGGACAATAGCGCGGGCACGTTTCTCGGCTTCTTCAGGCGGAGCAAACGCGCAGTTATCGTTATAAGAATGCTTCCCGTCCTCACATTGCGTACAAGACGTGCGTTTTCCCATGAAAATCCCCGAGCCCACAAAGACGGCCTCTGCGCCCAGCTGGCGCACCAGCGCCGCATCGGCAGGCGTGGCAATGCCGCCCGCGGAGAAATTGGGGACAGGAAGCTTGCCGGCATCGGCGACCATGCGCACCAGCTCAACCGGTGCCCGCAGCTCTTTCGCCTGACCATAAAGCTCTTCTTGAGAGAGCACTGTCAACTGCTTGATATCTCGAACGATCTGCCGCATGTGTTTGACGGCATGAACCACATCGCCAGTGCCCGCTTCGCCCTTAGTGCGGATCATCGCCGCGCCCTCGCTGATGCGCCGCAAGGCTTCGCCCAGATCGCGCGCGCCGCAAACAAAAGGAACTTTGAAGGCGTGCTTGTCCACGTGGTGCGCTTCGTCGGCTGGGGTGAGTACTTCGGATTCGTCCACGTAATCCACGCCCAGCTCCTGCAGGATCTGGGCTTCGGCAAAATGACCGATGCGGCATTTGGCCATCACGGGGATGGAAACCGCCGCCATAATCTCACGGATCTTTTTGGGGGCGGCCATGCGAGCCACGCCGCCCTGAGCGCGAATCTGCGCCGGGACGCGTTCCAGCGCCATGACTGCTGCTGCGCCGGCTTTCTGCGCGATCTCGGCTTGGGCCGCATCGGTCACGTCCATGATGACGCCGCCCTTCAGCATCTCTGCAAGCCCCGTCTTTAGCCGCAGGCTGATATTGCCGTTCAGCTCTGACATAAGAAACTCCTCGGCCGCAAACCGAGCGGCCCAGACTTGTACGGTGAACTCTCTATTCTAACGCCGTGAAGGATTGTTCCGCGAACCGATATTCGATGCCTGATCGGGCTACGAAGGATCAATGAATTTCGAGAACATTTTCGCCACATCAACCGCAATGAACAGCCCGCTGCTGCGGGCCAGCACCTCGCCCGCCTGGTTGCTGATTTCCGCCAGATTGGTGTGCTCGCGCCCGTTGATACTCTGCGCCCGGCCCGTCACTGTCAGCATCTGGCCCAGCGGCACCGGCTTGAGATACTCGACGTTCATGCACCTGGTAAGGGCGATCACGTTGCTCAACTTGTTGATCTTGCCCATGGCTTCATCGAGGATGACGGCGATGATGCCGCCGTGGGCGTGTCCCGGAGGTCCCTGATAGCGGCGCGTTAGCTTCACGTTGCAAGTGGCGACGCGTTTGGCTTCGTCGATAAAAAACTTCAGATGCATGCCGTGCGGGTTGTCCTTGCCGCAGGCAAAACAGTGGTTTTGTGGACGTGTGACGTGCTTGGAGTGACCGCGGGAGACGTGGCCGTGCAGTGGCTTGGGTTTGGGCATGGCGAAACGCGATTCTAGCACTGACTTCGAATCCCCAGTGCCGTGTTGACGACTGTGATAAGACGGTACGTCTTACGTTTCTATCGCAACGGCGATCTTCGCCTTCCTTTGGAAGTGACGAGTCTCCGAGCGCCGGAGGCGCGACAAGAGGGTAGCCCTCGATAAAAACGACGGCCCCGTCAAGCAAAAAGTATCCCTGACGATGCCAGAGCATCGTTGGCCCGCCAGAGAAGTTGAAGACAAAGAAT
>DATFQZ010000241.1:0-3119 GCA_035263765.1 Candidatus Angelobacter sp. | reverse complement strand
GATTAGGCGGCCAGCGCAGCTGAACACGACCTTCTCATAGAATACTTTCCCCTGGCCATCGCCGGAGAGCACAAACCAGCCTCTTCCGTGCCGCTCGTATCCGATCGCGTACCCGCCATAAGATTCTCGTGCAATGTAGGCCTGGTAACTCGCCGGGGAATAGCCGCGCTCATTGACGAACGCACCGACCAGCAGCCGAGCGTGTCCGATTTGCGAGACGAAGACCTGACCGTCACCCGCTTCGGCGGTGCGCTCCACTGCGAAGACATCAGCGGGATACTGCAGGCTAAAGCCATATCGTTCGTTGCGGTAGTCTCGCCAGTCAAGCGCGGGCGCCACTTGCGCTTCTGCTCGCACGCCACTTGCGAGAAGCGAAAGTGTCGCGAAGACAATTGCGGGCAGTCTATGGCTGAAAGCGGTCATGGGGTTCGAAGCATATACTCCCTCAACGCTTGATAATTCGGCGCTCTGTCAGGAGGTGCTGGTGGCGGTGACACTCGCCCTGGCGCAACCTCGCCACGTGCTTGTGCTTTAGGCAACGGATCGGCATGGCTGATTTCGTGGCCTTGGGGCAACGATGCTACCACGTTCACCGTGGTGCCGATCTCAGCCACGGAAGCCAGATGCAGGACGTGCGAGTTGAGCATCCGGAAACATCCAGACGAGGCTGCCCGTCCGATCGACTGCGCATCATTGGTGCCGTGGATGCGATAGAGGGTATCGCCCAAGTAGAGCGCCATCGCCCCCAGCGGGTTCTTGATGCCACCCGTCATCTTCTCGGGAAGACGTGGGTCGCGTTCACGCATTTCCGCGGGGGGATACCAATCCGGCCAGGCCTGCTTGCGGCTTATTGTTTCAGTGCCTGTCCAGTTAAAACCCTCGCGCCCGACGGAGATCCCGTATTCGTAAGCACGATTACCTGGAAGAACGTAATAGAGTTTGCGACCACCGGTATCGATCACGATGGAGTTTGATGGGTAGTCATAAGGGAAGGCAACTGCGGCCGGCACTTGCTGCGCGATCTCGGGACGAGCGCCGCCATCGCGGATGTTGCCGGTCTGCGCGCGGAAATTTCGACGTTCCGGGGGCGCGACCACGTCCGGGCGTTCCCAACGGCGTCGGCTATCGCTTTCGTAGCCCCAGGGACCTCTACCGAATGCGTCCTCGGCCCAGGGCGGCCAGCCCTGCGCAAAGCAAGCAGAGCTCGACAGAGCCAATAGGCTAAGAGCAATGAGGGCAGCAGGTTTCTGCATGGGGGTCTTCTGCTTCGCGCTAAGCTGCCGTTCTAACGTCGACGCCTCGCGAGTGTTCCCTCGGGCCTGGCGGAGCTTGCGGACTGCGAGCCGGAGCTTAGCCATGGCGCTGACACGCACACCGCGGTAAAGCTTTGACCGAGACGTCCGGTGTGATCGGCGCCTCCCCAACACTCGAAGCACGCAACGCCCTGGGCAAATGGCTCGATTGCATTGCGCAGAAGCTCCCTGAAACTTGCATTCAAGGTTTGGCTTAGGAAGCCGCTTCCTGATAACGCCGACCCGGGCGCAGCCTTTGGCCTTTGGGAAAATCTTCAAAGAGCTTCAGTTGACGTAGTCGTGCTCGCCGTTGCTTTGCATCCTGCTCGCTTCCGGTTCCAAGCACCGCGTCGGCGGCCAGACCGCCAATGAGCTGCCCAACCTTGACCGCCAACGCATTGCCGTGATCGGATGGTGCCGCAAACGTTGTCAGCTGCCCATCCAGTGCACGTTCAACAAAGGGATAATCATCAAGCGTGTAGTACACACGGCCCGACCAGGCAGCTTTAATTTCTTCTTCCCCAAGGGTGCGTAAATCCGGGAATATCCGCTGGGCCTCTTTCAGAGTCCGGAGCGCCATCCGGCTCGTCAGCTTCTGCGACGTTTCGGCAGTCTCCTCGTATCCGAAATAAAGTCGACCGCCATGCCGGCGTGCATAGAAACAAGGATCACGCGTGTCAGACAGAACATTTGCCTGGACAAGCGTATTTGCACCGTCCGGCAAGTCAATCATGACGACATAGTCATAGGCGAAGATGCTTCTTTCGAGCGCCTCCCCATTGATGTGGCGCGCGTAGGCGTTGGCCATGAAGATTTGACTGGTCTTGATGGCGGCCCCATTGCTGCAAAAGACGGTGAAACGCCCATCGCCCGTTTCGAAGGCTTCCGCTCCGGTGTTCTGGAAGATGCGCACTCCCCTCTTCTGCAGCGCGCGACCCAGACCACCCAATAGTTTGCGAGGGCGAAAACTGCCGCCAAAGCGATCGAGAACCCCTCCGGTATAGACATCCCTGGCAGTGCCGCAGCGCTTTTCCAGTTGCCGAGCGGAAAGCAGCTTGAAGAACGGTTGCCGTTGCTGGCCGAGTAACGGCATCAGCGAACGGAAGTTGCTCTTCTCCATGAAATCATAAGAACTCTGCAGGCTCTTCAGATCGGCTACCGTGACGGCGGCGGTCACAGCGCCCTGTTTCACAGACGCCCGCAGGTTGTAGGTTTGATCGAGAGCAGCCAATTGTTGGCACCCCTCTACGGTACGCCGCAGAAACGCACGCACTCTTGCCTTGGCTCGGGACCGCGCGGCGGCACGCCTTGCTCCTTGGCTCTGTTCTTGCGTGGTCAGTTCATCGACCATCACATCGACGGGCTTTACCCAGCCGGACAAGAACTGGCCCGCATTCAGAGCCGAGGCGGCCTCTTGTCCAAACCCGCCCTTCTCGATCAAGACAACGTCGATGCCGCGCATGACGGCAGCTTCGGCGGCGCTGAGGCCGGACAGACCACCTCCGACCACAAGCAGTTGGCAGTTCAGGCTCTGGTTGGCGCAGGTGAGCGGCGCAAACCGAACCTCATCGTGATCCCTTGGATGTTGAACCATCAGAGCCCCTAGCGCCTTTCGCAGCCCAAGCGTTGGCTCAATATGTGGTCACGTGGTGGCAGTGTTGCTGCTGGCGGGCCAGAGAAATCCTTGCGGTTCAAAGATATAGGTACGTGCGACAGAACGTCGGAGAGGGGGCCTAGTGACAGAACGCCAGCGCCTCTTGTTAGATTATGCCGGTATGACAGTCAGCGGGGTTGCATGGCATTCGAGATCGAAAGAAAGTTCCTCGT
>DATFQZ010000240.1:0-11094 GCA_035263765.1 Candidatus Angelobacter sp. | reverse complement strand
CCGGCGTGAAAGACAAGATGTGCGCCGATTGCCGGCGGCGCGCAGAGACGAACCCGCTGCGCGTCCTGGACTGTAAGGTACCGGAGGATCAGCCCATCATCGAATCCCTGCCCAAGATATCGGAATACCTGGACGAGCCGTGCCGTGAGCATTTCAACGAAGTCAAGAAAATCCTCAATCACGTCGGCATCCGCTATCAGATCAACGAGCGCATGGTGCGCGGGCTCGACTACTACACGCGCACCACGTTCGAGTTCACGCACGGTGGTCTCGGCGCACAGAGTGCCCTGCTCGGTGGCGGACGTTATGACGGCCTCTCAGAAGCCCTCGGTGGGCCCAAAGCTCCGGGCATTGGATTTGCCTTGGGCTTGGATCGTTTTGTTTTGGCGCTGCACGCGGAGGAAACCGTCCGCGTCCCCGACCTCAATCCGATCGTATATATCGCGCCGTTGGGAGAGGGCATGAACGCCGAGGCGGCTGTGATCGCCCGCGATCTGCGCAAGAATCGCATCGCTACCGAACTGGGAGACGAGACATTTCGTCCTAAGAAGTCATTTGAAGCCGCGGAGCGCGCCGGAGCGAAGTACATCCTGTTTGTCGGCGCGAACGAAGTCAGCTCCGGCCAGTTCGCGCTGAAGAACGTGGCGACGGGCGAGCAGGTAAGCGTGGGACGGGAAGAGATCGCAGGCGGCCTAAAATCCCGCACGTGAGCCAAGCCTTTCCCGGATTGCCCGTGCTTGCAGCGCATGATGTTGAGCGTGCGTTTCTGATTGCCTTCGCTGCCAACCCGCCTTGAAGCGCCACGGGGACGTCTTAAATGGAGAGAAGCCCAGCGCCGGAGGCGCGACGAGAGGGTAGCCCACGGCGCTAGCCGTGGGTGGATGTGCGGTTTGATTTCGAGCCCCAGAGGGGCGACACATGTTCCACTGCTACCTGCACAATCCCGTTCATGCTGTCTTGAGCACCAACGAACGCCGCAAGCTGATTCCCAAAGAATCCAGAACCACTCGTGGGCCTATCTCGCCGGCGTCTGCAAAAGACCTGTGCCGCGCCTCTGGCGCTCTTGGCTCTTTTCGCTGACCCACGGCTGCCGCCGTGGGCTACCCTGTGGTCGCGCCTCCGGCGCTTGGGCTGGTCGTCAGTCAGCATTCACAATCCGTTGACGGTCTGTGCCAAGATTGCGATTCCAAAGAACGCCGAAATTTAGACAAAGTGACGTTTTTAAGTCTGGCAATTATCAATTTTGGCCATCGTGGCAATTTTCGTCACGGTACGGACCTCTCGCTGCGCTCGAGGTTTCAGAGGGAAGCCCGTGTCAATGTCTTAGCCTCCTCCTCACTTCACTTCCAGCGCATCGCCAGTCTTGTGCTCGGTGATTTGAAAGCGTAAGAACTGGTGGACCGCATCAACAGCTTCTGCGTTGTCACTGCTAATCAATACCCTGGCGCCACTTTCAATTTGTTCGTACCTGTAACGGATGGTGTCCTTCAGCTTGATCATTGCCGGCACGCCGGGCGGCGTTTGATCGTGCACAAACATGGGAATATTGAAGTCGCCGGATTGGAAAGCATGGCTGATGTGCTCGAAGTGCCGCCGAATCTGCTCAATGCTCTCCTTGTCATCACCGGCGTTCGCCGTGACTTGAATGACGCCGCCATCTTTGCTGAGGAAAAAATGATGCGTAGTCTTCGTCTGTGAGAAGCCCATGCCCTGCTCGCCACGCCGATTCATGTCCTGGTCGGTGTGGCCCGCCACTGATGCCTGATGCTGCTCGTGCATCGGACAGTCCTTCATGTTGTCCTGCTTGTCGCTTGGGTTCTGCGCAGCGCTGGCCAGCGACAGAAGTGTGATTCCAAGGATTGCCGTAAATATCCGTTTCATCGCTTCTTGCCCTCATTTCTTTGTAGTTTTCGTTTCAGCCCGGGAGACATCAGAGGCGAGATGGCCTGCGAGCTCTCCGGATGGTTGGCGACAAACATTTCCAACAAACCAGCGCGCCTCCCCGGAGCCGTGGACTTCAATTTCCTGGCCCAGCTCCTGATGGCCCTCTGCAAAGCCCGGTGCAAAGAGTTCAGCTCGCGGATTTGCGAGCGTAGTTCCCGCGCCTTCTCCAGGGCCAGCGCGTGGACCTGCCGGCAGGGCGCCAGCCCGCGCTCACGCGCCTGCAGAATATCGCGCAATTCATCAACCGTAAAACCGATGGCCAGCGCGCTGCGAATCAACCGCACCCGCTCCAAAGCTTGCGGAGGATAGTGACGGTAGCCGTTCTGCGACCGCTGAGGAGCAGTCAAAAGCCCCTCACGTTCGTAGTGACGCAGGGTGTCGCGGCTTACACCTGCGAGCGTCGCCAGCTCTCCGGATTGAAGCGCACGGGCTGTTATGGTTCTCGCCAACAAGGGCATTCTCAACTGTGGAATATATTCCAAGGTCAAGCCTTTTTCACCGCAGCGCACCGGAGAAAGCCTCTGAGCCTTTATAATCAATGGTTTCAGCCTTGACCGCTTAAGCACGTTTAGGAAAGGTATCTTCGCTTGTCTCTCGACTTTCTAGGTGATCTTCGCCGCACACACAAGTGCGGAGAGCTCCGCGTGCAGCATGCTGGCCAGCAGGTTGTGCTGATGGGATGGGTCAACCGCCGCCGCGACATGGGTAACCTCATCTTCGTTGATGTGCGCGACCGCAGTGGGTTGACGCAACTGGTCTTCGACAAGAGCGACAGCGCCTCGCTGCACGCCAAGGCCGGCGAGCTGCGCTCGGAGTACGTGATCGCGGCCATCGGAAACGTGCGCAAGCGCGACGAAAAGACTGTGAACCGCAACCTTCCCACGGGTGAGATCGAAGTGGAAGTCCGTGAGCTGAAGCTGCTGAACGAATCCAAAGTCCCGCCGTTTTTGCCCGGCGATCCCACGCTGGCGAATGAAGAGATGCGCCTCAAGTATCGCTATCTCGACCTGCGCCGTGAGCCCATGCAATACAACATCGAATTGCGGCACAAGGTGGCGCTGGCCATACGCGAATACTTGTCGTCCCAGGGGTTCTTCGAGATCGAGACGCCGTTCATGACGCGCTCCACGCCGGAAGGCGCCCGCGATTACCTGGTCCCCAGCCGCGTTTATCCCGGCGAGTTTTACGCGCTGCCGCAATCGCCGCAATTGTTCAAGCAGATCCTGATGATCTCCGGCTTCGATAAATATTTCCAGATCGTGCGCTGCTTCCGTGACGAAGATCTGCGCGCCGACCGCCAGCCGGAGTTCACCCAAATCGATTTGGAGATGACCTTCCCTCAGCCTGACCGCGTATTTGAAGTGGTGGAAGGCTTTCTCGAAGCCGCCTTCAAAGCCGCCGGCCAGGACCTGAAGACACCATTCCCGCGGATGACGTATGACGAAGCCATCCGCCAGTACGGCATTGACAAGCCGGACTTGCGCCTGCCGCCTCTGACTGACGTTAGCGCGGCGTTCACTGCTGAACAATTGCAGACATTGCAGCTCAACGCCGAGTTGCCGGTGGTCGCGGTGCGCATACCCAAGATCGGCGAGCTTTCGCGCAAGGACCGTGACGACAATCGTCCGCTGTTCGGCGAACGCAAAGAGGCCAAGCTGATTGACGACATCAAGCGCCTGGAAAAATCTTTCCCGGACGCCGTGGCCAAAGTGCGCGCGATGTCAGGCGCTCAAGCCGACGACCTGCTGGTTCTGGTGGCGGCACCGGCGCAGCTTGAGAAGTCGGCCACGCGCGCCGATTACGGGGTATTCATGGCAGCAGGACAGTTCCGAGTCGAACTGGCGCGCAAGTATGCCGACCGCCATATGGCCTTCCGCGCGGGCGGCTATCATCTGCTCTGGGTCACGGACTTTCCGATGTTCGAGTACGACCCGGCTGAGAAGCGGTGGAACGCCGCACACCATCCGTTTACGTCACCGCACGAGCAGGACATGGACAAGCTCGAGTCCGATCCCGGCGCCGTTCGTTCACTTGCCTACGATGTAGTGCTCAACGGCACGGAATTGGGGTCGGGATCGATCCGTATTCATCGCCAGGACATCCAGAAGCGGATCTTTCACGCGCTGGGCATGAATGACGAAGAAGCCAAGTCGCGCTTCGGCTTTTTCCTCGAAGCGCTGGAGTACGGCACGCCGCCCCACGGCGGCATCGCCCTGGGCCTGGACCGCATTGTGATGATCCTGGCCGGCGCAGAAAGCCTGCGTGAAGTGATCCCATTCCCCAAGACCGCCAAGGCTGTGGACCTGATGGTGGACGCACCCACACCCGTGGGCGAGGGGCAGCTGCGGGAGTTGGGAATCAAAGTGAGGACCTAGGCCGTTTCAGCCTCGGAGAATTCCAATGACAAGAGGGTGGAGCAGGCCTTCAGGCCTGCGGTAAGGCTGAGGAAGAAATCGGCTTCAGCCACTGAGGTACTGGGTCGAAACCAGATCAGTCTGCTGGAGGCGCTTCTTGCGAAGAGATGCCGTGACTAAATGGGTGGGCTGAATTGTTGGAGCCTTACAAGAGGCACTCAGCAAAAACCCAGCGGCTAAAGCCGGAACCTATGGGCCTGACCGCAGGCCTGAAGGCCTGCTCCACCCCGTGGCCCCAAAGTTGTTCGAACGAATCCGCGTGCCGGCCACGAGCCTCTGCATCCTCACGCTACCCATTCTGATTCCGATGGCGGTCTTGTTTGCCGCTCCAGGAGCGAACGTACATCTCGCAATCCTGCGGTGAGATCGTGGTGGGTTGAGTATGCGATGTAGCCATCGGGGCGGACGAGGGCGATACCAGGGCGCGGCGCCCGGCGCAGCTCAACGACATCAGCGAGTGATTCAGTGAGCTGTCTGGCCGCGTCGACGGTCGAGGCCCCTGCGTCCTCGCCGAGCAGGAGAAGGAAACGGTTGAGTATGCCCTTGCCGCCGCGCAGCGAATCATCAAAATATCGTTCACCGGCGCCTTCCACGATCGGGCTGCCGCGATAGGCAATGCCGAGTTCGGAAAGCTTCTTAACGAAGGCATGCTGGAATGGCGCCAGATGGGACACCATCGGGATGACGGCATCGCGCAGAACTTGCGCGATTTTGCTCGGCGTTCCCAGCGCTTTGGTGAGGAAATCCGTAGTCTCGATCACGCTCTTGATTACCGGTCGGCGTTCTGCGGTATAGCTGTCCAGCAAGGTGTCATTGCCATGTCCCTGCAGGAACAGGTCGAGTTTCCAGGCCAGGTTCCAAACATCATGCAGTCCGGTGTTCATGCCTTGCCCGCCAAATGGACTGTGGATGTGAGCGGCGTCGCCGGCGATGAACATGTTTCGTTCCCGCAACTGTGCCACTTGGCGGTGATGGATGCGGAAATACGTGCTCCAGTTCAGGGAACGTACTTCGAGTCCACGGGGCGCGCGTTGTGCCAGGATCTGCCGCACCAGATCGAGCGAGGGAGCGTCTTCTCTTGAGTGTTCCTTGTTCTCGACGGTGGCCACCATCCGCCGGCGAGTAGCGCTCATGGGAAAGATCGCCACGGGACCGTTTTCGCTGGGGCAGAGCTGAAGCTGGTCGGCGGGCAGGGCGTCATTGGTTTCCATGTCAGCCAGCACAAACGAATCAGGATATTCTGCGCCCTCAAACGGCAGGTTCAGGAGATGCCGGACCGTACTGTGCGCGCCATCGCAGCCGATGACAAACCCGGCGGTAAATTCCAGGCGCTGGCCATGCTGGTCGAGAGTGACGCTCACATCCCCGGTATTCTGGACCGCTGCGACAAATTTTGTTTCGTACTCCACGGCTCCACCCTTTTGTTTCAGTTGCTCTACCAGCAGGCGTTCACTCACGTCCTGAGGGACCATGGCGACGAAGCGGTATGGGCTTTCCTCAGGAGCAAAGCGCATGTTGGCGAGCCTATGTCCGTGAGTGACCACGGCAACGGACGTGACGCGGTTTGCTTTCTCCAGGAACGGCCCGACCAGCCCGGCCATGTCAAGGATCTCGAGGGTCCTGGGAAAAATTGCGAGAGCTTTGGAATGCTCCGATTGCGTCGGGTTAGCTTCGACAATCCGCGATCTCAAGCCGCGGCGAGCGCATTCGTTGGCCAGAAACAAGCCGACCGGTCCGGCGCCGACGATCAGGACGTCTGTATCGAATGCGGTTCTCCGCATGATTCACCTCGTTCTAGGACTTGCTTCGTCTGTGATGTTGGGCAATCGAGCGAGGATGCAAATATGTCCGCTCTTGCGGAGGGTGTAACTGCATTGGTTTCGGATTGACGGATTACCTTATTTCCGCGATCCCGACCTTGTTGACGCCGCTGCAGGCCAGATAGAGCTTGCCGTCGCGCGTGGCGACCATGTTTCTTACCACACCGCCTCCGGAGGGAATCGGCGTGCTGCCCAAGAACTTCTTGCTCTTAGGATCGAACGCCACCAACGTGTTGGGGTTAACACCCGACTCGCTGTACCAGATCATGCCGCTGGGAGTCACGGCGATTCCGTACGGCTTGGAAGCCGGCCCGCCGGGTGACGCCCATTCTTCCACCTTGCCGGTCGCCGGATCGAAATGACCCAGGTAGCCGCGCGCAAAATCGGAATAATAGATTGTGCCGTCGGCGGCGAGGGCCAGGCGTCGCGGCCGAGCTCCTTCCGGCATCACGTACTCCGTGATTTCCAACGTCTTGGGATCAATACGGCCCAACTTATTGCTGCCAAATTCGCAGAAATAGGGAACGCCCTGCTGTGTGACAACAATGCCGTAAGGCACAGCATGCGGCGTGGGAACCTCTTTGAGCTTGACTTCGCCGGTGTGCGGGTCGAGCCGGCCGACAAAGTTTGCCTGTTGTGTCGTAAACCAGAGGATGCCCTGGCTGTCAAAAACCGGGGTATGCGGATCCGCTTTGGGGTCGGGCATGGGGAATTCAGCGATCTCACCCGTCTGGGGATTCAATCTTCCGATGTAGTGCTTCGAGATTGCCGTGAACCAAATATTGCCGTCGCGATCGGCGACCAGTCCGTGCGCACCCGAATCCGGTGTCTTGAGCGGGAATTCCTTGATCTGTCCGGTCTTGGGATCAAGCCGTCCTAACTTGTTGGCCAGCTGGCCGGTGTACCAGAGCGAGCCGTCAGGCGCCAAGGCTGGATCGTGGGGCCGCGAGTTGGGTGTGGGGACATCCCACTCCTTGATAGACACGCTGGGAGGCAGCGCGATGAGAATCGATACTAAGAAGAGGGAGATGAGCACAGATGCAAGGGCGTTCCGCATGGTGATCTCCAGGGTGCGGCAGGACAGCCGCAGATTTGCACTGTGAGATTATGCGCTCCAAGGCTTGGCTGGCTCAACCTTCCGCGTGGTGCGCGACATCCTTCGCCATCGTCCTGGAGCCGGCCCATAGCACCAGGCCCAGCGCCACGGAAAGTACCGGGATCGCCAGCAAGGCCTGTTGCAGACCGATGGCCTTGAAGGCTTCCGTCACTGTGGCGGCGCCGGCAGCGCTGGCAGCATGCCTGGCAAAACGATCGCTGAGCCCACCGACCACCACGCTTCCCCAGGACGCTCCCAGGAGATACATCACCAGGAAGTAGATGGCCATGCTCGTACCGCGCAAAGCGGGAGGAACGATGTCCTGGATGGCGGCGTACACCAGGCCGTAGTACATATTGAGGAGCCCGTACGCGACAGTGATCAGTGCCACGGCGAGCACAAGATGTCCATAGCCCTGCTTGATTCCGAAATACGCGAGCGGAGCAGCGAGGAACGCGGCCAAAGCTGCTACCAGCATCCGGCCACCTCCGCCGCGATGAACAACGCGGTCGCCCCAGACGCCGGCCAGCGACCCGCCGGCGATTCCGCCGATGGCGTAGACGATGCCGGTCGCAATCCCCGCCTGGGCAACATTCATGTGATGGATGCGGCCGAAAAAGGCGGGTAAGAAAACACCAATTGCATACAGATTGAAATTCACCAGAGCGCCGGAGATGGCGATCCACCAGAACGTGGGAATACGCAGCACCTGCCAGATGGAGCCGGCGCCCGCCGGCGCGCGGCTTTCCGAAGCTCCGCGTTCCGGCTCGTGCAGCATGAGCAGCAAAGGCACAAGCACCAGCGCGGGGGCGGCGGCCACAAGCATCGCGGCCCGCCAGCCCAGCCTGTGGGCAATGGGACCGCTGAAGAAGAAACTCAGAGCCCCGCCGACGGGAACGCCGAGCATGAACAAAGCCAGTGGTTTGGCCCTGCCCTTTGCAGGATAGAGATCACCGATCCAACTGGTGGCCGTGGGAGCTGCTGTGGCTTCGCCGATCCCGACTCCCAGCCGCGAGACTACCAGGAACGCGTAACTCTGAATCCACTTGGAACTCGCGGTAAACAAGGCCCACACGGTCACTCCGACGGCCAGCAACTTCTTGCGGCTGGTTTTGTCGGCCAGGCGCCCCAAGGGAAGGCCCACAATGCCGTACAACACGGTGAAGACGGTATTGAGAAATCCGATCTGTGTGTCTGACAGCGAGAACTCTTTGCGGACAGGCTCTACCACTGCACCGGCGACCTGACGGTCGTAAAAGTTGAGGATGTTGATAGCAACCAGGACAGCCAGGGGCCACCACGTCACGCCTTTGTTGGGAGTGTTCGGGCTGGCTTGCGGTTCGGTGGCCTTGGGTTCCTTCACGATCATGGGCGGCAATAGTATCAGATGAGCGCAACCCCCAGCGAAGCGGGAATCACGCGGGCTCTCTCTCCAGCTTGCGCCGCGCCGCCTGCGCTGGTTCAAATTGATGGTCGAGACCGCAGGCTTCGACCATCAAGGCCAAGGCTTCACTGCGTTGACCCAGTCCCTGCGCGCACAGTCCCAGGTTATAGCTGGTGGCGGCGGACGGCCCCAGGGTCTTCTGCGACGCACGGAACATCTGCGCCGCATCCTCGAAATACTTGAGCTCCAGGAGAATGACGCCGCATTGGAACGGCAGAGGATTGTCGCCCGGCGTAACGGGAAAATAGTTGTCCCAGGCGCGCAGGACGGCGTCGCGGACATCGCTGCGCTCGCGGACGGCGTCACGAGCCTGGCGCGCCAGCATCGGGAAAAAGCGCATCAGAGCTGTCGTGTCCCAGCGGGTGAGGCGAAGAGCCGCAAGCATCTGGGCCACGTTCATTTCCTCCATTTGCGCGTTCAGCCAGGCCAGCAAAGTAAAGAGATCGTCAGGACCGAAGGCCCCTTGCGCCTGCCGGTACGCGGCTATGGCCGCGGGAAAAGCATCGCCGGGGCGGCTCTTGAGAAACGCGCAGATGTTCAGAGTGGAGAAATGCTTGTCCGGCAACAGCGCCTGCCCCCCTTCAGCTTCGAAGCACTTCGCGATGGCGTGAAAGTTCACCATCTGCGAAAAGCAATCCTGCGAGTGGAACTCGAGCGCCGGCGGGCCTTGGGAAAGAGCGAGCTGGCCCTCGTTTGTTTCTCCTTTGTCGGTGGCCAGGACCAGCATGCGGCCATCGCTCAGCCGCGCGAGCTCCTGGATGGTTTTAAGGGCTTGCGAGGGAAACAGTACGGTCGCCGCGGAGAGCTTCGCGCGATAGTGCTCCAGGACGCAGTTCCATGATGCATCGGCGTAACGTCCGGGCGGCACCGTCACGTTCGTGTAGGACAGCTTCAGGTCGGCGAGCCTGTCGGCGACTTCACCCGAGCGCTCGCTGGATGCGGTGATCGTGACCAAAGCCTCATAAAGTTTGCAATCCTCGATGACAAATGCATCTTGGGGAAGACTGTCGAAGACGTAGTTGGCGATCACCACTAAGGGGCCGGCTTGGCCCGATGAGCGTTTCTCGTCGCCGAACAGCCGAGAACTGCCTTCTTGTCCGGCCGCGAACTGCCCAAACTCGAGCATGCCCTTTTGGGCAAACTCCGCCAGATAAGTGTTGCCCTGCCAGGCTTCGAGCACGCCCGGGCCGCAATCGGTCATCGAATAGCGTACAGTTTCAGGCGCGATGTTTTGGGCGCCCACGAGCGACGTGAGCTGCCTGAGGAACAAGGATGCGAACTTTCCAGTCCCTGCCCCGAGTTCGAGAATGCGCAACGGATTTTTCGGCGACAGAGGATGACCCCAACCGTGCCCCATGCAGTCGCGCAGAAAGGCAAAGACAATGCCGGCGTAGATCTCAGCGGTGAGAGGATTGTTGGTGATGTAGGCTGGGATTTGGTCTTCACTCCAGGCTTTGAGCCCGCGCCGCGCATAGAACTCGCGCTGCCGCTGCCAGATCAGCGACTGGGAAAGAGGAACGTCGCGCTCCAGAACTGCGGGCTGCATGGAAGAACCTTACCACTGATCAACAACGATGACACTGATCGCGGAGCATTGCCGCCTGATCAGTGTCATCCGTATGGTCAGTGGTAAAACGGGCGATCTTGCCGCTCAAGTCCGCGGCGGGAACACTCCCTGCAGAGCGATGCAAAAGTTCATCGTGAGATAAGGCTGCAGGTTGTTGTGAGGCTGGTCGCCACCGGCTGGGGCGGTGGCGGCCGGGCTCATGTTCACGTTGTTGCCGGTTGGGGCATAGAAGTTCCCAAAGCCCTTCTGGCCCGACGCCCAGGCATTGTTGACCGGCGTCGTCTGATCAGGTGTGGACGCCGCCTGAACCCCGTGGGAATGCGACGGGATCTCGCTTTCCAGGAGTGTCACGGTGTCACTTCCGGCGGTTTCGCCCAGGACATGAAGTGACAATCCTGGGCCTTGTCCCGGGTGCATGGGCGCGCATCCCTGGAGATTAGGTAAGGCAAAATTGCTCTTCCCATCACCGCCGTAAGTGGTACCGAGGAGTGAGAACAAGGCGGTGTTCTGGCTGAGCGGCAGGAGCTGGCCGTCGCAGAAGGCCCAACCCTTTGGAGCAAAGTTAAAAGGAAAAATCCTGATTTCAGCAACAAACGGACTACTCATTTTTGATCTCCTCGTCTCGTTCCATGAATTTCGTCTGCGTAAAGTCCGCCCCGCCGTTGCCGGGACCAGACCTTCTCGCTCTAGAAACAACCGCGGCTGTTTCCAAATGTTGCTAAGTCTGCGAGGGGAAAATCCCCTGCAATGCAATACAGAAACTGATAGTCAGGAACGGTTGCATGTTGAGGTGCGCCTGGCTTCCACCG